>NZ_SOGF01000051.1:0-138183 GCF_004402355.1 Cryobacterium sp. TMS1-20-1 | reverse complement strand
GTGACGGGGAGCACCTGTGGTGCTGAGCCACACCACCACTGGTGCTCTTCCGCACGATCGATGGGGCTCAACCGCACGATCGGGTGGGGCTCAGAGGCTCTAATACTCAATCAGCCGTGCCCGCTCAGGCCACGGCGTCCCGGCAGGTCACACCCGGATCGGCCCGTCGGCCAGCAGATTGCCCACCGCCATCTCAGGGCCGGCGACGACCAGCTCCAGATTCCGCACGCCGCTCACGTCGAGGGGTGGACCTTCAAACGATCAAGCGTCACACGAACCGCTCGCTCATAAACTCCGACTGGGTTTTTCTGGGCATGACCGAATCCCCTAGCTGGAAAGATGGGGGCAGGAAATCAGGGACGCTTCAGGCAGGTCTATAAGAGTGGGAGTAGGTCTGGTGGTTCAGTCACTCGCTCGTCTCAGGAGTCGCTCAATCAGCTGGTTTCGTCGGCTCGACCGGCGAGGACGCTTGTTGACATGCGGATGATCAGTTTTGGGTCGAGCTGCACGGAGCTGACGGCCTTTCCATCCATTACTGAGACCAACATTTCCAGTGCGCGACGGCCCATTTGGTGCATGGGAGAACGCACGGTCGTGAGCGCCACCATCATTTCTCGCGCTAAGGGAATGTCGTTGTACCCAACGAGTGCCACATCATCGGGAACGGTGAGTCCACGATCCCTCAGCACTCCTAGAGCGCCGATGGCTGCGAAGTCATTCGTTGCGAAAATTGAATCCGGGTAGTTATTACTCGCGAGTATGGCCTCAGCGCCTGCCCGACCGCCTGCCGCATCGAAGCCGCTGTACACAATTCGTTCCCGCGGAATCTCTATGCCGGCATCACGATAGGCATCGATGACGCCCTGCGTGCGATTCTGCGACGTTGACGCGAAAGGCATTCCCGCGAGGATCGCCACCTCACGGCGTCCAATAGCCAGGAGATGTTCGCCGACCAGCCGACCTCCCAAGTAGTCGTTGCATGTAACCGAAATGTGGTCACCGGAGTGCCGACTGACCAAAACCGTCGGCACTCCCCGCGACCGGATCTCATCGAGGAAGGGATTGTCGAGGTGGGCGTCACCGAATATCAGGCCGCCAACACGGCGTTCAAGCATCATTTCCGTGCGGGTTCGCTGGTCTTCCTCGCGGTCGAGCGAATTGGTGACAAAGGTGAAGAGACCATTTTCAATCGCCGCTTCCTCGATGCCTTCATAAACGGTGGCCAGAACATAATCTTGGAGTCGAGGAACGATGACCCCGACGAGATTCGACCGTGCAGTACGCAGGGTAGACGCATAAACATTCCTGTGGTATCCGAGGTCGCGGGCGGTATCCCGAATGAGCTTGGCAGTCTCCGGTGCAGCCCAGCGGGATGGGTCTGTGTCTGTTGCCGTCAACACCCGAGACACTGTTGATACGTGAACACCAACTTCTTCTGCGATCGTTCGCAGCGTTATGGGCCGGCCCTGCTCAACGCCCATGACGATCTCCTTTGAAATACAGTTCTAGTCGATTCTCACGACTTTAAATCCTAGCCTCGCACGCGCCTCAACGGCGGTCTCAACTCATCCACTATTCGTGGGCTCCATGGGTAAACTGCCCGAGCTGTAGAGGGTTCGACCGCCTACTCATTTGAGGAGGAATTGTGAAGTGCGCCGAATCCGCTCGGTCTGCGCAGATGCCAATTCGTCAATTCTTGATAGTGTGCTCCCAATCGGCACAGCATCCGATCAGAACCACGACGTGAAATCAGTTGAGCGCCGATAGGCATTCCATCGTCAAACCCGCACGGAACTGAGAGCGCTGGAAGTCCTGCGAGACCCCAGAGATACGTGAAAGCCAAGTTTTGTTCCGTCGATTTCAACGGATCGACTGGGCCGAGCAAACTGGGGGCGCGCGGAACAGTGGGCAGTAAAATCACATCGACGTACTCAAAAATGTCATCAATCTTCTTGGTAAGTTCTACCCTTTCGTCCGATAATGAAGCCTCCTCCGCAGAGTCGATCGATTTTGCCAGTTGCAATCTGCTTGCAACATCCGCGCCAAACCCACTGGAGTCTTCTTCAAATCCAACGCCATGGACGCGCCAGGCTTCAGCGCGCACAATCATGCGGGACACGTAGTCGCTTCTTTTCGCGTCCGGGAGGTCGAAGTCAACGAGCGTGGCCGCGCCTGAACGTTCGAGAACACGCCCCATGTCCATGAGTGCTTGCGCTGCGCCGGAGCCCACCCCCTCTGTGAAATAGCCCCCCGTCGGAATCCCAATCCTCAATGGGGTGGGACCAACGGTTCCATGGCGTGATTCCACGCCTACAGCGATATCTAACAGCAGTTCCAAGTCGACAGCGGTCCTCGAAAAAAGACCGACGGTATCAAAGCTGGGAGCGAGCGGATACACTCCGTGAGCGCTGACTTCGTCAAAGGTCGGACGCAGCCCGGAGACACCTTCAATGGCTGCTGGGCATCGCACCGATCCGCCTGTGTCAGTACCCAGTGAAAAGTCGACCCAACCCAGTGCTACCGCGACTGCCGATCCACCGCTCGAGCCACCCGCATTGCGGGTAATGTCCCACGGATTTTGCACTGTGCCGAAGTAGGCGTTCTCGCTGGTTGCGCCAAAAGCCAGTTCGTGCATGTTTGCCACACCGACCAGAATTGCTCCGGCTTCACGAAACTTCTGCACGACGTCAGCGTCATGCTCAGGTATTCGATGAGAGAAATGCTCAGAGCCCAACGTTCCGGGAACTCCTCCAACGTCAATATTATTTTTCACGACGAAGAAGCGGCCATCGAGTGGGAGCGGAGATCCGGAATGCCGTGCCGAAAGCACGCGTTCTAGGTCCTCCTCCGCCTCAGACTCCGTTAGCGAGATGAGTGCTTTTGTCGACCGATTCTCGGTCTCAATTGCAGCCAAAACCCGATGCAAATAAGAGAGTGCCACCGCTGCGTTCACCCCAGCTGGAAGAACACCGAATGTGTCGATCGTGCTCACGCCTGTTTCACCCATGCTAAACGCCGAGGTACTTCTGCTGGAGTTCGGGACTTCTGGAGAGCTCGTCAAAGGGGAGTCGTTCAACAATCGAGCCACGATCCATAATGTGGGCGTGGTCTGCGACTCGATTCAAGAAATCGAGTCTCTGTTCGACCACCAACAGGGCCACTCCGCTCTCGCGTGACAGACGTTTCAACGACTCGGCAATTTCGATGATGATGGACGGCTGGATACCCTCAGTCGGTTCGTCCAAGATGAGAAGCTTGGGCTTCGACATGAGCGCGCGACCAATAGCCAATATCTGCTGTTGCCCGCCGCTCAGGGCTCCGGCGCGCCGGGTCCTGATGGCGTGAAGGACGGGGAAGAGTTCATAAACAGATTCGTACGAATCAGAAATTTTGCCCTTGACTGACGTGGCACCCAGCGCAAGGTTGTCCTCGACCGAAAGACGGGGAAACACCAACCGGCCCTGAGGGACATAGCCGATGCCGCGTGGGCACCGTGTCCATGCGCCTTTCCGGGAGAGATCCTCGCCGGCAATCGAAATAGAACCAGTCTGAGCGGGGAGGAGGCCCATGATTATTTTGAGGAGCGTCGTCTTACCTGATCCATTTCGGCCGATAAGGCCGATGGCTTCGTTCTCAGAAATTGTCATATCCACGCCGTCAACGACTCGAAGTTTTCCGTAGCCTCCTGACAGTCCACGGATATCAAGCACCGGCTTCTGTGTCACCATTTTGATCAAAGCTCCAGGTTCGGTTTCGTGGGGGTGGCGCCGTGCTCTGCGGCTTCACGCCCAAGGTATGCGTCCATAACGGCGTCATCGTGACGCAGATCGCTAATGTGGCCGGTTCGGAGAATCTGTCCTTCATGCATCACAATGACGTCACCGCCGAGTTCTTCAACGACGCCCATGTCGTGCTCGACAACCACGACGCCGCATCTCTGTGCAAGCCGGTGAATCATGTTCACAGTCTGTGTTCGCTCACCAATCGTCATACCCGCGACCGGTTCGTCCAGGAGAATCAACGTCGGCTTTTGCGCGAGGACCATTCCAATCTCTAGCCACTGCTGCTGGCCATGTGAAAGCGAATACGCTTCGACATCCCGCACTTCTGTGAGCCCTGCCTCGACGATACAGTTTTCGACGAGGGCTTCACGAGCACGTTCGAGCTCGCCACGGGCGGCCAGGCTTATGTTTTCCCGCACAGTGAGTTCAGGAAAGAAGCTCGCTGTCTGCAACTTGATTCCTAGTCCCAAACGGGCCCGTTTGAAGGATGGAAGACTGGAAATGTCATGTCCATCAAACACGATGGAGCCCTCGTCGAGTCGAATGCGTCCTGAAAGCAGTCCGAACAGACTACTTTTACCCGCACCATTGGGACCGATTATGCATTTGATCTCGTTGCGCTTGAGGGTGAAGTCAACGCTACGAACCGCCTTCACACCGCCATACGACTTGCTTACACCGCGAACAGTCAGCAATGAATTTTCGCTTCGGCCGTGGTTCCCCAAGGGCGCTACAGCAACAGGTTTTGGTTCAACACGGTCAGCACGATCAACGGGCGCGGTCGTGACCGGCCGGCCGGGAGCACTCGAGTTGCGGTTGACTACCGACCGCCACGCCTTTCGAGTGAGCGCCGCAACGCCGTCGGGAGCCACCAGGATGACGAGAACAACCAAGCCACCGAGGACAAGAGCCACGTACTGGCTTATATCGCTTGAACCGAAATAGAACTGAACTGCCGAGATAAGAATTGCGCCCACAACAGAACCGACGGGGCTGCGACGCCCGCCGACCAGCACCCAAATCACGACCAAAGTTGCAGACTGAGCACTGAACTGTCCCGGATTTACGAACTGCGACCACGCCGCAAACAGCGAACCGGCGATTCCTGCCACTCCCCCCGCGAGGGCGAAAGAACTGACCTTGAATAGTCTGATGTCGTAACCAATTAACGATGAACGATCTTCGTTTTGACGAATACCGTTGAGAACCCGACCGTACCGAGCGTGTCGCAGCCGCGTCAAAATCAGCCAAGTGACCGTGGCGCAAACAAGAGTGACTACGAATCCTGTCAGAGGGGACGCCACAACATAGTTGTCGCCGAACCCGAATGCCATAGGCATGATCCCAACGAGTCCGTTTGCTCCACCGATCGATGCCGAACCGAGCTGGAAAGAGAAGCCCGAAGCAAGTGCCGCGAATATAAGCGTGAATGCGTACGTGATAATGGCGACTGCGATATCGTTCAATTTTCCGTAGAAAATGAAATATCCCAGGCCGGCTGCTAACGTGGCGGCGACAATTCCTGCGGGAATTCCCCATACTAACGTTGAGCCCTGAACTCCGAAATTGATGCTCAAGACTCCATAGACATATGCTCCTACCCCGAAGAACACGGCCTGAGCGAAGCTGAGGATGCCCACATTCCCCCAGATGAACTGAAGGCTCAATGCTAGGAGAGCGGAAGTCATCCAGAGTGTGAGGTGACTAGCCATATCGCCCTGTCGTGCGATACCGAAAATCAAGATTACAGCTGCCACTGTCAAGACAGGGAACGAGGGGGATGTCTTGCCCCACAAGCGACACCGTCCGAGGGCGGCGCTGAGCCCTCTATCCGTTGATTTGGGAAGGGTAGGAATCATCTTTGTCTCCGGTAGTCAATGAACGAGTTTGGTGGCGGGCGCATCACACCCGTTTGCGCCAATTTGCCGAGAATCCCCGGCCAAAAATGCGAAGCAAAATGATTGCGGTCACTAGAAGAGTGACCTGTCCGATGAGAATGCTGAATGCCGTGGCGGTTATTCCTTGCGCGATTCCCAGCACAGAACCGGCCGCAAGCAGACCGGTAACGGGGAGCGGCCCGCCGACTGCGACGGTGAGGAAGGAGTTTGCAATGAAGATGTCACCCAGTTGGGGCGTAATCGAATACAGTGGCGCTACGATAGCTCCTGCTGCGCCAGCTAGCGCGCAACCAATTCCAAAGGTTGTCGCCTTCACGCGTTCGGTTCTGATTCCTAAGGCAAGGGCCATCTCAGGAACCTGGATACTTGCATTCGCCCGAAGGCCGAACCGTGTTCGTGTAAAGAGAACGTAGGACGCCAGCATCATCAGTGCGGCTGCACCGATCACGACCACGCTGTACCAGGAGGTGGAGTAGTCGCCTATCTGGAAGGATCCCAGTGGGGCTGAGACGTTAGAACTGACGGGCCCAAAAACGATAATAATGATTTGCGTCAAGATGATGCCAAAGCCCCAAGTGACAAGGATGCTTTCCAGCGCTCGGTGCTTGAGGGGTCGGATGAGCACGGAATACACAACAGCTCCGAGGAGCCCCGTCACCACTGCCGCAATCAAGACGGCAACGAGGAGAGGGGCTCCCAGGGTGTCAACGACGAGGAGTACGTAAGCACCCAGCATAATGAAGGCGCCTTGAGAAAAATTCACAATCCCCATGAACCCATAGACCACAGCAAGTCCTGCCGAGGTCAAAATGAGCACCGACATACTTGAGATCAAGGCAATAGTGACAGTAGTGATTTGGTCCATGGTGATTGTGAGCTCCTAATTCGATTCAGTGGTCCGAAGGTTAACCTTCGGGTACGAACTGCTGATTAGTCGTCGACTCGGACATCAGGTCACACACCGACTGCTCATATTCAGGAACAACTGCATCGACAGTTTCGAGGATGTCGAAGCCCTGAGTTGAGTTTTGCTGAACGATGTACATCGGACGGATGAGGTGGTTAGTTTTGGGATCAAAAGTGACCTGACCTGCAGGAGAATCGATTGTCATACCGCTCCGCAGGGCCTCCAGCACCTTTGCTGGCTCCGTAGAACCTGCCTTGTTTGCAGCTTCAGACCAGAGCTTCCAGGCAATCCAGGTGTTAGCCCCACTCTCGTGGATTTCGTTTGCTCCCTTACCGAACTCCGTATCCCAGGCGGCCTTAAAATCAGTGTTTGCCTGGTTGTCAATCCCGGGGACGTAATCAAGAGCGGCAATGATTCCTTCGCCGGCCTCAGCGGATACGGCGAGCTGCTGGTTACCCGAACCGTAGTTGGTAGAGATCAGGGTCATCTGATCTTTCAGGCCTGCCGCTGCGAACTGAGCGGCGAAGCCCGACTGAGCCGCGCCAACCGGAAGCCAGACGATGACGTCTGGCTTGGTCGCCTGAATCTTACTGATCGTGCTCGAATAGTTGCTGACGTCAAGTGGGACTAGCTCAGAACCAACGACCTCTCCACCACCGGCAGTGATGTATGTCTCGAACCACGTGGTGGAAATGGATCCGAAGTTGTAGTCCGGGGCGACAATGTAGTACTTCGTGCCCAGGTTTTTCAGAGAGTAGTCAATGAGAGGCTGAATCTGCTGCGATGCCGAGGGACCGGTAATGACAGTGTTCGCGTCGCAGACACCCCCTTCATACAGCGCAGGGTAGAAGTAGAGCGACTGTCCACTTGCGAACAGCGGCCGCATAGCTTCACGCGCCGAACTGGTCAATGCTCCGACGACGACGGGTGCCTTTTCGCTCTGAATGAGGTCGCGGGCATACTGCACGTTGAGCGCATCCTGGGACTGAGTATTCTTGTCTGACAGATTCAGCTCGGATCCGGCGGCGCCACCGGCCGCGTTGATTGCAGCGATGGCAAGCTTTGAGGCGTCCAGCTGTTGCTGCCCATAGATCTCAAGACCACCAGAAAGGTCTTGGACTGCTCCCACCGTCACGGCTGAAGCTGCCCCTTCGTCAGATCCGGATGGGGTGCACGCTGTCAGTCCAAATACTGTGGCTGCAAGAAGCGCAACACCAGCAACGCACCTGTTTCGTCGATTTGGCGATCCTGCTGTTTGATTTTTAGACATCTTTGTCTTTCTCCTGGGTACGTCGTGATGTAAGTGATTGATTTAGAACCATTTAAAACGCTGTTTAGCCAAACGATTGTGCAACCGCAATCGGAATGTAGCACAAACGATTGGGTTAATGAAAATGAGTTATATTTTTCCTTTCCTCAGATGAGAAAGAGATCCCCAGCTACGCCGTGGACGAGGCTGATGTTGGCCCCGCCGAGGGCGCGATCGAACTCTTCCGAGCGGCACGCCGATCGCACCAGCTGACTTAACGCGGGAGCAGGTCACCGCCGGAGTAGCCGAGGAGCGGGGCGTAGAGGTCTGTTCGCCGATCGCGTGCCAGATCGTTGTTGCTATTCCAGATCTGGGCCGACCGCGAGGCAACAACGTCGAGATCAGCGAAAACGATCGTCTCCTTTTCTGCGTCAGCGATCTCGCCTACTGGCCACCCATTGGTGCCGGTGATCAGAGAACACCCGAGGAACTTCCCGCCCCGTTCTACACCAACTCTGTCTGCAGCGATAATCGGAACGTTGTTGACGTGTGACGCAGACATGGTGAGATAGGCGGCCATGCAGTGTCCCGCGTTATCGAATAGGGGCGGTGGTGTCACTGCCCAGTTATTGACGCTACAAAGGATGTCCGCGCCCTGCCCGACGAGAATTCGCGGCACCTCCGGAAACCAGATGTCCCAACACACGAGCAGCCCAATGCGGCCAATCTTGGTTTCGAAGACGGGCAGTGAGTCGCCCGGAGTGAAGATCAACTTTTCTCGATCCCACAGGTGGGTCTTTCGGTACTTTCCAATAAATCCAGCCGGGCCAATGAGTACAGCGGTGTCGAACAGAAGCACTCCGTCAACTTCGGCGATACCCGCAACGACGTACAGGTTGCGCTCTCGTGCCAGGTCGATCCATGCTGTCGTGGACTTCCCCTCGGGGACCACCTCCGCGTGTGCATATGCCTCTTCTCTCGTTCGAAAGGAGTAGCCCGTATTGGAGAGTTCAGGCAGAACAATGAGATTAGCTCCGCCATCGGCTGCTTCATTAATGAGGCGAAGGGTGTTAGCGAGATTAATCGCCCTATTTTCGAGGCCGACTTGCGGGTCAAACTGAATTGCCGCGGCGCGAACGAGGCTCATGGGAGCGGGTTTGGTGGTCATTGAAATTTCCTTATGTTGACTGTTGCTGTGTGACTTGGTTGTTCCAAGATGACGGATATCAGTGAATATTAACGAACGTGGGCCTCCGTCTTCGCACTGGCACAGAGGTCCATGAGTTCACTACCAGCTTGACTCGGATCGCGGGAGCCATCGAAGGCCGCACCAACGGTGCATGAGGCCACGCGAGCCTGCAGTATCTGCACAACCCACAATCGTGCCCGCAGCCATCCGTGCCACAGTTTCTGCCCTAACGATTGGCCCTATCGTTTTCTGAAAGATTGCCGTACCTTGAAGCTCATGTCAATACCCGGCTGGAATGACGTCAAGCACTCCGCTCTCGACTTCGAGCGACGGACGCAGGTGAAAGGACAATGAACTGGAGAGACAAACCTCTACCGTATTCCGACGCGTCGGGCCGCCCAACCCTGCGTACTATTGCGGAAATTGTAGGAGTGCATGTCACAACTGTTTCGCGAGTGCTATCGCAGTCACAAACTCCGGGCGTTCGGAGTGCATCTGAAGCGACATCCGCCAGAATTCGACTGTTGGCCCGAGAACTCGGTTACGTGCCAAACCCTCATGCGACGGGACTTCGCACAAGCCGTAGCCATCTAATCGGTGTCCTCGTGCCGAGGCTCACCGACCTAGTTTTAGCGACGATTTATCAAGGCATTGAAGAGACCGCGCGGGAGCACGGCTACAACGTCTTTGTTGCCAACAGTTCAGACGATCCGATTCAACGCGCCGAACGCGCCGAAATGCTTATTGGGAGAAGGGTTGATGGGCTCATTTTGGGAGACGGCCGGATCGACGACCCGCTGGCTGAATCTCTACGCAACCGCAAGATTCCGTTTGCACTGGTAAGCCGGCGTTCCGGAAATTATCCGTCAGTAACGTGTGACGATGTCTTGGGTGGCCAACTGGCAGCACGGCATCTTCTGTCCCTCGGACACACCAACGCAGCAGTAATCGCCGGCGAAACGTATGCCAGTACTGGGATCGATCGAACTGCCGGATTTCGCAAGACATACTCAGAGTCTGGATTCTGTCTGGCGGAGGACCGCGTCTTGTTCTCGGGGTTCGACGTTGAGGCTGGCTACGAAACAGCTCGACAACTATTGGATTTGTCTCCACGACCGACAGCAATCTTTGCCGTGAATGACTTTGCCGCGATAGGGGCCTTGAGAGCCGTGCGCGAGAAGAAGCTGAGGGCGGGCGAGGACGTAGCAATCATCGGTTTCAATGACGTGTCCATCGCTGGAGCGTTACCGATACCACTGACCACTGTTCGGTCACCGCTCACGGAAATGGGCGAACAGGTATTGAAAATGATCCTTGGTCTTATTAAGGGCGAATCCATGCACCCCCACATGCTGAAGCCAGAGCTGATCATCCGCGAGTCCACTACCGGTTACTGAGCCCGTCAAGTTATTGAGCTACTCTGACGTGCCTTTTCTTCAACGCCGCTTCCATTAACGTGCCGCCAACGCGGCCGCGGGCTGCAGTCCTCCGCTGTGTGAATAAGGTAGACGCCGGTTGTGCCCAGATTCAATCTGGCTATTGACCGGGCCAGCGGCAAACGCGTCGCCAAACCGTCAACACCGGTCAGCGTCACCATCCCGCTCGACGCCGGAGCCCCCGCCGAACGCAACCGCGACCCCCGCCTCGCCGTGAAGCACCTGCAGAAGTTCGCCTATAAGTCCGAGGAGCACCAGAAGCACTTCGGTATGCGCAGCCTGGTCGAATCCGCCAACAAGACCCTCAAGGCCAAAAACTTCGAAGACCTCGCCAACGTCAGCAAACGCTCCGGCCGCGGCTTCGCCTTCAACTACCTCGCCGCCACCCTCGCCGCCGTCTCAGCGAACCTGCGTAAAACCTACGACTTCTTCGTGAAGGCCGCCGAACTCGACCTCGGCGAGAAGCTCTTCCGCGAACGACGCCGCAAAGAAGCCACCGGAACACCACTGAGCCCACACAGCACCCTGCCGGTCCTGGCACCACCGCAGTAACAACGGCCACAACCTACTCCAGCACCAACCACCCGCGCACCGAAAGCGTCAGCCTGCCCACCCGCAGGCCTTTCTGCTTTTAAAAGGTCAACCCCGCTTCAACCGACCAGATCGGCCCCGCCAACACCCTTAAAAACCGAAGGCCGGCCGAGTATTTCTACTCAACCGGCCTGTTCGCTTGGATTTCATGAAAACGAGAACTCAATTTCCTGAAACACCCGCAGTGCGCGAGAGGGGACTTGAACCCCTACGTCCTTTCGAACACTGGCACCTGAAGCCAGCGCGTCTGCCAATTCCGCCACTCGCGCGAACTTAGGAATGCTAACACTGTGAGGGGGGTCAGCGCCATTCGACGGCGCGCCGCGCCGGCCGTGGGGGCCAGATTGAGCGTGATCGCGCCCGATATCGGTGGCCGCTACGGTAATTACCGGAGCAAGCACCCACATCGGGCGCACTCCCAACGGATGCCGCCGCTGGACTGCACCCACCAGATCCGCCCGCCCAGCCCCCACCGCATCCGCCCGCCCGCATTTGCACACCCGCATTTGCACACCCGCATTTGCACACCCGCGCGCACCGTATCCGCTCCAAAAAAGTCCAAAGGAATGCCCATAATGGGCGCCGAATTCGGTCCAGCACCCTCCGCAGGTAGTATGACTGTTCGTGCCGTTTGCGCCTCCAAGGCGGGTTGTCACCCGAGACAAGTAACATGCTCATAGCCAAACGGACCGGATCGGGAGACCTGTGGGCATACTGGATAACTTTGAAAAGGGATTGGAGCGCGCCGTCAACGGAGCGTTCGCCAAGACCTTTCGATCGGGCTTGCAGCCGGTGGAAATTACCTCCGCGCTGCGTCGTGAGCTCGACACCAAAGCCGCGGTTGTCGCGCGGGATCGCATTCTCGCGCCCAATCGGTTCACCGTGCGCATGTCCCACACCGATTACGCGCGCATGAGCGCGCTCGGCGTGGCCCTTATCGATGAGCTCACCGCCCTGCTGCAAAAACACGGCACCGAGCAGCGCTACCAGTTCACCGGCGGCATTGTGATCACCCTGCAAGACGACGGCAGCCTCAGCGAGGGTTTGGTGCAGATCGACTCCAGCACGGTAGCGACCAGTGTCGCCTGGACCCCGGTGCTCGACATCAACGGCACCCGGCATCCGCTGGTCAAGGCCCGCACCGTGATCGGTCGCGGCTCCGACGCCGACATCACCATCGACGACACCGGCACCTCCCGCCGTCACGTGGAGATTATCTGGGACGGCGCCCGCGCCCAGGTGCGCGACCTCGGCTCCACCAACGGTTCCCAGCTCAACGATGCCCCGGTCAGCCAGGCCATCCTCGAACCCGATTCGATCGTCACCATCGGCCGCACCCGCATCGTCTTCCGCGTGCTCGCGCAGGCCTCCAACGAGACTCCGCGCGCGGCCGCACCGACCGACCCCGCCACCGAACGCCACGACATGGGCGGATTCTGGGGGCCGAACGCATGAACGTGAGCGAACTGACCCTGCTGGTGCTGCGCATCGGCTTCCTTCTCCTGCTCTGGATGTTCATCTTCGGCATCGTCTACGCGCTGCGCAGTGACCTGTTCGGCCAGCGCGTACGCCGCCTGAAAACGGATGTCGCCGCGCCGGCCCCCGCCGCAGCCTTCCCCGCCGCCGCTCCCATTGCAGCCCCCGCACCAACCCCAGCACCAGCCCCGATCGCGCGGGCCAGCCCGGCCGCCGACGGTGCACTCGCCACCGCCCAGAACACCACGCGCCTCGTCATCACGAGCGGCCCGAAGTCCGGCACCGAGTTTCCGCTCAGCACCGAAACCATCACGATCGGCCGCTCGGCCGACTCGAGCCTGGTTATCCGCGATGATTACACCTCAACCCACCACGCCCGACTCATGCTCTGGCATGACGAGTGGATGCTGCAAGACCTCGATTCCACCAATGGAACCTTCCTGGCCGGCACCCGCGTCACCGTGCCGACCAAAATTCCCCTGAACGCCACCGTGAAGATCGGCGCCACCAGCTTCGAGCTTCGGCGGTAAGTCATGGCGACGGTAAGTCACAGCGCAGCCACGTCCCACGTCGGCAAGGTTCGCTCCAATAACCAGGACTCCGGTTACGCCGGACGCACCCTGTTCGTGGTCGCCGATGGCATGGGCGGCCACGCCGGCGGAGACGTCGCGTCGGCGATCGCCACGAAACGTATTATCGAGGCCGACAGGCCCTATGCGAGTGCCCAGGACGCCGAATTCGCCCTGCAGGCCGCCCTGATCGGCGCTAACGCCCAGCTGGCCGAAACCGTGTTCGAGCATGCCGAACTCACCGGCATGGGCACGACCGTCAGCGCCATCGTGGTGCTCGAGAACGAGGTCGCGATCGCCCACATCGGCGACTCGCGCATCTATCTGCTGCGCGACAACGAACTCTCCCAGATCACCATCGACCACACGTTCGTGCAGCGGTTGGTTGACAGCGGCCGCATCACCGAGGCCGAAGCCATGGTGCATCCACGCCGCTCCGTGCTCATGCGTGTGCTCGGTGACGTCGAGGCGAGCCCCGAAATCGACACGTCGATCCTGGCCACGATCGACGGCGACCGCTGGCTGCTGTGCTCCGATGGTCTCACCGGTGTCGTCTCGCACACCGGCATAGCCTCCGCCCTGGCCAGTGGCGCCAACGCGCAGGATGTCGCCGACCTGCTCGTGAAGGAAAGCCTCGACGGCGGCGCCCCAGACAACGTCACCGTCGTCATCGTTGACATTGGCGCGGGCGACGGCAGCACGCGCACAGACAGTCCCGTCGTCGTCGGCTCAGCGGCCAATCCGCTCGCCTTCGGTGAGGAACCCGGCCGCAACCGTGCACTGCGCATCCCGGCCCTGCGGCTGCACCCGGTACGCGAGACGCACTTCGAGCCCGATTCCCAGGACTACCTCTCCGAACTGATCGAAGAGGATGCCCGCCGCGCGCGCCGCCGCAAGGCCACCTGGCTGTTCGGCGTTATTCTGCTCGTACTCGCGATCGTCGGCACCAGCATCCTGAGCTACCAGTGGACCCAAACCCGCTATTTCGTCGGCTCCGAGGGTTCGACCGTCGCGATCTACCAGGGCGTCCAGCAGGACATCGGCCCGATCAAGCTGTCCAGTGTGTACGAGGCCACCGACATCAACCTGTCCGATTTGCGCGTCTACGACCGCCAGCAGGTCGAGCAGACCATTAGTGCCGGCTCCCTCGCGGATGCGCAGGCCATCGTCGAACGGCTGAAGGGTGCGGTCGTTGAGTAAAGCATCCGCTCTGCAAGCGCGTCAGGGAACCGAGCCGGTGCGTCGTCTGCACCTGCCGCAGAAACTGCGCAACCTCGAACTGTTCCTGCTGCTGATCGCCTGCTTCATCAACGCGAGCGCGGTCGTGCTCGTGCAGCTTGGCGCTCTCGGCGATCTCGACCCGACCCTGGTGCTGCTCGGCACCGGCCTGTCGGTTCTGGTCATCAGCCTGCACGTGGTGCTGCGATTTGTCGCTCGCGACGCCGATCCCTTCATTTTGCCGATCGCCACGGTGCTCAATGGCATGGGCATCGCCATGATCTACCGCATCGACATCGCCGACCAGGACAGCGGCTGGGCGAGCGCCGCCGTGCGCCAGACGGTGTGGAGCGCCCTGGCCATTTTCAGCGCGATCGTCGTGCTGCTCGTGATCCGCAATCACCGGGTGCTGTTTCGCTACACCTACATTTTCGGTCTCGTCGGTGTGGTGTTGCTCTTTCTGCCGCTCGTGCCCGGCCTGGGTAAAGAAATCAGCGGCGCTCGGGTCTGGATCGGCTTTGGCAGTTTCGGCACGTTCCAGCCCGGTGAGATCGCCAAGATCGCCCTCGCCGTGTTCTTTGCCGGCTACCTCGTGCGCAACCGCGACAGTCTCTCCATGGTCGGTAAGAAGTTTCTGGGCGCGCGCTTTCCGCGCTTGCGCGACCTTGGTCCGATTCTCGTGGTGTGGGCCCTGTCGATGTCGGTCATCATCTTCCAGCGCGACCTCGGAACCGCGCTGCTCTACTTCGGTCTGTTCCTCGTCATGCTCTACCTCGCGACCGGGCGGGCGAGCTGGGTCATCATGGGCATGGGCCTGTTCCTCGGCGGTGCCCTGCTGGCCAGCCAGACCCTGAACTACGTCAACGGCCGGTTCACCAACTGGCTCGATGCGCTCAACCCCAAAGTCTATGAAGCTGAGGGCGGCAGCTTTCAGCTCGTGCAAGGCCTGTTCGGCCTCGCCAAGGGCGGCCTGCTCGGCACTGGCTGGGGCCAGGGACGGCCCGAACTGACCCCGGTACCGCAGAGTGACTACATCATTGCGAGCCTCGGCGAGGAGCTCGGGCTCGCCGGAATCTTCGCCATCCTCGCCCTGTACCTTCTATTCGTGGCCCGCGGATTCCGCATCGGCTTCGCCGGTCAGGATGATTTCGGCAAGCTTCTCGCCGTCGGCCTTGCCTTCGTTGTGGCGCTGCAGTGCTTCATCGTCATCGGCGGCGTCACCCGGGTGATTCCCCTCACCGGCCTGACCACGCCGTTCCTGGCCGCCGGCGGCTCCTCGCTCGTGGCCAACTGGATTATCGTGGCCCTGTTGCTGCGGCTCTCCGACACAGTGCGCAATCAACCCAGGCTGGTGGTCTAGTGAACCGCGAACTCAAGCGCGTCAGCATCGTCGTGATGCTGATGTTCATCGCCCTGCTCAGCTCCACGTCGATCGTGCAGGCCTTTCAGGCCGACAATCTGTCGGCCGACCCGCGCAACACCCGCACGCTGTACGACAGCTACCAGGTCGAGCGCGGCGCCATCCTCGTCGCCGGCGACCCGATCGCCCAGTCCATGCCGGCCGACGATGACTACAAATTTCTCCGCACCTATACCAACCCCGAGTTGTATGCGCCGATCACCGGATACATTCCGATCAACGGCGAACCGACCGGGCTGGAGTTCGCCCTCAATGCCGAGATGACCGGAACGTCCAACTCACAGTTCTTCGACAAGATCAGCGCCCTCGTCACCGGCCAGGACCCGAAGGGCGCCGCCGTGGAGGTCACCATCGATCCGGTGGCCCAGCAGGCAGCCTGGGACGCCCTCGGCGACTACACCGGATCGGTCGTCGTGACCGAACCGACGACCGGCCGCATCCTGGCGATGGTCTCCAAGCCGAGTTTCAACCCGAATCTACTCACCGTGCACAACAACGCCGAGGTCACCGCGAGCTACGAGGCCCTGCTGGCCGACGAGAACGACCCGCTGATCAACCGGGCGATCAATTCGCTCAACCCGCCCGGGTCGATCTTCAAACTCGTCGTGACGACGGCCGCCCTGGAATCGGGCGACTACACGCCGGAGAGCACCTTTCCGAACCCGGCCGTGTACACCGCGCCGGGCACCACGAGCAAGATTGAAAACTCCAGCGGGTCAACCTGCGGTGCCGGTGAGACGGTCACCCTCGCCACAGCACTGCGCTTGTCCTGCAATATCCCGTTCGCCGAATTGGGCGTCGCGCTCGGCGACACGGCCATTCGGGAGACCGCCGAGAAGTTCGGCTTCAACAGCAGCTTCAGCATTCCCCTGCGCGTGACCGAGAGCGTGTACCCCGACGGGCTCGACGATCCGCAGACCGCGCAGTCAGCCTTCGGTCAGTACGACGTGCGGGCGAACCCGCTGCAAATGGCCCTGGTCAGCGGCGCCATCGCCAACGGGGGGGTCGTGATGCAGCCCAACCTGGTGCAGGAGATCCTCGCACCCAATCTCAGCGCCATCCAAACCTTCAAACCGGCAGAACTTGGGCGGGTGATGAGCGAAAAAACAGCCGCAACACTGACCGCGATGATGATCAACGGCGTTCAGGATGGCGCCGCGAGCAATGCAAGAATAGACGGGGTCGAAGTGGCGGGGAAAACCGGCACGGCGCAGAACGGGTCAACCGATCCGTTCACACTCTGGTTCACCGGTTTCGCACCGGCGGACGACCCACAATTTGCCATCACCGTTCTGATCGAGGACGGCGGAGGAGAAGGACAAACCGGGTTCGGCAACAAACTTGCCGCACCTGTCGCACAGAAAGTACTAGAGGCGGTGCTTAACAAATGAGACCCACAGCAGGCCTCACCTTCGGGGGACGATACGAGCTGCAGTCGCGCATTGCGATTGGCGGCATGGGGGAGGTGTGGAAGTCCACCGACCTCGTAATCGGTCGCAGCGTCGCCATCAAGATTTTGAAGGACGAGTATCTCGGCGACCCCGGTTTCCTCGAGCGCTTTCGCGCTGAGGCCCGCCACGCGGCCCTGGTCAACCACGAAGGCATCGCGAATGTCTTCGACTACGGCGAAGAAGACGGCAGCGCCTTCCTGGTCATGGAACTAGTGCCCGGCGAAGCTCTGTCAACCATTCTCGAGCGCGAGCACGTTCTGCCGACCGACAAGGTGCTCGACATTGTCGCGCAGACCTCGACCGCGCTGCACGCCGCCCACGCCGCCGGTCTCGTGCACCGCGACATCAAGCCCGGAAACCTGCTCATCACGCCGGAGGGCCGGGTCAAGATCACCGACTTCGGCATCGCCCGCATCGCCGACCAGGTTCCGCTCACCGCGACCGGCCAGGTTATGGGCACCGTGCAGTACCTCTCACCGGAACAGGCGAGCGGCCACCCCGCATCGCCGACCACCGACATCTACTCGATCGGCATCGTCGCGTACGAGTCGCTGGCCGGACGTCGTCCGTTCACGGGCGAGTCGCAGGTCGCGATTGCCATGGCTCAGATCAACGAGATTGCGCCCGACCTGCCGGTGACGGTGTCCGAGCCGGTTCGCAATCTGGTCTTCGCCTGCCTGGCCAAGAACCCGGCCGACCGGCCGGCGTCTGCTGCCCACCTGGCGCGCGCGGCATCCGCTTTGCGTCGCGGTGACGTCGCTGCAGCCGCGGTTGCCGTGCCGTCCGTTCTGGGCGGCCTCTCGGCCACGAGCGCCACCATGCTCATGCCCGGTGCCGGGTCCGACCAGGCCACGACCGTTCTGCCCGCCACCGGCGCGCCCATCACGCGGGCCTCCGCGGCCGCTGCCGAAGCGGAGAAGAAGAAGCGCAGTCCGTGGACCTGGCCGCTGATCGCCCTCGTCGCGCTGCTGGTGATCGTGCTCACCGGAACTCTCATCGCCCTGTTCACGCAGAACAACGAGACCCCGGCACCGGCCCCGACCACGTCAGCGCCACCCTCATCAACCCCGTCGGCTACGCCATCGGCGACCCCGTCGCCAACGCCGACGCCGTCGCCCACCAATGCGAACACGTCGGTCAATCCGGAAGATTTCGTGGGTAAGCCCAGCGCCGATGCCGCCGCCCTGCTCGTTGAGATGGGATTCGTCGCTGACGTCCAACCCGGAAATGCGGCCGGGTCTGAGGAAGAAGTTGACACGGTGTACGGAGTCAATCCCCGGGGGCCGGTTCCGGCCGGGACGACCGTGACCCTGACTGTCTACGGCGCGTTCCCCACGCCGAGCACACCGACGTCAGCCCCGACGGCGACGCCTTCGCCCGTCGCTGCCGCGGGCACTGTCACGGTGAACTGGAATGCCCAGACCTGCCCGGCCGGCCAGACTTTGGCTGGCTATGAGATCGCAACGGAGGGCGGTGCCGCCATCATCACCTCGGCCAACCCCACCACCGCTGAAACGACGACGGCCACGATCACCGCCGGAACAGAGAATTTCAAGGTCAAGTTCCGATATTTCTGTGGCCAGGTCAGCTCTGAGTTTTCCCCAACGGCAGACGTGAGCGTAACTGGCGACCCCGCTGTCGGGGAGTAATTCCCCAATGCCGTGCGGTAAAGTAGCGCTCACTGTGCCTAACCCGGGCATCCGTTTTATTGTGGGGGAGTGCGCTCGTGCCTGACTCTGGCCGTTTGATCGCGGGCCGCTATCGTGTCGGGGCGCTCCTCGGCCGTGGCGGCATGTCCGACGTACATATAGGCACCGATTCCCGGCTCGGTCGCACGGTGGCCATCAAGCTACTCAAGTCGAGCCTGGCCTCCGACCCGGCCTTTCGAACCCGGTTTCGGCAAGAGGCCCAGGCCGCAGCTCGCATGGCCCACCCGACAATCGTGCGGGTGTTCGATGCCGGCGAGGAGACCGTCACTGACGATGCCGGACATGATTCCCAGGTTCCGTTCATCGTCATGGAACACGTCGACGGGCGGCTGCTCAAGGACATCATTCGTGAGGGCCCGATCGAGGCGACCGAGGCCGTACGCATCATCGATGGGGTCCTGACCGCGCTGGAATACTCGCATCGCGCCGGTGTGGTGCACCGCGACATCAAGCCCGGCAACATCATGATCACCAAGTCCGGACAGGTCAAGGTGATGGATTTCGGCATCGCCCGTGCCATCTCCGACTCGGCCACGACCGTGGCGCAGACCACCGCCATCCTCGGTACCGCCGCCTATTTCTCGCCGGAGCAGGCCAAGGGTGAGTCCGTCGATGCGCGCACCGATTTGTATTCCACGGGCGTGGTGCTGTTCGAGATGCTCACCGGGCGGCCGCCGTTCCGCGGTGACACGCCCGTGGCCGTCGCCTACCAACACGTCAGCGAACTGCCGGCGAAACCCTCAGCGCTCAATCCCAGGGTGTCGCCAGCCCTGGACTCGGTCGTGCTGCATGCCCTGGCCAAGGACCGCTTCGCCCGCTATCAAAGCGCCGTCGAGTTTCGCAATGATGTCGAGACCGCAGGATCCGGCCAGATTCCCGTTCACCGGGCCGGCGACGAGGTTGGTGCCGGCCTGTTCGGGGCTGCGCCCACGGCGATCACCGGTTCGGCGCTGGCCCTCAAACAGTTGTCCGAAGACCAGACGATGGTGCGCACCCAGCGTCGCCCCCCGGTGATCTGGGTCTGGGCCGGAATCGTCTGCGTCGTGGTCATCGTCGTCGCGGTCATGATCTGGGTGGCCAATCTGCAGCCTTCGGTGGAACTGCCCGACAGTTCGCGCCAGATTCCCGCACTCACCGGGCAAACCTATGACGACGCCCAAAATACTCTCCTCGACCTCGACCTCGCGGCCACGCGTGCCGAAGAGTCGAGCACGACAGTGCCAGCCGACCAGGTTATTCGCACGGATCCTCCGGCCGATACCATCGTCAATCCCTCCGACGTGATCAAGGTCTTCGTCTCTACCGGTCCGGTGCCCGTCGCGGTTCCCGATGTCACCAATCAGCCCATAACGGATGCCCAGGCCGCGATCGAAGCGCTCGGTTTCGTTTCCGGGTCGGTCACCACCGAGAACTCCCCGACCGTGGCGGCCGATATCGTTCTGCGCACCGATCCGCCCGCGGCGTCCTCCGAATTCGCCGGCGATACCATCAACTACGTCGTGTCGAGCGGCCTGGTCACCCTCGGAGACCTCACCGGCCAGTCTCTGGTCGCCGCGATCGATCTGGTCACCGCCGACGGACTCACGCCGAGTTCCAAGCCTGATTACACCTGTGACCAGGAGTCCGGCTCCCCGATCAAAGCCCAGTCACTGGCCCCCGGAGACGTCCCGCAGCGCTCCGAGATCGAGCTGACCTACTGCGCCCGCTCCTAGCCGCACCGCCCTGTCTGCACCGGGCCCGGTTCCCACCCACAGCCCAGCGCGAAGTTAGCTCAGGCGCAACAGCGGGTGCAGGCCCTTCGCGGTCTCCTGGGCAGACGACAGGCCAGCCAGGGCGAGCCAGTTGCCCAGCATCCGGTAGCCGCCCTCGGTCAGGACCGACTCCGGGTGAAACTGCACGCCCAAAATAGGGGCGGTTAGGTGCCGCAATCCCATAATGACCCCGCCCGGCGTGCGCGACGTGACGATCAGGTCACTCGGCACGGTCGACGCAACGACGGCGAGGGAATGGTACCGCGTTGCTGTGAACGGTTGCGGCACACCCTCATAGAAATCGCTGCCGTCATGCGTGATGAGCGAGGTTTTACCATGCATGAGTTCTTCAGCATTGGTCACCGTGGCCCCGAAGGCCTCGGCGATGGCCTGATGGCCTAGGCAGACGCCGAACAGGGGCAGGTTGGCCGCCAGCGCGGCCTCGACGACGGCGATGGACACACCGGCGTCTGAGGGCTTCCCGGGGCCCGGCGAAACGAGCACGCCGTCGTAGTCGGCAATCCGAGCGGCTGCATCGGTCTGCTCGAAGGAATCGTTGCGCACAACGTCGGTCTCCGCGCCGAGCTCCATCAGATACCCGTTGAGGGTATAGACGAAGCTGTCATAATTATCGATAACCAGAATTCGGGTCATGGGCCGTCTACCGTCGCTTCCTCGCTGCTCAGAATTCCATCGATCCACGGATACACCCAGGTGGCCAGCACGGCCAGTAGAGCCACCAGCAGAATCAGGACCAAAATGATGCGCACCCAGATCGGTCCGGGTAGAACACGCCACAGTGCTGCGTACATGAGAGCCTCCTAGCCCTGAGCGGCGATGATCGGTGCGAGCTCGGCGGGAGCGCCGGCCGAAAGTGGCTGCCACGACTCAAGCACGCCGTAGGCGATGATACGTTCTGCGGTGGAGTACAGCGGATTGCAACTGGTGAGCGTGATGATGCGGTCGACCGGAGTTCCGTCCGGATAGTTGGGAACGGATGCCAGTACCTGCACCTGCGACGGTGCCACGTACTCGGTATCGCGGTACCGGTAGGTGTAATAGCCGTCGGCCGTCTGCACGTAGATGGCGTCGCCGAGTTGCAGCTCGTTGATCAGGTGCATGCCACCGCCGAAGGCGCTGCGGTGCGCGGCAATCGCGAAGTTTCCAACTTCGCCGGGCATCTGCGTGCCAGCGTAGTGTCCGATGCCCAAACGGTTGCTGTTCAAGACGTCATGGCCGGTGCCTTCGGCAATGCTGCGGTGGTAGTCGGCACCGAAGCGGGGCACATACAAAACCGCGAACGCCGTGGCATTGCCGGGTGCAGCGGCAACGACGGGCTCGCCGTAGTCCACCGCTACGCGGGCTGCGTCCGGTTCCGACGGATCAGGCGTCGCTTCGGGGAGCGTCTTCGAGGTGTCCTGGGCGATCCAGTCCTGGCTGATCTCACTCGCCGCCGACGACTGCGAATTGGCCATGATCATGTCATTCCACCACAGCTGCCAGCCCAGAAACAGCAGCACGAGCGCGCTGGCCGTGATCAGCAGTTCACCGAGCACGCCCAATACGGTGACCTGGGCGAACGGGGCTGTACTTGAGCGGTGCCGACGTTTGGTGCCAGCGCCGGGCGACTCCGACCCATCGGGCACCGGCGCGGTGCGATCGTCTGCCTGTGGACACATATTACGAGTCTACTGACCAGAGTTGTGCGCGGCCCCCGCGTCAAAGCCACGAAAACAGGCGGAGACGCTAGGATCGCAGCATGGCACGTAAGAATTCTCGCACCAAGCCCGCCCGCACCGAAGTTGCCCGCTCGAACGAGGACGCGCCCAACGCCGTCTGGTTCAAGCCGGTCATGTTCGGCTTTATGCTGCTCGGCCTGGCCTGGATCATCGTGTTTTACGTCAGTGGCAGCCAGCTTCCCATCGCGGGTCTCGGCGCCATGAACATTCTGGTCGGCTTCGGGATCGCATTCATCGGCTTTCTGATGACCACGCGCTGGCGCTAGTTCGGCCGCACCGCAGAGTCACGAACCGCCCGCGCAACGGTCATTGAGTGGATGCTGGCCGGCTGCCGGAATCAAGCAGTGCGGGTAATGACACCGGTGTAATTATCCCCATGTGGATAGACCTGTGGATAACTTCCCAGTGCACCGGGTGGTCAGCTGATCGGGGCGAGCAGGCTCACAATTTTGAGGACTCCGATCACCACGAGGAGAGCGGCGACGCCCGCGATCAAGACGATCTGCAGCCCCTTTTGTGCCGGCCGCCGGGTACGCATGAGAACGAACCCGATGAGTGCGCCGCCGATTATGCCGCCGAAGTGCGCCTGCCAGGCGATCCCCGGAATGAAGCTCACGACCACGTTGATGCCGAGCAGAACCAGCAGTTGCTTCGAATTTCCGCCAAGACCGCGCTGAATGACCAGGAAGGCACCCATGAGCCCGAACAGGGCCCCTGATGCCCCGACGACGTAGGTGTAGGGAGCAGCCAGCACCAGAACACCGATCGACCCGGCGAAACCGCTGATCAGATACAGCGCCAGGAAGCGACCACGGCCGAGCATCCCCTCGAGCATCGGACCGAAGATCCAGAGCACGTACATGTTGAGCAGCACGTGAAACGGCAGGCCACCTTGCGAGTGCAGAAAAACACTGGTCAGCATGCGCCACGGCTCAATGAGCGTGAGGGCTGGCGCGTAGGCGAATCGTTGCGTGATCCCAAGACCGGGGATCCATTGCAGGATAAAGACGAAGACGGTAATCGCGATGAGCGCGTAGGTCACCGTGGGCTGACCGCTCCCGGTCAGCCGGGTGAGCACGGCGGGTTTGATGCGGGGTGCGTTCTTGCGCTGCAGTTTCATGCATTCGGGGCAGATAACGCCCACGGCAGCCTGGGTCTGGCACTCGGCGCAGATGGTGCGCCCGCAGCGCTGACACAGAATGAAGCTCTGCCGCCCCGGATGGCGGTAGCAAAAATTCGCCGCCGAGGCCGGCAGATCACTCATTTTGGTCTGGAATACGGGTTAGACGGATTCGACGGAGACGCTCTGGATGATGACGTCTTCCAGCGGGCGGTCGCGTCCATCGGTGGCGACGGTGGCGAGCTTCGCGACGATTGCGCGGCTGTCCTCGTCTTCAACGGCACCGAAGATGGTGTGCTTGCCCTGGAGCCAGGTGGTCGGCACGACAGTGATGAAGAACTGCGAGCCGTTGGTTCCGTGACCACCCTGGATTCCCGCGTTCGCCATGGCGAGCACGTAAGGCTGGGTGAAGTCGAGGTCGGGGCTGATTTCATCGTCGAACTGGTAGCCGGGACCGCCGGTGCCCTGGCCGAGCGGGTCGCCGGCCTGGATCATGAAGTCCTTGATAATGCGGTGAAAAACGGTGCCGTCGTAGAGCGGCGTGGTGGAGGCGACGCCCGTGGCGGGGTGCTTCCACTCGATCTCGCCGGTTGCGAGGCCGACGAAGTTCTTGACCGTCTTCGGCGCGTGATTACCGAAGAGATTGACCTTGATCGGTCCGAGTGTGGTGTTCAGGGTGGCGACAGCGGTGTGCTTAGACATACACCGATTCTTGCACAGCAACCGTCGCCCACCCTGCTCGACCCCGTGTGTTTCCGGTGCGTTCCCAGTGCATTCGCTGGCAAGACATCGATTGCGCGCCAAGGTTTCAGTGGCAAGATGGGCACTCAGTGGCAAGATAGACACACATTCGCCACACACGACATCGATGGAGGGTCCAGATGAGCCTGTCACGCAAGCGCCGCAAGGAACTCACTCGGCTGCGCAAAAGCGCAGACGAACTATGGAGCCACCAACAAGAGGTATTGGAGCGCGCTAACGTGCTTGCTCGCCAGGCCGGTCACCAAGCCGGCGTCCTCGCCCGCGAAGAAGTTGCTCCGCGCGTTCGCGAGAGCTACGACCACTACGTGCGCCCGGGCGTGAACGCCACCCAGGAAGCCGCCGACGGCGTTCGACGCCGCGTGGTGAACGATGTCCTTCCCGGCATCGGTACCGCCATCGGCACGGTCTTGTCGGTCGGCGACGTCGCGCGCGACGCCCGCGTGCGGGCCGCGCTGGGCCGCATCCGCTTACAGAAGCCCGTTGTGGTCGAACCTAAGGGCATGGGGGCGGGAACATACTTCGCCCTCGGTCTGGCCGTCGTCGCCGCTGCAGGCGTCGCCTACGCCGTCTGGCAGACGTTCCGCGCCGACGACGAGCTCTGGGTCGCCGATGACGAGGCTGAACCGGCCACGTCGCAGGAAGACTAGCGCCGCAGCACCACCCGCTTACAGGGCCCGCATCCAGTGGATGCGGGCCCTGCCGCGTTAACGGCCGTAGCGGCCCGCAGTGACCGCCGCGACGCCGTCTCAGTGGATGCCCAGCGCTGGTACGGGAAAATCCCCTGAGGTACAAGAAAAGGCCCGTCCGTAGACGAGCCTTGAATTGTGGAGCCACGGGGAATCGAACCCCGGACCTCCTGCTTGCAAAGCAGGCGCTCTACCAATTGAGCTATGGCCCCGCTTTCTCACCCCGTTTACAGCGAGTGAGAACTGATGAATCTGGTGCTGCGTGGGGATACCGGGATTTGAACCTGGGACCTCTTCATTATCAGTGAAGCGCTCTAACCAACTGAGCTATATCCCCCTGTTGGGCAGATTGAAGACTATCGGAATCTGGCCGGAACCTGAAATCGAGTCACGCCGCGGTGCGGCGGATTTACCCAAATTCGGGCGTGAGGGCTATTTCCGCGGAGAAACAGCCCTCGATCGTGCCTACAAAGCCTTGACTGCAGCTTAGTTGTTGGTGAAGCCGACGAGCAGACCGCCGGTAATTTTGACGCTCAGGTTGTACAGAACGGCATAGATGGCGCCGAGCGCGGTGATCACGACCAGGTTCAGCACGGCCACAACGACCGCGAAGCCCATAACGTTGCCGATCGAGAGAATGGCGGCCAGGTCGGCCGATTCTCCCGCCACGGTGGCGTACAGCTCGTCGACACTGGTCAGCACCTCGGTCTGCACGAGGACGGTGTAGGTAAGGAAGGTAGCAACGATGGTGACGATCGCCAGGCACACCGCCACCAGGAACGACAGTTTCACGCTCGACCAGAAGTCGACGTAGACCAGTTTGAGTCGAACCTGCTTGCTTGTGGTCTTGCGAGTGGACTTCTTGGCGAGCTTTTCGGCGACGCTACTCATTCGGTGTCTCTACTTTCCCTGAATCCGCGTGAGGAACAGCGCCGTCTGCAGCACTGCTGTCGACCGCACCAGCTGGTAGGTCGGCATCCGTCACATCTTCTTCGTCGGTGGTTTCATCGGTGTTTTCATCCGTGGCGACCAGATTACGTTCAATGTTTTTCGCGATGGAAATGATTCTGTCTTCATTCGCAAACTTTGCGAAAACAACACCCATGGTGTCCCGACCCTTGGCCGGAACCTCGGCGACGTCAGAGCGTACCACCTTGCCACTGGCAAGTACCACAAGGACCTCATCCTCGGGATTGACGATCAACGAGCCGACCAGATCGCCGCGATCGTCGTTGAGCTTGGCCACTTTAATGCCCAGGCCGCCACGATTCTGCAGCCGATACTGGTCTGCCGCGGTGCGCTTGGCGTAGCCACCCTCGGTGACGACGAAGACGTAGCCGTCGTCATTGATAACGGATGCGTCCAGCAGCGTATCCTCACCGCGGAAGTGCATTCCGATCACGCCGGACGTGCTGCGGCCCATCGGGCGCAGCGCTTCGTCGGTGGCGGTGAAGCGAATCGACATGCCCTTGCGGGATACCAGCAGCAGGTCGGAATCATCTTCGACCAGCAGGGCAGAGACGAGTTCGTCGCCCTCACGCAGCTTGATCGCGATGATGCCGCCAGTGCGGTTGGTGTCGTATTCACTAAGCGCGGTCTTCTTGATCAGTCCATCGCGGGTGGCGAGGGTCAGATATTGGGCAACCCCGTAGTCACGAATGTCGAGAATCTGTGCGATTTCCTCGCCCGGCTGCAGCGCGAGCAGGTTGGCAACGTGCTGGCCCTTGGCATCGCGACCGGATTCCTGCGCCTCGTAGGCCTTGGCCCGGTAGACCCGACCGGTGTTGGTGAAGAACAACAGCCAGTGGTGTGTCGTGGTCACGAAGAAGTGTTCGACCACGTCGTCGGCGCGCAGCTGGGCGCCCTTGACGCCCTTGCCGCCTCGGTGCTGGTTGCGGTAGTTATCGCTCCGGGTGCGCTTGATGTAGCCGCCGCGGGTGACGGTGACCACCATCTCCTCTTCGGGGATGAGATCCTCGATCGACATATCGCCGTCGAAACCGAACATGATTTCGGTGCGGCGGTCGTCACCGAACTTCGCGGTGATCTCGGCGAGTTCTTCGCTGATGATCGTGCGCTGACGCTCGGGGCTGGCCAAGATCGACTTGAATTCGGCGATCTGCACTTCGAGTTCGGCGGCCTGGTCGATAATCTTCTGGCGCTCGAGGGCTGCCAGGCGGCGCAACTGCATGGTGAGAATCGCGTCGGCCTGAAGCTTGTCCACGTCGAGCAGAGCCATCAGGCCTTCGCGAGCGTCGTCGACCGTATTCGACCGACGAATGAGCGCGATAACCTCATCGAGAGCGTCCAGCGCCTTGAGATAGCCGCGCAGAATGTGGGCATCCGCTTCGGCCTTGTTCAAGCGGAATTGGGTGCGCCGAACGATGACCTCGATCTGGTGCGCGACCCAGGCCGAGATGAAACCGTCGAGGGCGAGCGTGCGCGGCACGCCGTCGACGATGGCCAGCATATTGGCGCCGAAATTCTCCTGCAGCTGAGTGTGCTTGTAAAGGTTGTTCAGCACAACCTTCGCGACGGCGTCGCGCTTGAGCACGATGACGAGGCGCTGGCCGGTGCGACCAGACGTCTCATCCCGAATGTCCGCGATGCCGGCTACTTTGGCGTCCTTGACCAGATCGGCGATCTTGATCGCGAGGTTGTCGGGGTTCACCTGGTAGGGCAGCTCGGTAATTACGAGGCAGGTGCGACCCTGCAACTCTTCGATGCTGACCACGGCACGCATCGTGATCGAACCACGCCCGGTGCGGTAGGCGTCCTGAATACCCTTGGTGCCCAGAATTTGAGCGCCGGTAGGAAAATCCGGTCCCTTAATGCGCGAAATCAGCGCTTCGAGCAGCTCGTCGCGGGTGGCGTCGGGGTTGTCCAGGTACCACTGGGCGCCGGCGGCTACCTCGCGCAGGTTGTGCGGCGGAATGTTGGTGGCCATACCGACGGCGATTCCGACCGAGCCGTTGACCAGCAGGTTCGGAAAGCGGGCCGGCAGCACGGTCGGCTCGAGCGTGCGGCCATCGTAGTTGTCCTGAAAATCGACGGTGTCTTCGTCGATGTCGCGCACCATTTCGAGGGCGAGCGGCGCCATCTTGGTTTCGGTGTACCGCGGGGCTGCTGCGCCGTCATTGCCGGGGGAACCGAAGTTTCCCTGGCCCAGGGCGAGCGGATACCGCAGACTCCACGGCTGAACCAGACGCACGAGCGCGTCGTAGATCGACGAGTCACCGTGCGGGTGGAACTGTCCCATCACGTCACCGACGACGCGCGCGCACTTGGAGAACGCCTTGTCCGGGCGGTAGCCGCCGTCGAACATGGCGTAGATCACGCGACGGTGCACCGGCTTCATACCGTCGCGCACGTCAGGCAGCGCACGCCCGACGATGACGCTCATCGCGTAGTCGAGGTAGGAGCGCTGCATTTCCAGCTGCAGGTCGACCTGGTCGATCTTGCCGTGCTGCACGAGATGAGCCGCCGCCGCAGCCGCGTTCGCTGCACTCAGTTCAGGGGTCACTCCTTCGGGCGTATTCGAGTCGGAGTTGCTCGTGGTGTCATCAGATGTCAAGGAAACGCACGTCCTTCGCGTTTTTCTGGATGAAGTTGCGTCGGGATTCGACGTCTTCACCCATCAGGGTGGAGAAGATTTCGTCGGCGGATGCCGCGTCATCCAAGGTGACCTGCAGCAGGGTGCGGGATTCGGGGGCCATCGTGGTTTCCCACAGCTCCTTGTAGTCCATCTCGCCGAGGCCCTTGTAGCGCTGAATGCCGTTGTCCTTCGGGATCCGCTTGCCCGAGGCCGCGCCATCGGCAAGAAGGGCGTCGCGCTCGGCATCGGAGTACACGTATTCGTGCGGCGAGTTGGTCCACTTGAGCCGGTACAGCGGCGGCTGGGCCAGATAGACGTAGCCGAGGTCGATCAGCGGACGCATGTATCGGAATAGCAGTGTCAGCAGCAGGGTCGTGATGTGCTGGCCGTCGACATCGGCGTCGGCCATTAACACGATCTTGTGGTACCGAACCTTGTCCGGGTTGAATTCTTCGCCCATCCCAGCACCGAAGGCCGTGATCATGGCCTGAACCTCTGCGTTACCGAGGGCACGGTCGAGGCGAGCCTTTTCGACGTTGAGGATCTTGCCGCGCAGCGGCAAGATGGCCTGGAACTCCGGGTTGCGCCCCTGAACGGCGGAGCCGCCGGCCGAATCGCCCTCGACGATGAAGATCTCGGACAAGGAGGGGTCCTTGCTCTGGCAATCCTTGAGCTTGCCCGGCATGCCGCCGCCCTCGAGCAGTCCCTTGCGACGGGCGGTTTCCCGAGCTTTGCGTGCCGCCATACGAGCGTTCGATGCCTGCAAGGACTTACGAATAATTTCGCGGGCCGGGTTCGGGTTGCGGTTGAACCAGTCGGTGAGCTGATCGTTGGCGACCTTTTGTACGAACGATTTCGCCTCGGTGTTGCCGAGTTTGGTCTTGGTCTGGCCTTCGAACTGCGGTTCGGCGAGCTTGATCGACACGACCGCGGTCAGTCCTTCACGCACGTCATCGCCGGTGAGGTTGTCATCCTTTTCTTTCAGGATGCCCTTTTCGCGGGCGTACTTGTTCACGAGTGTGGTCAGCGCGGCGCGGAAACCCTCTTCGTGGGTGCCGCCCTCGTGGGTGTTGATCGTATTCGCGTAGGTGTGCACGCTCTCGGTGTAGGCCGTGGTCCATTGCATGGCCACTTCCAGCGCCATCTTGCGTTCGTGGTCTTCCCACTCGAACGAGATGATCTCTTCGTTGACGAGGTCGGCCTTTTTGGCACGGTTGAGGTACTCGACGTAGTCGACGAGTCCCTGATCGTACTTGAAGGTGTTACTGACGACCGTGCCGTCGTCAGTGCGGTGGGCTTCACGCTCGTCGGTGAGGGTGAGACGCAGGCCCTTGTTCAAAAAACCCATCTGCTGAAAACGAGCGCGCAACGTTTCGTAATCGAAATCGATCGTCTCGAAGGTCTCAGCGCTCGGCCAGAAGGTAATGGTGGTGCCCGTTTCGTCGTTCGCTTCGCCCTGTTCCAGGGGAGCGTTGGGGACACCATTGGCGAAACTCTGGCGCCAAATGAATCCCTGGCGACGAACCTCGACCTCGAGGCGGCTCGACAGGGCGTTCACCACGGAGCTGCCGACACCGTGCAGTCCACCGGAAACGGAATACCCGCCGCCGCCGAATTTTCCACCGGCGTGCAGCACCGTCAGGACGACCTCAACGGTCGAACGGCCCTCTGCCTTGTGAATGTCGACGGGGATTCCGCGACCGTTGTCTTCGACGCGAATGGCGCCGTCGGCCAGAATGCGAATATCAATTGTGTCGCAGTGCCCCGCCAGGGCTTCGTCGACGGAGTTGTCAACGATCTCATAGACCAGGTGGTGCAGTCCGCGCGGTCCGGTGGATCCGATATACATACCGGGTCGCTTTCGAACGGCTTCCAGCCCCTCGAGGACCTGGATATCGTCTGCACCGTATTCGTGCTCCGGCTCCCGCTCCGCCACTATTGGGGATATATCTGGGGACGTGCGTTCGGGCGTCGGTTCAACTGTCATCTGAAAATAGGCTCCTGACCATCGCACGGGCGACCATTTAGTCTACCAAATGAGGCGAGACCAACCGGCCATAATCGCCGTTTGACGCCTTTTGACGCCTTTTGTTCATGGGGGTGACCTTATTTGCTGGATCACCCGTAGGTATCGCGTGGACCACGCCCTGGAATTGATCTGGGACCCTTTTTCCAGGATGGTGCGTTGGGCCCCTGGAAACGAATCGATTGGATGCCGGCATCTGGGTAGCGGGTCGCAATGTGTTCCATGATGACGTTCCGCATCAGACGTAGCTGTGTCGCCCAGGCAGTCGACTCGCAGTGCACCGTGAGTACGCCGTCATCGATGCCCGCCGGGGTGGAATGGTTGGCGGTTTCTTCACCGGCCAGCAGTATCCAGGAAGCAAGCAGTTCCGATTGCGCCAGTGGTGAATTCCAGCCGAGTTGCATGGTGAGCGAGTTGATGGTGTCGCCGAGGCCACGCGGATCGCGTCCAATTCCAAAGGGCACACTCGAGCCGGCGGCCGGGGCGATGCGCTTGCGTCCGCGGGTACGGCGTGCGTTCGGATCGCCGAAGATACTCTTGAATCGTAGGTAAACCTGGCTGGCTTCACTGGCATTGGATTCCAGTGAATCACTGCTCTTTGGTGTTTCACGTGGAACATTCTGGTCAGCCATCGATGACCGCGCCGGCGTGAATGTGGATGGTGTGCGCGACCAGCGCCTGGGGAACGTCTTCCAGTACGGCGGCCGTGATCAGAACCTGCTCAAAAGACCCGATCGCCGCGGCCAGTCGGGCTCGGCGGTCCAAATCCAGCTCTGCAAATACGTCGTCGAGAATCAGCACTGGATCCCCGCTCGCTGAATCCTGGCGTAATAGCTGAGCGGATGCCAATTTCAGCGACAGCGCGAACGACCACGATTCCCCATGACTCGCGTAGCCCTTGGCCGGCAGCTCGTTGAGCATGAAGACGAGGTCATCCCGGTGCGGGCCAGCGAGGGTGATACCGCGTTCGAGTTCACGTTTGCGTAGTCCCACCAAGGCGGTACGAAAGATCTCAGTGGTGGAGGATTCCACCGAACCCGGTCCGGCCGCCGAGCCAATGCCGCCGAGCGCAGCCCCGTCGACGTCTTCATCGGCGCCGAGAATGCTCAAATTTGCCACCAAGGAAGGCCCATGGTCTTCATTCACAACGGCCCGATAGGCCGCGCGCAGAGGATCTCCGAGCAGATGCACGAGTTTGGCCCGCTCGTCGATAATTTCTGAACCGAACTCGACGAGTCGTTCGTCCCAGATATCGAGGGTGGACAGCTGATTTCCGCGGAGACCGGAAGAGCGCGCTGACTTGAGCAGGGTATTGCGCTGCTTGAGCACGCGGTCGTAATCGCTGAGAACCGCGGCCAGCCGCGGGGTCCGCAGCACCAAAAGTTGATCGAGAAACTTACGCCGACCAGAGGGATCTCCGCGCACGAGCGCCAGGTCCTCCGGGGCGAACACGACACTGGAGAAATAGCGGGGTAGGTCACGGGTCTTAATCACCGAGCGATTGACCTGCGCTCGATTCTGTCCCGTGCGGTTGAGCTGGACCTCGGCCAAGATGTCACGACCGTTGTATTCGAGTCGCGCCCGAATGATTCCGGCGTCCTGCCCGGCCCGAATCATGGCCTTATCGGTCGAGACCCGATGCGAGCCGAGCGTACTGAGAAAACCGAGGGCTTCGACCAGGTTCGTTTTTCCCTGACCATTACGTCCGACGATGAGATTAGGCCCGGCGTTGAATGAAACCTCGGCCGTCGCGTAGTTGCGAAAGTCGGTGAGCGAAAGGTGGGTGACCCGCACCGTCGTTAGCGCAGTAGCAGGTTGGGCTGGAGCAGATACTTGTAGCTGTCCGCTCCGGCCTGCTCGCGCGACGTCTGGCTGGTTATCAGAACGGGACCGGGCTTATTCGGGTTTTCCGTCTTCGTGAATGAGATGCGCACGAATTCCGAGTGCACTGCGCTGAGTCCGTCGAGGAGGAACTGCGGCTTGAGCGACACGATCGTCTCGGTACCGGAGAGAATCGCGTCGATGGTCTCCGAGGCCTGCGCCTGTTCGGAACCGACCGCTTCCAGGGTGACTCCGTCAGCGGCGAAGGTGAAACGAAGGGCTGCTTCACGTTCAAGCACGAGCTGCACGCGGCGCGTTGCCTCGATCAGGTCGGCTGTGTTCATGACCGCGTAGTTGTCGACCGTTTCGGGGAACAACCGACGCACCGGAGGAAAGTTGCCCTTGATCAGCAGTGATGTGACGGTTTTCTTGTTGGCGGTGAAGGCGATCAGTTCTCGGTCGTCATTGTTGGTGATCGACACCGAAATGGTTCCGCTGTGGCCGAAGGTCTTGCCGACTTCCTGCAGGGTTCGAGCCGGCACCAGGGCCGTAATTGTTCCCTCGGTGGTGTTGCTTCCGTGGTCCCAGTCGATTTCGCGAACGGCCACACGGTAACGGTCGGTGGCAACGAGGCTCAGGCTGTTTTCGGTTATTTCCAGCTGCACGCCGGTGATGACGGGCGTGACATCATCACGGGATGCAGCGACGGCCACCTGGGCTACTGCGGCGGCAAATTCTTCGGCGGGCACCAGACCGGACTGGGTGCTCACCTGCGGAATGCTGGGGTATTCCTCAACCGGCATAGACAGCAGGGTGAAGCTCGCCGAACCACAACTGACCTTGATCCGGGAATTTTCCGTGGAAAAACGTACTGGCGCGTTGGGCAGTCGGCTGGCGATCTCGGCCAGAAGGCGTCCGGAGACGAGTATTTTGCCCGTTTCTTCTACTTCGGCGGTGATCTCGGTCTGGGCGGAGACTTCGTAGTCGAAGGACGAGAGGATCAGACCCGTTGCCGTGGCTTCGATGAGCACACCGCTGAGGATTGGCAGGGTCGTTCGCTGGGGTAGAAGTTTTACGGCGAAGGAAACTGCTTCGCTGAAGACATCCCGATTTGCCTGAAATCTCACGATGTCATTCCTTAGCGTTGCGAAAGCGGATGGGTGGGCCTCAATGCTAGCTGGCTTCACCGTCCGGTTCGGTACCGGGCCCCATCGGTGGCTTCGGCAGTCAAGGTTGTCGGCTAGATCTGGTTAAAGAATTTTTGTTAATCTTCTTAACCGTTGTGGAAACTGTGGATAACTCTGTGAAAACGGCTGAGGCACTGAGAACTACACGTTTGTAACTTGTGGGCGACCTGTGGAAGTTTGTCATTCGTTTGCGCAAGCGCAACTCTTGGTAATTACAAGTTTCTACAGGGAAGCCCCGAGTTTCTACAGGCGACGACCGGTTGTGTGAGTTAATTCCACAGGGTTATCCACAGGTGTGAAAACTAAAAAAAATTCAGCGCCTCCGGGTCAAACTCAGCTGAGTTTGCCGTGAGGGGCTGAAAATTTTACCGTTGGCGCTTACTTGTACCGGTGATCCTGCTTGATGCGATTGGTCAGTTCAGTGACCTGATTGTAAATCGACCGTCGCTCCTTCATGAGCTCACTGATCTTCTTATTGGCGTACATCACTGTCGTATGGTCCCGATTGCCGAACAGCTGCCCAATCTTGGGCAGCGACAGATTTGTGAGCTCACGACACAGATACATGGCGATTTGGCGGGCCGTGGCGATGGCCTGCGAGCGACTCGACCCGTACAGGTCATCGACCGAGAGCTTGAAGTAATTAGCCGTGTTGGTGATGATGTCGACCGGAGCAATGACGTTGTCTTCGTCCAGGGTGATGAGGTCCTTCAACACCGTTTGAACGAGGTCCATGTCGACCGGAGTCTTGTTCAGACTTGCGAAGGCAGTGACCCGAATCAGTGTTCCCTCCAGTTCGCGAATGTTGGACGAAACCTTCGACGCCATGAACTCCAGAATGTCGTGGGGCACCTGCAGCTTCTCGCTCTGGGCCTTTTTGCGCAGAATGGCGATGCGGGTCTCGAGGTCGGGAGCCTGGACATCCGTTATCAAACCCCACTCGAAGCGGCTGCGCATTCGGTCTTCAAAACCGGTGAGGTGTTTCGGCGGCAGGTCACTCGTGATGACCACCTGCTTGTTGTGGTCGTGCAGGGTGTTGAAGGTATGGAAGAAGGCTTCCTGGGTCTCCGCCTTGTTCTGCAGAAATTGGATGTCGTCAATCATCAGAATGTCGATATTGCGGTACCGAGCCTGAAAAGCTGAGCCACGGTTGTTGGCGATGGAATTGATGAAATCGTTGGTGAACTCTTCGGAACTGACATAACGTACCCGGATGCCGGGATACAAGCTCATAGCGTAGTGACCGATCGCGTGCAAAAGGTGAGTCTTGCCCAGCCCGGACGATCCGTAGATGAAGAGCGGGTTGTAGGCCTTGGCCGGCGCTTCGGCCACGGCAACAGCGGCCGCGTGAGCGAAGCGGTTGGATTGCCCGATGACGAAGTTGTCAAAACTGTATTTGGGGTTGAGTCGCGTCTCGTGCGGCCCCGCTGGCGCGGCACTCTCGAAGACCGATTGCGGCGGTGCCGGCGTAATAACGTCGGGCGGGGTCATTGTCTGCTGAACCGGGCGCAACGACTCCTGCTCGAGTTCGGGATTCACGACGACGTAGAACGTCGACACCGCGGTGGCCTCGTCGAGCTGACCCATTGCGGTGAGCAGGGGAACCCGCATTCGCTGATTGAGCATGCTGGCCGTGAACTCGTTGGGTACCTCAAGATAGAAGGTGCCAGCGGCGATACCTTTCGGCTCGACCAGACTGAGAAAGCCGTAGAGCATGGGCGTAATCGTGGCGTCGGACTCCAGGGAGGTCAGAACGGACCGCCAGGTTTCGGCTATCGGCGCTTCAACGTCTGCCATGGTTCCTACAATCTGTGTGGTTCGGGATAACTCTGTTCAACTGTGACGGCCGGCGCGCCTTCGTTCGGGTGGTGCCGGTACGTTCGTCAGGACTGGATCAAAGTTATCCACCGCTTGTGTATAAAACCGGTCGAATTCTCAGGTTTAGGGCACCAGCCTGTGGATAACTTGTCTTTACGGTAGTCAATCCCGGTCGTGGAGGCTAATTTTGCAGTTCCTGCGCCCGACCGTTCGGTTTCTGCGTTGGTGTCATTATTGTGGAGAATCACTCGATTCGGGCGCTGAGTTTGACCAGACGTTACCGAGGCCGTAGTTTTAATCAGTTGACCCCATCCCGCGGGCTTCCAACTTCTGTGCGCGCCGCTGTTCTGGCCGAGGGGAAATTGGCCAGCGGTGATTCAAATACGTGGAGATTGAACTATGAGCAAGAGAACCTTCCAGCCGAACAACCGCCGTCGCGCCAAGGTGCACGGCTTCCGCCTGCGCATGCGCACCCGTGCGGGCCGCGCCATTCTCGGTGCTCGCCGTCGCAAGGGTCGCACCGAACTCTCCGCGTAAGTTCTCGTGGTCGCCAGGTTATTGTGATCGCTCACGTAAATCGCATCACGAGCGGCAGTGATTACCAGGGCGTCGTTCGGCGCGGTGTGCGGATCGTTGGTGCGCACACCGTTTTGTACATACGCAAAAGTGACGCTCGACCCGGATCCGCTCAAACGGATGCTGTCGACCCGGTTCGCTTCGGATTCATCGTCGCTAAGAATGTGGGTGACGCCGTGAGGCGCAATCTCGTTCGCCGCCGCCTCAAGGCGGTCACGTTCGAGCTGCTCCCCGCGGTGACGCCGGGAACGGATGTCGTCATCCGTGCTTTGCCGACGGCGCGCGATGCCGCGTGGCAGACGCTGCACGACGAAGTTCAACGTTCCCTGTCTCGCCCCCTCCCAATGCGAAAAGGCAGCCCGGGCCGATGAACCCCGTACTCGCGACGATTATTCTGCTCCCGCGCAATGTGGGCGTGCTGATTCTTCGCGTGTATCGCGCCGTGATTTCTCCCCTCTACGGGGATGTGTGCCGGTTTTACCCGTCTTGCTCGGCCTACGCACTGGGGGCCGTTCAGGAACACGGACTAGCGTGGGGAAGCGTCCTCGCTGCACGGAGACTGAGCCATTGTCATCCGTGGTCTGAAGGCGGCATCGATGATGTACCTCTCAAAAGCACGCGTCGCTTTCGTTTGACGTCGTTCGGTTTTGTCGTTGCACCCAGCCACGGAAAGGGCTAACCCACAGTATGGACCTCATAGGTACGATCCTCTGGCCTCTGAAATGGGTGGTCGAGCTGCTGCTCGTAGCCTTCCACTGGCTGTTTTCCCAGATCGGAATCGCGGGACTGGGCTACGACGACGGTCTCACGTGGGTGCTGTCCATCGTCGGCCTCGTTCTGGTGGTGCGTGCCGCCCTCATCCCCATCTTCGTGCGGCAGATCAAGAGCCAACGCAAGATGCTCGAGGTCGCCCCACAACTGAAGAAGATCCAGGACAAGTACAAGGGCAAGAAGGACCAGTTCTCGCGTGAGGCAATGTCCCGCGAGACCATGGCCATGTACAAGAAGACGGGGACCAACCCGCTGAGCTCCTGCCTGCCGCTGTTGCTGCAGATGCCAATCTTCTTCGCACTGTTCTCGGTGCTCAACGACGCCCAGCGTGCCAAGGCCGGCGTCGGACCGCTCAATCAGAGCCTCGCCGAGAGCTTCGGCAATGCCACCCTCTTTGGAAATGCACCCCTGCACGACACCTTCGCCTCCCAGTGGTCGCTGTGGACGGCGGGTGACCCCTTCAATGGCACCGTCATGATCATCGCGGCCACCATGGTCGTGCTGATGACCGCGTCGCAGTTCATCACCCAGCTGCAGATCGTCTCCAAGAACATGTCGCCGGAAACCAAGGCGAGCCCCATGTTCAAGCAGCAGCGCATCATGCTCTACCTGCTCCCCCTCGTCTTCGCCTTCTCCGGTGTCGCGTTCCCGCTCGGCGTCATGTTCTACTGGCTCACCTCCAACTTCTGGACCATGATTCAGCAGTTCCTGGTGATCCGAAACATGCCGACGCCCGGCAGTGAGGCCGCTAAGGCTCGCGAAGAGCGCATGGCCCGCAAGGGCAAGCTCATCGCGACCGATGGTGACATCATTGTGGTTGAGGAGCCCGCCAAGCCGGTACAGCGTCAGCAGCCGGTCGGCAAGGCCCGCGCTAAGAAGCAAACCGGCCCGAAAAAGTAGTGGAGATCACCGTGACGGAAAAGATCCACCTGACCGAGGTCAACAACGCTGAGGTCGATATCACGGCGGCCGCTGCTGTCGAAGGCGACAGCGCGGCGTTCCCCAGTGATATTGCTGCAACGGATCCGTCCCCGGACGTTCCAGAAACAGGTTCCGTCGCGAGCATCGACGCTCCCCTCACGACCGATCAACTCGAACGTGAGGGCGACATCGCTGCGGACTATATCGAGGAATTCCTTGATATCTGCGACCTCGATGGAGACATCGACATTGATGCTCGGAACGGTCGGGCCTACCTCTCGGTCAAGGCATCCGACGCGGACAACCTGCGGGTGTTGTCCAAGCCAGAAACTGTCAATGCGCTGCAAGAGCTGACCCGCCTCGCGGTGCAGAACAAGACGGGATCATTCTCCCGTCTCATTCTCGACATCGGCGGATCTCGCGAGGCTCGTGAAGCTGAGCTGGCGGCGCTCGTTGCCCGTGCCATTGCCCGCATCGAAGCCGGAGCGACCGAGGCCGACCTGCCGGCCATGTCCTCTTACGAGCGCAAACTCGTGCACGACATCGTGTCGGCGAGCGGATACCGATCCGAGTCGTCCGGCGAGGGCCGCGATCGCCATACCGTCATTACCGCAGCGTAGTTTCCGGCCGTTATGTCGGAGTCAGCCACACCGGGACCGCGCGTGCCCGAACCCCTCACACCGGGAACTGCCGAGCCTGAGGTCGTTGAACTCGAGAAGGAACCGGCGGAGGCTTCGAACTTGTTCGGAGCCCAACTCGACCTGATCCGAGCTTTTACGGGTAATTTGGCTGATCAGGGAGAAATACTGGGCTTGATCGGCCCGCTGGAACTCCCCCGGTTGTGGTCGCGTCACATTCTTAATTGCGCGATCGTAGCCCCCCTGCTGCGCCCGGGCCTCGTGGGCGACGTTGGCTCCGGCTCCGGCCTCCCCGGCCTCGTTCTGGCCATCGCTCGCCCCGACGTGAACTTCGTTCTGATCGAACCGATGGAACGGCGAGTCGCCTGGCTGAACGACCAGGTGGCGGTGCTCGGCTTGAAGAATGTCACTGTAGTGCGGGCGCGCGCGGAGGAAGCGCGCCTGAAGCATCCGCTTGACCAGGTCACGGCACGAGCCGTGAGCGCTCTCGGTAAGCTGATCCCATTGACCGCTCCCCTGGTTCGCTCAGGCGGGGAGCTCATCCTCATGAAGGGCGAGGGCGCGCAGCGCGAAATTGAGGCCGCAGCGAAGGCCATTCGCAAGTACGGCCTGCGCGATGTCGAGGTCATTACCCTCGGTGCTGGCGTGCTGCCGGAGGTAACCCGGGTCATCCGGGCTACAGTGGACTAGTCCCGAATGCCGAAAGAATTGGTGTTTGGGGGTCCCTTTCGGGTGGCTCATCAACCGTCGAACGTAAAGGTTTCACGTGAAACATCCTGCTGAAGATCAGCGCGCTGCCAAGGCGGCCGGGATCGACGCTGCACCGCCACTCGCCCGCGAAATTGCTGAGCTGACCCGCCGGCGCCAGGTCATTGCTGCCGGCGAACTGCCCAAACCCGAGAAAACCCGGGTCCTGACCATCTCCAATCAGAAGGGCGGGGTTGGCAAGACCACGACCGCTGTCAACCTTGCCGCGGCCCTCGCGCGTCAGGGAGCCCGGGTGTTGGTCATCGATCTCGACCCGCAGGGAAATGCTTCAACCGCCCTTGGTGTTGAGCACCGAGCCGAAACGCCCAGCGTTTACGACGTCATCATTAACGACATGCCCATGATCGAGGTCGTGCAGAAGAGCCCCGAATTCGGTGCTCTGTTCTGCGTTCCGGCCACGATTCACCTGGCCGGTGCCGAGATTGAACTGGTCTCCCTGGTTGCGCGCGAACAGCGCCTGCGTCGTGCTCTCGACCTGTACCTCGCCGAAATGACCGAGCCGTACGACTATGTCTTCATTGACTGCCCGCCGTCCCTGGGACTGCTGACGATCAATGCGTTTGTCGCGGCGCGAGAAGTGCTCATTCCCATTCAGTGTGAGTACTACGCGCTCGAGGGGCTGAGCCAGCTGCTCAAAAACATCAAGCTGATCGAGAAACACCTCAACCCGGATCTGGTCGTGTCGACGATTCTCCTGACCATGTACGACAGCCGTACCAATCTGGCGACCCAGGTAGCTAAGGAAGTGCGCGATCACTTCCCCAAAGAGGTCCTTAATACGGCAATTCCGCGCTCTGTGCGGGTTTCTGAGGCCCCGAGCTACGGTCAGAGCGTCGTTAGCTACGACCTGAACTCGGCAGGATCGCTCTCCTATCTCGAAGCAGCATCAGAAATGGCCCATCGGGGGGCACCGAGAACCGCAGATCAGCCCCAATCGAACGAAAAGCCCCACAAGAGAGAGCAATACTGATGGCAAAGAGAACCGGGCTTGGCCGCGGTATTGGTGCACTCATTCCGGTGCAGGATGACGCTTCGGCTCCGCGCCCGGTCGACGTCTTCTTTCCCCGCGCCGTGACCGTTGAAGCGGATGCCTCCCCCGCGCTGGTTCCCGTGCCCGGAGCGCGCCTCGCGCACCTCAACCCGCAGGATATCGTTCCCAACCGGGCCCAGCCGCGCACCATATTCGACGAGGATGACCTCGCCGAACTCGTGCACAGTATTCGCGAAGTCGGGGTGCTGCAGCCCATTGTGGTGCGCCCGTTGCCCGACGAGCCCGGCAAGTATGAACTCGTCATGGGTGAGCGCCGGTTGCGCGCCACCAAGGAAGTTGGGCTGGACATTATCCCGGCCGTCGTTCGCGACACTGCCGACGTGGACATGCTGCGCGACGCACTCCTGGAGAACCTGCACCGTGCGCAGCTGAATCCGCTCGAGGAAGCATCCGCTTATCAGCAGTTGCTCGCGGATTTTGGCATTACCCAGGAAGAACTGGCGAGCCGGATCGGGCGCTCGCGTCCGCAGATCACCAACACTTTGCGACTGCTCAAACTACCGGAACCGGTTCAGTTGCGTGTCGCAGCGGGGGTGCTATCGGCGGGTCACGCTCGCGCCATTCTGTCGGTCGGGGACCCGGCCGGCATGCTGCGCCTGGCCGACAAGATTGTCGAAGAGGACCTTTCGGTTCGTGCGGCGGAGGCAGCAGCGTCCGCTGGTCCCAAGAAAGTTGTTGTGAAGGCGTTGCCTGGACGGCGCCAGGGACACCTCGATGAGATCGCCGAACACCTCGGAGATCGTCTCGACACCCGGGTCAAGATCAATCTGGGCGCACGAAAAGGCCAGATCACAGTAGATTTCGCGACAATCGGTGATCTAAATCGCATTCTGACCGTTTTGGGAGAGCCTGGCTTCAGCGCCAGCTAGCTCGTGCCTACGTTTCACGTGAAACGTACCCATTCCGTTGGTCGGTTTTGCCGCCGACGCCACCGTCACCGCAATCGCAATCGCGTGAGCTGCCTGCCGGGAGGGCCATTTTGGCTGGTCGAGCCTGCCTCGACCGCCTTGGTCCTCCCGGAACGATCTCCAAGAGCCGCCCATTTCGTTGGTCGAGCCTTCCGAGACCGCCATCGTCCCCTCGTGAGTTGTTTGCGGGAATCTGGTTGATGTGTTTCACGTGAAACGTCATCACATCACATCACATCACATCACGTCCTGGCTGTTCAAAGGCATTTTTGGCGATGCAGGCGGTCTGGTCTGCGGTGTACGGTAACGCGCTCGTCAGCTGAAACATTCAGCCCTTGCGGGGAGTTTTTGCGAAAAGCGTGCGGAGACTCCCCGCAAACACCTTAAACTCGCACCCCGCGCATGACCTGATTCCGACTGCACTTTCGGTGACTGAACCTGCGCCAGGGTGGTCACTGGAGTTTCACGTGAAACATTCCCGATGCCGCTCGTGTCGCGTGTGTGTGTCCCAGAGTTCGGTAGGCACGGTCAGGCTGCGGCATGGCCATCTCGGCAAGCTCGATCAACGGTGGTTGCACGGGAGTGTGGCCTCGGTCCCGCAGGCTGGGCAGACTGAAGGTGCACGAATGCCCAACCCGTCGGTCGAGCCTTCCGAGACCGCCATCGCCCTCAGCTAAATGATCTGGGGAAGGCGCTGCCGCGATGTTTCACGTGAAACGCAGGAGAGAGAGGTTATTGGGCGGCGCGGGCGTGGGTGGCCAGGGTCGAGTAGGTGGCGCCAAGGGTCTGTTTGGCGGCCTCGATGGCCTGCGGCACCAGGGATGTCTCGGTCAGACCCGGGAAAACATTGGCCTCGAGGAACCAGGCGGTGCCCGCTGCGTCGACGATGAGGTCGACTCGGCTCAGGTGGCGCAGGCCGAGCAGGATGTGAATTGCCACTGCGGTGTCGGAGACGGCTGCCGAGACCGCGTCGGCGAGGCGAGCGGGGGTGTAGAAGTCCGTTTCGCCTGCGTTGTAGCGTGCCTCAAAGCTGTAAACGCCGTCGACGGGCACGATTTCCACGATGGGCAGTGCGGTGGGGCCGTCGCCGGAGTCGATCACAGCCACGGTGACCTCGGTGCCGTCCACGTACGCCTCGACCAGGGCGGTATCGGCGTAGGTGTACGCGTCGACCATGGCGCGGGGCAGATCAGCGGGCGTGCGCACGATCGTGACGCCCTGCGAGGAGCCGCCCTGTGCTGGTTTCACAACCAGGGGCAGGCCGATCGCGCTGACCAGATGCTCGAGAACGCTCGTGGCGCCGAGATCCCGAAAGGTCTCGGTCGAGAGTGCTATGGCTGGGGGAGTGGCAAAGCCGGCGCGCAGCACGAGTTCTTTGGCGGTGGCCTTGTTCCAGGCGAGGGCTGCGGCCGGCCCGCGGGAGCCGAGAAAAGGAATCCCGGTTGTTTCGAGCAGGGAGAGCAGGGCGCCATCCTCGCCGGTGGCGCCATGCAGGGTGGGCCAGATGAGGTCGGGAGCTTGTTCGGTGAGGGTCGTGAGCAGGTTGGCACCGGGGTCGAGCACCGTCACCGTGTGACCTTCACCGGTGAGGGCATCCGCTACCCTTCGGCCCGAGCGGAGCGAAACGTCGCGCTCGTGCGAGATGCCACCGGCCAGGACGGTGATGTTCAGGGGGATGAATTCACTCATGATCAGGACTTTTCCTAGCTGAATACGGGTAAGGTGGGGAATTTAGGAGATATTGGCTGGCGGGCCAGCGAAGCGCTGATTCCTGGCTCCGGGCCGGTCGGGTGCTGCGCCGAGCGCGCCCGTTCCGGCGAAAGTATCGAGCAAGTCGAGTTCCCCGCGAATCACCGTGGCGAGACGACGGATACCGACCCGAATGTTGTCCGGCGTGGGATAACAGAAGGCAAGCCGCATGTTCTGGCGACCATCACCGTTGCCGTAGAAGGCTGTTCCGGGCGTGTAGGCCACGAGTTCCTTCACCGCGCGGGGCAGCATGGCTTTCGAATCTAGCTGTTCGGGCAGGGTGACCCAGACGTAGAAGCCGCCGGTGGGGTTGGTCCAGGTGAGGTCGGGAAGGTACTCGTCGAGCGCCGAGAGCATGGCGTTCTTGCGCTCGTGGTACACGCCGCGGAAGGTGTTGATCTGGCCCTTCCAATCGGCCGTGGAGAGGTACTCCGAGATGACCATCTGCGTGAACGAGCTGGGAGAGAGCACGGCGGCTTCGTTGGCGAGCACGAGTTTCTCGCGGATCGCGTGTGGGGCGAGCGCCCAGCCGACCCGGAAGCCGGGGGCTAGGGTTTTCGAGAAGGTACCCAGGTAGACGACGCCGTCGCGCTCGAGCGAGCGGATCGCATCCGGGGCTGGCTTGTCGAAATAAAGCAGGCCGTATGGATTGTCCTCGAGGACCAGGATGTTGTTCGACCGGCAGATTTCAAGAATTTCCAGACGGCGCTCCCAGCTGAGGGTGACTCCGGCCGGGTTGTGAAAGCTTGGGATCGTGTACAAAAACTTGATCGTGCGCCCGGCAGCCTTGAGGGCAGCGATGTGTTCGCTCAGCGCGGCCGGGATGAGGCCGTTTTCGTCCATCGGAACGTGGTCGACCTCGGCCTGGTAAGACTTGAAGATCACCATGGCGGTGACGTAGCTCGGGCCCTCGGAGATGACGACATCGCCGGGGTCGAGAAATAGTTTGCTGACCAGTTCGAGGGCGTGCTGGGAGCCGGTTGTCACGACGACATCATCGGCGTTGGCCTTGATTCCTTCGAGCGCCATGACGTCGAGAATCTGCTCGCGCAATAAGGGAATTCCCTGACCAGAGCCGTATTGTAAGGCTGTGGCACCCTTCTCGCGCATGACCCGGTCCATGGCGTTGATGACGAGGTCCTCGGGCAGTGCCGCAACGTACGGCATGCCGCCGGCCAACGACACCACTTCGGGGCGGGAGGCCACGGCGAAGAGAGCACGGACCTCGGAGGCCTTCAGGCCCGCGGCTCGTTCGGCGTAGTGGTGGTACCACGGGTCGAGGTTGTTTCCGGCCTGTACAGTACTTGACTGCACAGCGCTGACGTCAGTGGAACCCTGATTTGTCACGTCACATCCGTTCTGCTGTTCACTTCATCGTATGGGGTGGCACCGGGCACAAAAAAACCCGCCCGGTCGAAACCGGGCGGGTCGGGTAGTGCAATGGATCAGTTAGACCAGGTAATCGGCCAGGTCCTTCTCCAGCTGGGGCTTCGGCTTGGCGCCGATGACGGTCTTGACCACCTCGCCCTTCTGGAAGACCTTCATCGCGGGGATGGAGGTGATCTGGTACTTGGCGGCCAGGGCCGGGTGCTCATCGACGTTGAGCTTGACGATGTCGATCTTGTCCGAGTTCTCGGCCGCGATCTGGTCGAGGATCGGGCTGACGGCGCGGCAGGGGCCACACCACTCGGCCCAGAAGTCCACCAGCACGGTCTTCTCGTTGTTAATGACTTCCTGGTCGAAGTTGGCCTCTGTTACAGCGCGTGCAGTCATGTGTATCTCCTTCTTGGGTAAATTAAACGAGCTCGGGTTCGCTGGCCGAGGCCAGCAGGTTCTGGGAAAGTGTGCTGAGGTAGTGCTCGGCATCGAGAGCGGCCGCGCAGCCGGAGCCGGCTGCGGTGATGGCCTGCCGGTAGCTGGAGTCGATGACATCACCGGCCGCGAACACGCCCGGCTGGCTGGTCAGTGACGACCGGCCTGCGACGGCGATGGTGCCCTCGGGGGTGAGGTCAAGCTGCTTGTGCACGAGGTGGGTGCGCGGGTCGTTGCCGATCGCCACGAACACGCCGCCGACCGGGAGGCTGGTCTCGGTACCGGAGACGGTATCGCGCAGGGTCAGGCCATCGACGGCCTCTGCACCCGTGATGCCGACGACTTCGGAGTTCCAGATGAACTCGATCTTGTCGTTGGCGAAGGCACGCTCCTGCATGATCTTGGAGGCGCGCAACTCGCCCTTGCGGTGGATGACGTGCACCTTGGAGGCGAACCGGGTCAGGAACGTTGCTTCTTCCATGGCCGAGTCGCCGCCGCCGATGACGGCGATTTCCTTGCCCTTGAAGAAGAAGCCGTCGCAGGTGGCACACCAGGAGACGCCGCGGCCGGACAGACGCTCTTCGTCGCTGAGGCCGAGCTTGCGGTAGGCGGAACCGGTAGCGAAAATGACCGTGAGCGCCTGTTCAACATCGCCATTGCCGAGGGTGACCGTCTTGATCGGGCCGGACAGGTCGACCGACTCGACGTCGTCGTAGACGACCTCGGTGCCGAACCGTTCGGCCTGTTCCTGCATCTTGGTCATCAAATCGGGGCCCTGCACGCCCTCCGGGAAACCCGGGAAGTTTTCAACATCGGTCGTGTTCATCAATTCGCCGCCGGCCTCAACGGAGCTGGCGATCAGAAGCGGTTTGAGGTTGGCTCTGGCGGCATAGATCGCCGCGGTATAACCGGCCGGTCCTGAACCGATGATGATGATCTGACGCACGCGCACGCTCCTTGCAGTGGGGGGGGCGAGACGGGCGATATCCCGCCTCACATTTCGATACAACACATCCTAATCGGATGCTATTCCACGCCCTCCCAGCTTGGGAGGCGGTGTTCAGCTGGCGGAAGACTATCCTGAGGCGCTCACGGGAGCGCTGAGCCGTGTGTCCGGACCGAAGGCCTTACCGGCCCAGGCGCCGCTGCAGGGGCGCGAGAAAGGCCGTCAGCTCGGCGCTGCGCATGACCAGGAGCAGGCCGAAGTACGCCGCGGCCATGACGAGCCCGATGAGGAGCATGGAGAGGATGGCGGTCAGTCGGGACGCGACGGCAAAACCGTCCTCGACGTTTCCGCCGAGAATGAACAACAGTGTGAATCCCAGGCCGACCGGAATGATCGCCGCGGCGAGGTACTTCACCAGGCTGCGCACGATGCGTCGGCCGTCGATGCCGCCGAGGCGGCGCCGCAGCAGTACGGCGGCCAGCAGGCACTGGAGCACGCCGGACACGGTGATGACCAGGGCGATCCCGACCGCGATCCACTCCACCGGCAGCCCCGCGCAGCCCGCGACCCCGAGCACAATCAGCACCACCTGGAACAGAGTGAAGAAGAACGGCGTACGGGTGTCCCCGAGGGCGTAGAAGGTGCGCTGCAGCACAAACAGGATGCAGAATGCGATCAGTCCGAGAATGAAGGCGATGATGACGTTTCCGATGCCCTGGACCTGCTCGAACGGTGCCACGAATACCGCGGCGAACGGATACGCGCACACGGCGATCACGGCCGTCGCGAGCACGATGATCAGGGTGGTGCCTCGGATCGCGGAGGACGCATCCGTTCTGACCAGATCGAACTTTTCCAGCGCAGCATGCTCGCTCATGCGGGTGAAATACGCGGTGGCGACGGAGACGGTGATCACCGAGTGCGGCAACATGAAGATGAGCCAGGCGGTGGCGAGCACCGCAATGGACGCCTCACCGGTGGCGAGCGAAACGACCTGCGTCTCGACGATCCCGGCGATGGTGGTCAGCAGCAGCATGCCGAAGGTCCAGGTGGCCATTTTGCCGGCGGCTCCGAGGCCGACGCCGCGAAAGTGAAAGTCGGGGCGATAGCGCAGGCCGATGCGCTTCCAGAAGTAGAACAACACCACGGCCTGCGCGATCACGCCGAGGGTGGCGCTGCCGGCCAGGACCGCGATCATGGCCGGGGTGAATTCACCGGCCGCTCGGTTGCCGGCGGCATCGGCACCGTACATGGCGCCGAACACCAATAGGCCGGCGATCGCCACGACGTTGTTGAGCACCGGAACCCAGGTGAATGGTCCGAACATTCTGCGCGCGTTGAGCACCTCCCCGAGCAACGTGTACAGGCCATAAAAAAACATTTGCGGCAGGCACCAGTAGGCGAAGGCGATGGCGAGGTTCTTTTGGTCGGCCGGCAGGTTAATGCCAATGAATCCGGTGATGGCCGGCGCGAACAGCGTGCCGAGGATCGTCGTCACCGCGAGAATCGACAGGGCAAGGGTGAGGAGCTTGTTGATGTAGGCCGTACCGCCGTCGCGGTGCTGGCTGGCACGCACGATCTGTGGCACCAGAACAGCCGTGAGGATTCCGCCGGCGACGATGACGTAGACGGTGTTGGGCAGCTGATTGGCCAGCGCGAACGCATCGGCGCTATCGCCGAGCTGGCCGATCATGCCGGCCAGCACGATGAGCTTGACGAAGCCGAGAAGGCGCGACACGATCGTGCCGGAGGCCAGGAAGGCGCTGGCCCGGCCGATGCTGCCGCCCGTGCTGGTCGGGGTGTCAGACATCGGGGGTCACCGTCAACTGCCCCGCCGCATTTTCACCAGCGGATGCCTCGGCGGAGTGTTCCCGCCGACGGCTGATGATATTGCGCCAAATACCGAATCCGAAGAAACCCACGACCAGGATCGCAAAAATGCTCGCGCCGACGCCTTCCCAGTCGGCGCGCACGGTGACGTCGATGGGAGCGGGCTGGCCGAGGGGGGTGCCGTTCAGGGTGAACAGGGTGACCCGAAGAACGACGTCACCGTTTCCGACCGCAGCGCTCAACGGCACGGACACCGCCTGCGCGGAGTTGGGCTGGATGATCGTCTCGAGCGTGTCGCCCACAACGAGGCGCCCATTCGACGGTACGACCTCGGTGCGCACGGTCACGGCCTGTTCCAGGGCGTTGTTGAGGGTGATGCGGAGGTCGACCTGGCTACCGACGACGATGATCGGCCCGCGCGTAGTCACGGTGACGGCATGCATGAGGTCGAAGGATGACGCCAGACTGGCCGCGACATGGTCAGACCAGGCCGAGGACTGCACGTTCCACGAGGTATCCAGTAGTGCCAGCAGGTCGAGGCGCTGGGGGGCCGTCACCACGATCGGATCGGCCAGGATCGTGGCAAAGTCAGCGACCGCGCCCTCACGGTCGAGCAGGGAACGGGCCAGCGTGACCCTGCCGGAGTCGATTGCCTCGTTCTGGAACGTCACGGTGGTGGCCGGAGTGGACTCCTGCGCCGCCTGAAGGGAGACGGCATCCGCCCAGGAAAGACCGGCCACGGCGGCCATGGTTTGCTCGACCCGGTTGGCGGGGGTCGGACTGCTGCGATCAAACGTGGCCAGCAGCGTGCGCGCCGAGTTCGGGTTCTCGGCCGAAACGATTGCCAGCAGCGAGGCGGCTTCCGACATGCTGACCCGCCAGTCATGGTCGGTCGTGGCATCGGCGGCAGCACGAATGGCCGAGGACAGCGCGCTGTCGCTGACCAGGCCGAGCCCGGTGGGGAGGGTAACCGCGGTGTTCGGGGTGAAGACGTCGGACTGCTCCACATTTCCGCTGGAGAGGATGGTGGTGGTCAGCCCACTCGCGGCGAACACGTCGAGGTCGGTGCTGGCGACCTGGCCTGCGCTGGGCCAGCCGATCGTCGTGCTGGTGTAGTTCCAGGCCAGTAGGTCACTGGTTGTAGGAATGACCGTCTCGCCCGGCGTCACCGTCGGGCCGGGCGTCGGAGTCGGTGCCGGCGTGGTCTGAATGGATGTGCGGGAGGTGACGCTCGGCACGTCGCTGGTCGTCTCAGGAACGGGAGTGTTCGAGGGGACAACGAACAAACTCGGATCGATGGCCTGCGCGAAGGACGTCGGTGCGCGCAGGGTGGACGCACCGGCCTGGGCCTGCAGGGAGATATCGGCGTCGGCGTAGCCCAGCGGGAAAATGTCGTTGCTCGCCGTGGCAAGGCGATCGAGCCAGGCCACCGCGGACGCGGGAGCTTTGCTGCCCAGAACTCGAATGGACGCGATGATCTGCGGGTCGATGGCGATAGCCATCGTTGGCAGGTCGATCACGGAATCGAGCTGGCGTGAGAGCAGCCCGACCGAACTCGTATAGGACTCGAGCGCCTTGGCGGTAATCAGGCCGGTCGCGCTCTCCGGGGTCGTGATCGGCATGATCGACGCCAGCCTGACCGGGGTGGTGGCGCTGCCCGGTGACCAGACAAAAGTTCCCCGGCCCTCGGAACGAACGACATCATCGACCGTGAGAATGGCCGCAACACCGCGCGCCCCCCAGGCGTTCTGGTCGGTCAAGCCAAGGGAGGCAGCGGGAACGGTGATCGACAGATTCGTGTTCGCACCGGCCGGAATAGCTTGCGTAGTCGGCACGCTCAGCATTTGATCGCCCGAATTGGCGTCAGCGTCCGGGCGGAGCCAGGACTCGAGGGCCGCTCGGGTCGTGAGGGCGAGGTCGGCGAGGTACACATCGACCCGGCCGATCGGAATCGCCGCATCGGTATTGTTCTGCACGGCAACCGTCAGGAGCAGATCCTGGCCGGGCGACAGCTCGGAGGAATTCGTGCCGGATATGGTGATCCCGACCGAATCGGCGGCGGTCGTGGCGGTGCCGACCGCCGTCCGTGGAGCCTGGGCCTGGGCTGCAGAGAGCCCATTGACTGGCGTCAGAATCAGCGCGGCCAGAGTGAGGATGCCCACCAGTAACCCCGCCGTCGGCCGCAAGCGCCCTGCTCTGCTGGTGCGCTGGGCCGGGCGCACGGCAGTGCGTGCGGCAGCCGGGAGCGCGGGCCGATGCGCGGAATCTGACTCGGCCACCATAGGGGGATTCTACGGCGTGCCAGCCGGAAGCCACCTGCACCGCGTCTTCGCGCCGCGCGCTGGCAACTAATATGGGCATATGCAGACCGTCGCGGCAGCCCTCGCACGACTGGGCGACCTGGCTGCCTCTCCCACGGTTTCCCGTCTGGCGAACGCATTTGCGGCGGCCGGCCATGAGCTGGCCCTGGTTGGCGGTCCGGTGCGAGATGCGTTCCTCGATCGGCCAGTGCACGACTTGGACTTCACGACGGATGCGACGCCGGATCAGATTCTCGCGCTCGTCAAACCACTCTCCGAGGCACAGTGGGACATCGGTCGGGCCTACGGCACGATCGGAGCGAGCCTGGCCGGTGAAACCGTGGAAATCACCACCTATCGCGCCGACAGCTACGACGGGACCACCCGTAAACCCGACGTGGTCTTCGGTACGAGCCTCGAACCCGACCTGCTCCGCCGGGACTTCACGGTCAATGCCATGGCGCTGCGCCTGCCGCAGCTGACCCTGGTCGACCCGTCCGGTGGCATCGACGACCTGCTGGCCGGGCGCCTGCGCACCCCGAGCACCCCGGAGGTCTCCTTCGGAGACGATCCATTACGGATGCTGCGCGCGGCCCGATTCACCGGCCAGCTGGGTTTCACGCTGGATCTGGACACGGCACTCGCGATGGAAAAGATGTGCGACAGCATCCGTATCGTGTCGGCCGAGCGCATCGGCGACGAGCTCTCGAAGATGCTCGTATCAGCGGACCCGCGCGCCGGCATCGAGGTGCTGATGGAATCGGGACTAGCCGAGATCGTGCTGCCGGAGATTCCCGGCCTGCAGTTGGAGATCGACGAACACCACCACCATAAAGACGTCTATCAGCACACGCTGACGGTACTCGAGCAGGCGATGGGTTACGAGAAATCCCGCGGCAACCTGGAGGCACCCGACCTGATCGTGCGGCTCGCAGCTTTGCTGCACGACATTGGCAAGCCGGCCACCCGCAAACTTGAACCGGGCGGGGTCGTCAGCTTCTACCACCACGACGTGGTCGGCTCGAAGCTGGCCAAGAAGCGACTGCGCGCCCTGCGCTTCGACAATGACACGATCAACGCGGTGTCCCGGCTAATCGAGCTGCACCTACGGTTCTTCGGGTATACCGAAGGCGCCTGGACCGACTCCGCCGTTCGCCGCTATGTTCGCGATGCCGGTGACCAGCTGGAGCGGTTGCACATTCTGACCAGGGCCGACGTGACGACCCGCAACCGGCGCAAGGCCGACCGGCTCGGCTTCGCGTACGACGACCTGGAACACCGCATTGCCGAGCTCAACGAGAAGGAAGAGCTCGGTGCTGTGCGCCCCGACCTCGACGGCGAGCAGATCATGGCCGTGCTCGGACTGAAGCCGGGGCGTGAGGTCGGCGAGGCCTACCGGTATCTGCTCGAACAGCGACTCGACGACGGTCCGCTGGGCGAAGCGGAAGCCACCCGCCGGCTGCAGGAGTGGTGGGCAGGGCGGAACCGGTAGGAGCGCAGTGGCAAAAGCTGCCAACATCCGGTAGTCTGGGCAGGTTGCCTGCGTGCCGGATTCCCCGGACCAGCGCCGGCAGCACATGCACAACCCTCCTGTTGCAGAAAGTCTGCAGCCGTTTTAGTCCGAAGGAGGTGGGTTAGTCATGCATCAGTACGAACTTATGGTTATCCTCGATCCCGAGATCGATGAGCGCACCGTAGCTCCCAGCCTTGACAAGTTCCTCAACGTTGTTCGCAACGATGGCGGAACCATTGACAAGGTTGATGTCTGGGGTCGTCGTCGTCTCGCTTACGAGATCAACAAGAAGACCGAAGGCATTTACGCCGTTGTCGACTTCACCGCGAACGCCTCAGCCACGGTCGAGCTCGACCGCCAGCTGAAGCTGTCCGAGGCCGTCATGCGCACCAAGGTGCTCCGCGCCGAAGAGGGCATCGCCCAGGTCGTCGTCGCGAGCAAGTTGGCCGCCGAGAAGGCTGCCCGCAAGGCTGCCAACCCGAAGGTCATCGCTGCCAAGGCTGACGCTGCCGCTGCAGCTGCCGCAGCACCGGCCGCCAAGGTTGCCGCTGCCCCGAAGGTTGATACCGCGCCGGTCGTTGCCGAGGCCGTTGTGGCAGAGGCTCCGGCCGCTGCTGCTCCGGTTGCTGCTGCCTCCACCGCGGTTCCGGCCGCGAAGGTTGCTGGCGCTAAGCCTGCTGCTGCCAAGGCCGCTCCGGCTCCGGCCGCTGCTGCCGACAAGGCAAGCGACAAGTAGCCCATGGCTGGCGAGACCGTAATCACCGTGGTGGGCAACCTCACCAGCGATCCGGAACTGCGTTACACGCAGAACGGGCTGGCGGTTGCCAACTTCACCATCGCTTCCACTCCGCGTACGTTCGATCGTGCGGCCAACGAGTGGAAAGATGGCGACGCGCTGTTCCTGCGTGCGAGCGTTTGGCGTGAATTCGCCGAGCACGTGGCAGGTTCACTGACCAAGGGTTCGCGTGTCATCGCTTCCGGTCGTCTCAAGCAGCGTTCGTATGAGACGAAGGAAGGTGAAAAGCGCACGAGCATGGAGCTCGAGATCGACGAAATTGGTCCTTCGCTGCGCTACGCCACCGCTTCCCTCACTCGCGCGCAGTCGTCTGGCCCCCGTAGCAGCGCTCCTGCTGCCGGTGGCCAGGGCAATGATGAGCCGTGGGCTCCCAGCGCACCCGCCAAGACTGCGTCGCCCGCAGCCTCCGGTGGGGACGTTTGGAACAGCCCAGGCAACTTCAGCGACGAGACCCCCTTCTAAGCCTCGCCTCGCGCGGAGCTAACGTCTTCTTTTAGAAAGTAAGGAAATCATGGCTGGAAAGTCGAGCGGCGACCGCCGCAAGCCGCTTCGCGGAGCAAAGGGTGGCAAGAACGCCGCTCCCGCGAAGTCGATTCGGGTTGGTGTCATTGATTACAAAGATGTCCCCACCCTGCGCAAGTTCATCTCCGAGCGCGGAAAGATCCGCGCCCGCCGCATTACAGGCGTTTCCGTTCAGGAACAGCGCCTCATCGCCCGTGCCGTCAAGAACGCCCGCGAAATGGCTTTGCTGCCCTACGCAGGCTCAGGCCGGTAAGGAAACCAAATGTCGAAATTGATTCTGACGCATGAGGTCTCCGGCCTCGGTGCACCCGGCGACGTCGTAGACGTCAAGAACGGGTTTGCTCGTAACTACCTCGTTCCCAAGGGCTTCGCTGTGGCGTGGACCCGCGGTGGCGAGAAGCAGATCGAGCAGATCAAGGCAGCCCGCGCAGCGCGCGAGCACGCCACCTTCGAAGAGGCCGAGGCGCTCAAGGTCAAGCTTGAGAACACCAAGGTCACCCTGGTCGTCAAGGCCGGCGCCGGCGGACGTCTGTTCGGTTCGGTCAAGACCACGGATGTGGCTAACGCCGTTGCAGCCGCCGGTCTCGGCGTGGTCGACAAGCGCAAGATTGAACTCACCGCGATCAAGCTGACCGGTGAGCACACGGCAACGGTTCGTCTTCGCGACGAGCTCAGCGCCACGATCACCCTGGTGGTCGTCGCAGCCAAGTAAGGTCACTGCCGGTTCCGCGAGTTACCGGCACGCTTGCCTCTTCCATAGCGGAGGGTTCCGAAAGGAACCCTCCGCTATGTGGCGTTAAGAGACATTTTGTCAGGGTAAACGCAACGCTTTTGTGCACAGGTGAGCATTCGTCTCGTCAAGGTTCAACGGTTGGTTGAGGCTACTTTATTCACAGCCTTGATAATCAATGAAATTGCTGATCAAAGCTATTTATGGGACTAAGTTTAACTATTTATCCACAACTGAGTGCACAGGTTCTGCACAATCTGCACGGCGTTTCGCGCAGATTCTCCACAGAGTTATCCACAAGGGGGTTTGTGGGGGCGCTGCTACCTACCTAGGGTGATGCAGTGCCGGTTTCCAGCTCAAGCTGGTGCATCGTGGCCCGTGTCGGTGGGTCCTGATACACCTGAAAGCACACGGATTCTCCGAAGTGCACGAAGAAAGAGGTACCGAGTGTCGATCGCTCACCTGGGCCTGGCCAACCAGCCAGCGTCAAACGAGTACGCTTCGTCAGTACGCGGCGGTGCCGTCGACCAAAATCGAGGCGAGCGGCCCGCTGAAGCCTGGAAGTCGGAGCGTGCCCTGCCACACGACCTGCTGGCCGAGCAGAGCGCCCTCGGTGGCATGATGCTCAGTAAAGACGCCGTTGCTGATGTCGTCGAGACCGTGCGCGGCGGGGACTTCTACATTCCCAAGCACGAGATCATCTTCGATGCCATTCTCTCGCTCTACGCGCAGGGTGAGCCCACCGACGTCATCACGGTCACCGACGAGCTCACCAAACTCGGAGAGCTGTCGCGGGCCGGTGGTGCCGACTACCTGCACACCCTCACAAGCCTCGTGCCCACGGCAGCCAATGCCGGCTTCTACTCCACGATCGTGGCTGAGCGTGCCCTGCTGCGCCGCCTGGTCGAGGCTGGTACCCGCATTGCCCAAATGGGCTACGCCGGCGAGGGCGAGGTGCTCGACCTCGTCAACACCGCCCAGGCCGAAATCTACTCGGTCACCGGCGGCACCGAAACCGAAGACTACGTTCCGCTGACCGATGCCGTCACCGCCGCCATCGAGGAGATCGAGGCGGCTAAGCTCAAAGACGGCCAGATGAGCGGCGTACCGACCGGCTTCGCTGACCTGGACGAACTCACCAACGGATTCCACGGCGGCCAGCTCATCATCGTCGCGGCCCGTCCGGCACTGGGAAAGTCCACCCTCGCACTCGACTTCGCACGCTCGGCTTCGATCCACAACAACATGCCCAGCATCTTCTTCTCCCTCGAAATGGGGCGCAGTGAAATTGCGATGCGTCTGCTCGCAGCCGAGGCATCCGTTCCCCTGCAGAGCATGCGCAAGGGAACTGTCGAGGCCCGCGACTGGACCACGATCGCGTCCACCCGTGGTCGCATCAACGATGCGCCGCTGTACATCGACGACAGCCCGAACATGACCCTGGTCGAGATTCGGGCCAAGTGTCGCCGTCTCAAGCAACGGGTGGGGCTCAAGATGGTCATCATTGACTACCTGCAGCTCATGACGAGCGGTAAGAAGGTCGAATCGCGTCAGCAGGAGGTCAGTGAATTCTCGCGCGCGCTGAAGCTGCTCGCCAAAGAACTGCAGGTTCCCGTGATCGCGCTGTCCCAGCTCAACCGTGGTCCGGAGCAGCGCGCCGACAAGATGCCGGCCATCTCCGACCTTCGAGAATCGGGTTCGCTCGAGCAGGACGCCGATATGGTCATCCTGCTGCACCGCGAGAGCGCGTACGAGAAAGACAACCCGCGGGCCGGCGAGGCCGACCTCATCGTGGCCAAACACCGTAACGGCCCCACCCGTACCGTCACGGTCGCCTTCCACGGCCACTACTCCCGGTTCGCCGACATGGTCGCCGGCGGGTAGCCTCCCCTACGCACCCCCGCACGCAGCGCGCTCGCAGCCCCGCGACCACCTCGCCACGTAGACTGAGGGGGACAAAATTGTGCAACGAAAGAGGTCGTGCGTGGCGAAGGTCCAGGCGCCATCAAACGTCGGTCCCGGGTACTGGCGCGTGCCCTTCGGGCGCGCCCTGATCGCGTTGATTCCGGCCGCGATCATTACCTTCAATGGCGATCACTCCGCCGAGTTCGGTGTGATCACGTTCGGGGCATTCGCCCTCGCGAGTGGACTCTGGCTCATTCTGTCGGGACCTCGCACCCTGACCGTCGCCACAGACCGCAGCCTGTTCCTGATCAGTGGCATCGTGAGCATGGTCGCTGGCGGAGTGGCCCTCGTCTTTCACGCCGGCGGGCACGGGTTTTTCCTGTTCGTGGTGAGCGTCTGGGGAGCCGTCACGGGGTTCCTGGAGATCTATGCAGGTATTCGCGTGCGCAAGCGAGCACTACCCGCGAAGGACTGGCTGTTCACCGGCATCGGCACCGCCATCCTCGCGCTGCTGTTCCTCCTGCTTCCGCCCAACCCTGTCGTGTCGGTCGGGCTGTTCGGGGCCTATCTGGTCTTTCTCGCAGTTTTCCTGCCCATTGCCGGGCTCTCCCTCAAGTGGGATTCCCCGCGGCAGCGCCGCGGCGTTCCCGTCCCCAACGATTCGGATTCCCTGTGACATCAAAACGCGTCCCCAGAAAAAAAATGGCCAAGAAGACTCCCGGTTTGCCCAATCCCGCGCACCAGCCGAGCCGGTCCGATCGGCTGAAACCAGCCGAACTGCTCGGTATTTCCGGCCTGATGGGCCTGTTCATCGCCGGCACGATTCTATTGACCACCCGCGACCTGATACTTTCGGCGATTGGTTTCGGCGTCACCTTCATCGTGGCTCTCGTGGTGATTGCGATGCTCGTGCTCGGCATGAAGCCGAACGCGTCGGAGCAGACCGACCTTGATGAGCAGAACGGCCACTGACCGCACGCTGGCGCGTCACGTGGCACGCCCAGCCCAACAGTCCTAGACCGGGATGCCCGCCGTGGACTCGAGTATCGACGGTGGTCGCCGGGTCTTGAGGTCGAGACTGGGGGTCTGTCCTGTGGGGGGTTCAGTGGCATCCAGTCGCCGATAGCGGCTCGGAGTCATTCCCACCTCGGTGTGGAACTGTCGATTGAAGTTGGCCAGGTTGGCATAGCCAACTCCGAGAGACACCGAGGCGATCGGGTCATCGGTCTGGGCCAGCAATCGGCAGGCGTTCGCGATGCGCAACTTCTTCACCATGGCGCTGAAGGTCAGCCCGCTCGACTTCTTGAAGTACTTTGAAAACGTCGGCTCCGACATGTGGGCCAGCCGGGCGGCGTCGGACATGCGAATGCGGGTTGACAGGTTGTCGAAGATGTAGGCCAGCCCAGCCTCGACGGCGGATCTGCCGTCGCCCTGACCGGCCGTGGAGAACCACTCCCGGGCGACAAAGGCCTTCTCGTTGACCGGTGCTTCCGCCAGGGTCGCCAGCACGGCGAACACGTGCGAGACCTTGCGGGCGCCCTGCGCGGTGCCAATGAGTTCGAGCTCGGCGGCCGCACGCGCTGCCGTCGACCCGGTGAAGATAATGCCCCGGCTCGAGGACTCCAGGAGCGCCCTCACCGGATTGAGTTCGGGCAACGTGCTCGCGCACCTTTCGAACCATTCGCCGGTGAACTGCAGCACGACGTCGCGGTTGTAGACCACCTCGTCGGTCTGCAGGTCGCTCATCCAATCGTGCGGAACCCCCGGTCCGATGAGCGCCACTTGACCGGGCCCAAACGGGCCGACCTGGTCGCCAATGATGTAGCTGCCCGTGCCGTGCCGAATGAGGTGTAGTTCGTACTCGGGGTGGTAGTTCCAGCGCGCAATTTCGCTCGGGTAATCGTGCTCCAGCCAGCGAAAAGATTCGCTCGGCAGGTGTCGGATCACCTCGCGCGTCGCGGGTCGTTCGAGGAACCGGGCCGCCATGGCGACGGGTCGTGTTTCGTCCGTGGGTAACGCTTTCATCACAACTCCGATCAGACCAGTCAAGCGGATGCCTTTCATACAGGGTAGCCGCAGCATCCGTTGGAAAGAAAGTATCAGAATCGTACTCTGCGCGGACTAGGAGGGCGCGAACGAATTCGGGTAACTTCAAGAATCGGATAACGGCGGGAACGCTCCGGACGGAGCAGTGGATTTCTACCCACCCGCCCCCGCACACAGCAAGAGCAACGACGACAAAGGAGTTCCAATGCTTGGAAAGAAACGTGCGATCACGCTGGGGGCTGGGCTCATCGTGACCGCCTTCGCGCTCACGGGCTGTACCGGTGCCGGCGGGGGCGGAGCGGCGTCGGGAGATGTCACCCTCACCCTCGCCACGGTGAACAACCCGCAGATGAAGGACATGGAACAGCTCAAGGGAACGTTCGAAGAGGACAACCCCGGCATCAACATCAACTTCGTGCAGATGGAAGAGGGCGACTTGCGGGCCGCCGTCACCGCCGACGTGGCCTCCGGGGCCGGCCAGTACGACATCGTCACGGTCGGGGCCTACGAGGTACCGCAGTGGGGCGCCCAGGGCTGGCTCACCGACCTCACCTCGGCCCTCGCCGACGATCCCACCTACGACGTCGACGACACCCTGCCGGCGGTACGCACCGCACTCACCGTCGACGGCAAGCAGTATGCCGTTCCCTTCTACGGTGAATCGTCGATCCTGATGTACAACAAGGAAATGACCGACGCGGCCGGAATCACGATCAGCGACCACCCCACCTGGCAGGAAGTCGCGACGGCAGCCAAAGCGCTCAACACCCCGGACGTTGCGGGCATCTGCCTGCGCGGCAAGCCCGGTTGGGGTGACCTATTCGCACCGCTGACCACCGTCGTGCAGACCTTCGGTGGCGCGTGGTACGACGAAGACTGGAACGCGCAGGTGAACTCGCCCGAGTTCGTCGAAGGCGTGAACTTCTACGTCGACCTGCTCGCGGCGGCTGGCGAGCCCGACCCCGTGTCGAACAGCTTCACCGAGTGCCTCAACCAGCTCCAGTCCGGCAAGGTCGCCATGTGGTACGACGCATCTGTAGCCGCGTCGATCCTCGAGGACCCCGAGACTTCGGCCGTTGCCGGCAAAATGGGCTACACCCACGCTCCCGTCTACAAGACAGAAGAATCGGGCTGGCTCTGGTCCTGGAACCTCGCCGTTCCCAAGACCACGAAGAACGCCGAAGCCGCGACCACCTTCGTCAAGTGGGCCACGAGCAAGGAGTACCAGCAGCTGGTCGGAACGACCCTCGGCTGGACCCGGGTTCCCCCGGGAGCGCGCACGTCGACCTACTCGATCCCCGAATACAAGGAAGCCGCTGCCGCCTTCGCCCCGATCACGCTCGACGTCATGAATGCGGTCAATCCAGAGCAGCCAGGACTCAACCCGCAGCCGTGGGTCGGAATCCAGTACGTGACGATTCCAGAGTTCCAGGACGTGGGAAACCAGGTCGCCCAGCTGGTGGCTGATGCCATCGCCGGACGGACCACCGTGGAGGAGGCCCTGGATAAAGGCCAGGTCATCGCCCAGACCGCGGGCGACAAGCAGAAGTAGCACGGCACCAGGTACGTGCTGTCGGGGGTCGGTCGAACGGCCCCCGGCAGCACCTCAACTATGAGGAAGAAGCAATGACAACCCTGACGACAGCCCCGCCTCCGGCGCCGGCACAGCCCTCGGCACAAAGATCGCACGCCGCCGCACTCTCCCTGCGCAAGAAGGCTCGAGCGTCACGGGCACTCGTGTTACCGGCACTCTTCTTTTCGATCGTACTGACCCAAATTCCGTTTCTGGTCACGATCTACTTCTCGTTCCTGAACTGGAATCAACTTCGCCCGGCCGAGATCGCGTTCGCCGGCTTTCAGAACTACGCGGTCGTCTTCACCGGCCCCGACTTCTTCCCTTCACTGATGGCAACCGTCGTCATCACGGGCTCGTCCGTGGTGCTGTCGCTGGTTTTCGGTTTGTTCTTTGCCGTGTTGCTCGACCGCAAGTTCATGGGTCAGGGCCTCGCACGCACCCTCATGATCACGCCGTTCTTGGTGATGCCGGCCGCCGCGGCGCTCATCTGGAAGTGGTCGATGCTCGACGTCAACGTCGGCATGGTCAACGTTGGACTCAACTTCATCGGTCTGCCCTCGATTGCCTGGAACACCGACTTTCCGGCGCTCACCATCATCATGATGCTGACCTGGCAGTACACGCCGTTCATGATGCTCATCCTGCTCGCCGGGCTGCAGAGCCAGAGCCGGGAAGTGCTCGAGGCCGCGTCCGTCGACGGTGCCGGTCCATTCCGCACCTTCCAGTGGATGACGCTGCCACACCTGCGCCAGTACATTGAAATCGCGACCCTGCTCGGATCGATCATGTTGCTGCAGGCCTTCGACCCGATCGCGATCATGACCAAAGGAACGGGCGGCACCAAGACCCTCTCCTATCTGCTCTATGAGCGGGCGTTTATCGGACTCGACGTCGGGCAGGCCGCCGCCTTCGGGGTCGTCACGGTCATCGTCACGATCGCCGTCGCCACCATCGCTCTCCGTACCCTTTTCAAAGTATTCATGAACGGAAGTGAACGCTGATGCGCACACTCAAGGGCACCCTGATCACGACAATGACGTGGGTTCTAGTGTTGATGTTCTTCTTTCCGATCGCCTGGATGGTCTTCACCAGTTTCAAGACCGAGGGCGCAGCGGCCTCTATCCCGCCGACCCTCTTCACCGCGTTGAGTTTCGACCAGTACCAGCTCGTCTTCGACCGCGGCATGGGAACCTACCTGCTCAACTCCCTCACCGCGAGCATCTCGTCGACGGCGATCGTGCTGCTCCTCGCCATCCCCGCGGCCTATGGGCTCAGCATCCGCCCGATCAAGCGCGTGCAGGACGTGTTGTTCTTCTTCATCTCCACGCGCTTCCTGCCGGCTGCGGCGTCGATCCTGCCGGTGTTCTTCATTCTCAAGGCCCTCGGCGCCCTCGACAACATCACCGCCATCGGCCTGCTCTACGCGGCGATGAACCTTCCGATCGCTGTGTGGATGATGCGGTCGTTCTTCAACGAGGTTCCCCGCGAGATCGTTGAAGCCGCCCAGATCGACGGGGCAAACCTGCGCACCGAACTAATCCGGGTGGTCTTGCCGATTCTGCTGCCCGGCATCGCGGCCGTCGCGCTGATCTGCTTCATCTTCGCCTGGAATGAGTACTTTCTCGCCACGCTGCTCACGACCTCGATCGCTCGCACGACGCCGCCGTTTCTGGCGAGCTTTGTCGACGGTCGTGGCCAGTTCCTTGCGGTGCTCTCCGCCGCGTCAACCATCGCCGTACTTCCGGTCATCATCGCCGGCTGGGTTGCCCAAAAGCAGCTCGTACGCGGACTCGCCATGGGAGCGGTGAAGTAGATGACGCAGCCCACACTGTGCACGGCGACACTCGGCAACCTCAAGTCCGGTGTCGCCCGGCCCAGTTACGACCGCTCGACCCTCACTGCTGGAATCATGCACTTCGGCGTCGGCGGCTTTCATCGCGCCCACCAGGCCGTCGCCCTCGATGAGCTCATGAACGCCGGCCTCGCCCAGGACTGGGCGATTTGCGGGGTCGGACTGCTCGAGGGCGACCGCAGAATGAAGGAAGTGCTCGACCGGCAGGACTGCCTCTACACGGTCACCCTCAAACACCCGGACGGCCACCGCGAGTCGTCGATCATCGGCAGCATGGTCGAGTACCTGTTCGCGCCCGACGATCCGGAGGCCGTGCTCGAGAAAATGGCGAGCCCTGCTATCCGTATCGTGTCGCTCACGATCACGGAGGGCGGCTACAACTTCGACCGGGTGACCGGCGAATTCGACCAGACCCACCCTGGAGTCATCGCGGACCTGGTCGACGGGGCCGTGCCGACGACCGTCTTCGGCTATGTCACCGAGGCCCTCCGTCGCCGACGCGAACGCGGGCTCGAGCCATTCACGGTGCAGTCCTGTGACAATATTCAGGGCAATGGCGACATGGCGAAACGCATGTTCTCGGCCTTCGCGGTGCAGAAGGACGCCGAGTTCGGCGAGTGGATGTTGCACAACGTGCACTTTCCCAACGCGATGGTCGACCGCATCACCCCCGTCACCTCGGCCGACGACATCATCGAAGCTGCTGCCCTCACCGGGCTGCACGACGGCTGGCCCGTGGTCTGCGAACCGTTCTTTCAGTGGGTCGTCGAAGACGACTTCGGTCTCGGTCGTCCGCCGCTCGAGCAGGCTGGTGTGCAGCTGGTCGAGGACGTCACGCCCTACGAGTACATGAAACTGCGGCTGCTCAACGCCAGCCATCAGGCCCTGTGCTACTTCGGCTATCTCAGCGGCCACCGCTATGCCCACGAGGCCATGGCCGATGACGCCCTCCGCAGATTCGTCCAACGCTACATGGACCGAGAAGGCACACCCACGCTCAAACCGGTGCCCGGAATCGACCTCGACGACTACAAGGCCACGCTGATCGCGCGGTTCTCCAACCCCGAGGTGCGCGACACTCTCGCCCGGCTCTGCGCCGAGTCATCCGACCGAATCCCCAAATGGCTCGTGCCGGTCATTCACGACCAGCTCGCCAGCGGTGGCGAGATCGAGTGCTCGGCCGCTATCGTCGCCAGTTGGGCGCGGTATGCCGAAGGCATCGACGAACAGGGTGAGCCGATCACGGTCGTCGACCCCCTGAGTGCCGAGCTTGTGGCCATCGCGCAGACTCAGCGGAGCGACCGGCTCGCCTTCGTGCGTAATGAGAAACTGTTCGGAAATCTCGCCGACAACGAACGATTCGCCGCCGCCTACCTGGCGGCGTTGGATTCGCTCCTTGAGAAGGGCGCGCACGCTACCGTCATGTCGTACCTGTCCATCGAGGACCGCTCATGACGGATGCCTCAGCCACGACACGCCTACCGAAAGAACCCCCAGTGACCATGATGAAAGCCTCCTTGCTGCGCGCCGCCGGAGAGGTCACCGTCGACACGGTGCCCGTTCCCGACCTCGAACACGACCAAGTTCTTGTGCAGGTTGCCGCGGTCGGTGTTTGCGGGAGCGATGTGCATTACTACCAGCACGGCCGAATTGGGCCGTATGTGGTCGAGCATCCGCTTATTCTCGGTCATGAGTTGTCCGGACGCATCACCGCGGTCGGCTCGGGGGTCGACCCCGCTCGCATCGGGCAGCGTGTGGCCGTCGAACCGCAGCGGCCGTGCCGCATCTGCGAGCAATGCAAGGCCGGCCGTTACAACCTCTGTCCCGACATCGAGTTTTTTGCGACGCCGCCGATCGACGGGGCGTTCTGCGAGTACGTGGCGATTCAAACGGACTTTGCTTATGCAATTCCGGACAGTATCTCCGACGAGGCCGCCGCGCTGATCGAACCACTCTCGGTCGGGATCTGGGCCTGCAAACGCGCCGACATTCGCCCGGGAAGCTCGGTGCTCATAGCTGGCGCCGGCCCGATCGGCGTGATCCTGGCGCAGACTGCACGCGCGTTCGGTGCCACAAAGATTTACATCACGGATATCGCGGATGACCGTCGCGCCTTCGCCCTCGAGCACGGGGCCACCATCGCCCTCGACCCCAGGGTCGACTCGGTCGAAGGCCTGGAAGTGGATGCGTTCATCGACGCCTCCGGAGTTGCGGCGGCGGTGCAGGCCGGAATTCTGGCGGTGCGACCGGGTGGCCGGGCCATCCTCGTCGGGATGGGCAACGACACCGTCGAATTGCCCGTCTCCTGGATTCAGAACCGGGAGATCTGGCTGAGCGGCGTCTTTCGCTACACCAACACCTGGCCGCTCGGCATTCAGCTGGTCGAGAGCGGCGCCGTCGACCTCGATGTGCTGGTCACGAGCACCTTTGCGCTTGCCGACGCTGAGCAGGCCCTCAATGCCGGTCGCCAGCCCGGCCAGATGAAGGTCATCGTCTACCCCGGTCGGTAATGAAACGGCGCACGTCCGGAGCAATCCGCAACGTGCGCCGTTTGACCGGTCAGGACCTCCTAGCGCAGAAAGTCGATCAGGGAGTCGGCGAGGCCGACATAGCCGGCCGGGGTGAGGTGGAGCAGGCGAGTCTTCGCGGCCGGGCCGATATCGAGGGCTGAGACAAAGGCGGCCAGATCGGCGCTGGTGATGCGCTTGCCGCGGGTCAGCTCCTTGAGCAGGGCGTAGGGGTCTTCGATCGAGGATCGTCCGGCCGAGACCTCGGCGCGAATCACGGTCTGGATCGCTTCACCGAGAATCTCCCAGTTGGAGTCGAGGTCGCGCTCGAGCAGGGCGCGGTCGATGTCGATCTCGCCGAGGCCGCGCAGAATGTTGTCGAGGGCGAGCAGCGAGTGCCCGAAACCGACGCCGATGTTGCGCTGGGTGGTGGAATCGGTGAGGTCGCGCTGCAGCCGGCTGGTCACCAGCGTCGCGGCGAGCGAGTCGAGAATGGCGCAGGACAATTCGAGGTTGGCCTCTGCGTTCTCGAACCGGATCGGGTTGATCTTGTGCGGCATGGTGGACGATCCGGTGGCTCCGGCCTGCGGAATCTGGCGGAAGTAGCCGATCGAGATGTAGGTCCAGATGTCCGTGGCCAGGTTGTGCAGGATGCGATTGGCGTGGGAGGCGCGGGAGTACAGCTCGGCCTGCCAGTCGTGCGACTCGATCTGAGTGGTGAGCGGGTTCCAGCCGAGGCCGAGGCCCTCGACGAACTCGCGGGAGACGGCGGGCCAGTCCACCGACGGCTCGGCGGCGACGTGGGCGGCGAAGGTGCCGGTGGCGCCGCTGAACTTGCCGAGGTAGTCGCCGGCGTCGATCTGGGCCACGATGCGCTCGAGTCGATAGACGAACACGGCGAGTTCCTTGCCCATGGTGGTCGGCGTCGCGGGCTGCCCGTGGGTGCGGGCCAGCATCGCATCCGCTCGAAATTCGAGAGCACGGCTGCGCAGCGCGTCGATGACCAGGCGAAGCTTGGGCAGCCAGACCGTCTGCACCGCATCACGCACGGTGAGGGCGTAGGAGAGGTTGTTGATGTCCTCGCTGGTCGCCGCGAAGTGGGTGAGCTCGCTGATGTGGGCGAGGCCGAGCGTGCCGAGGCGGCGACGGACGAGGTATTCGACAGCCTTCACGTCGTGCCGGGTGGTTGCCTCGAGCTCGGCCAGCTCATCGATCTCGGCCTGCCCGAAATTCGTCACCAGGGCTCGCAGGTCGAGCTTCTGCTCGGCGGTCAGCGGGGCCGCGCCGAACAGGCTGCGGTCGGTGAGGGTGATCAGCCACTCGACCTCCACGCGCACCCGGGCGCGGTTGAGGCCGGCCTCGGACAGGTACTCGCCCAGATCGGAAACGGCGGATCGGTAGCGGCCGTCAAGCGGGCTTAGAACCTGTACGGGTAGGTGACTCATTGGACTCCCTGTCGAATTGCGGGTGCAAGTTGTTTCAAAAGTGCGTGGTTGGCACTCTCAATCATGCCCAATACCGAGTCAAACAACGCATCGTCGGAATAGTAGGGGTCTGGCACGTCGCACAGGGCGGCCTGCTCGGCGTCAAAACTCAGCAGCAGGCGTACCTTGGCGCGATCGCGATCAGCCAGCGCCCAGTTCCGCAGGATGCGCTCCTGGCCGCGGTCGAGTACGACGACCAGGTCGTGGTCGGCGAACCAGAGCGGATCGAATTGGCGAGCCCGGTGGTGGCTGCCGTCATAACCCCGCTTGGCCAGCGCGGTAATCGTGCGACCATCGGCCTGCTCACCCACATGCCAGTCTCCGGTGCCGGCCGAGCTGGTCGCGATCAGTCGCCCCAGGCCGAGCTTCGTGATCAGATCACGCAGCACGACCTCGGCCATGGGCGATCGGCAGATGTTGCCGGTGCAGACGAAAATGATGCGGAATGGCGTCGACTCGTCGGGGGTGAGTGACGCAAAAGACATGTGTCCCATTGTGGAGCAGATTCGGCTCCTGCACATGCCCAGTATCCGGAATCTGTGCACAGAATCGTCGAGGGGATGCCCGGTGGCCGGCGATTCTGCGACGATCGGTCCTGTCGGGGAGGTGCCATGGATGATCTGGCTGGGCTCATCGCATCGGGGCGCACCGATCAGCTTTCCGTGTTTCGAGCTCAACGGCTGCGGGTGCAGGCCCTCACCGCCGATGTCATGGATTTACAGGGACGGTTACGCCGGGGGGACGAGAGCGAATTCTGGCAGTCGGCCGCGAAGCGTGCCTACCGCGAGCGGGTCGCAGAGATTGTTCACGACCTGGGCCTGGTCGTGAACTTTCTGGACGAAGCGCAGAACCAGTTAAGGCAGAACATTTGGCAGCTGGAGTCGGAGCAATGAGCGAGTACGACGTTGGCGTGGGTGGAAGCGAACTGACAGTGTCCGTGGGGGGAACCACAATCGTGTCAACGGATGTCGTACTGGCCGAGGCCGAGATACTGCGGTATGCCCAAGCCCAGGCCGAGGACTTTCGCGTCAGGGTGGACAGTATCCGGCAACTCGACTCCGCCGGCGGGGCCATGAAATGGACGCCGGGGGACGCCGGGATACCCCTGCTCTGGGCCAGTGGGACGCTCAGCGAACTGGAGCAGCGCAGCGGCGACCTGGCCGAGTCCCTGGTGGCTGCCGCGGAACGGTACGGCTGGGCTGAGCGCAGCGCCCTGCAACTGGCCGTGCTGGGGAGCGCGAAAGTGGGGCATGATGTCGGGACGATTATCAGGCTGATGCTCCTGCTCGGAGCCACTCCACTGGTCCTGGGAGTAATGGCAACCCCTCTGCCTGCTCTGGGATTGGTCGTCTGGGCGATGGCGGGGCTCGTGAAGCGCGAGACGGGATACGGGTTTGTTCTCGACCAACGGGTTATCACGGACCCGCAAACGGTCGTGATGGCCAAGCTGCTCGTCTCTTCGCTCGATGACGTCGCTCTGGGCGCACTGGGAGTGCCTCTTGGAGTTGACCTGATTCTCGGAGACACCGGCCTGGGTGTGACGGGCATCTCGAGCACCGCGGTCGCCGTGCTGGCCGTAGCGCGAAGCGGCGGGCTGTTGCGGGAAGGTGCGGTGAGGGTGCGGCGGGTCCGTGTTTTGGCAAAATTGAAGCCACCCACCGGGGTGAGTGACGTGGCCGCGCGAATTCCCAAAGCCGCCAAGGGCGGGGCGCAGGTTCGCATCGAGAAATATGGTGACGGCGAGCAAACGTCCTGGGCCGTGTACATCGGTGGGACGGTCGACTGGGATCCGGTCGCCACGAACGAGCCCTTCGACCTCGCCGCGAACGTGTCTGCGATTGCCCAGGAAAACGCGGGGTCCTTTCGGGCTGTGATGGAGGCGATGCAGGCCGCCGGCGTTGAACCCGGTGATCCAGTAGTCGTGGCCGGTCATTCGCAGGGTGGCATCGTCGCCACGCAGGTAGCTGCCTCTGAGGCGTTCAACGTGCAGGCGGTGGCCACTTTTGGGGCGCCGGAAACGTGTGTTCCGGTGCCGTCCGGTGTCGCGACGCTCACCGTTGAGCACAGCGATGACGTGGTGACGGCTCTTGGTGGGTCATGCCTGATCGACTCGGAGGATCGCCTCACCGTGCGTCGCGAGGTCTTCGCGACGACCGAACCCCCGGTTGGGGAGAACGTGCCGGCCCACCACCTTGATCGCTACCGCGAGACGGCGCAACTCATCGACGCCTCCCCAGAAGAGAACCTGCAAAATTTTCAGGACACGGTGACCGGCATTGTCGGGAACGCGGACGGCGAGGCCGTCTTGTGGCGCGGCATCCGCTTGCCGGCCGGGCCAGCGCCGAAGTGACGGCGCGGCTCAGTTGCGGTCGGTGACCGGGCGCACGATCAGACCGAGCAGCCAGGAGATGATTCCGAGTACCAGGGCACCGAGCACGCCCCACCAGAAGCCATCGACAACGAGGCCGAAACCCAGAAAACCGGAGAGCCAGGCGACGAGTAGCAGCAGCAGGCCGTTGACGATGAGCGCGAACAGTCCGAGCGTGAGAATGTACAGCGGAAATGCGACGACCCGCACGACCCCGCCAACGACGGTGTTCACGAACCCGAAGATGAGCGCGATGAGCAGGTAGGTGATCACGCTCGCACCCGAGTCGGGTGCGTACGGAATGACGTGCACTCCGGTGACGAGCAGGGCGGTGAGCCACAGGGCCACCGCGTTGACGATCAACTTGATCAGGAATCTGGCCATGTCCCTACTATCTCACCGGGAAGCGCCGTCGGGTGCGGCGTCCGGGCCGCGCGGTCGAAAGGCGGGCAATCATTCATTCGCCATTGCGAATATATGCGGGCGTAGACTCCACGAGTGAGCCTCTCCGACCGACCCTCCGTCCGCCTGCGCCCGGAGATCATCGCACTCCCGGCCTATAAGCAGGGCAAACCGGCTGACGCCAGTGACTTCAAGCTCTCCAGCAACGAGAACCCCTTTGACCCGCTACCGGGGGTCGTGGCGGCGGTCGCCGCCGAAACGGCCTTCAATCGCTACCCGGATGCCTCGGCGCTGGCCCTGTGCGAACGCCTCGCTGCCAAGTACAGCATCGATGTCGCCCAGGTGCACGTCGGTTCGGGTTCGGTGGCCCTGCTGGCCCAGCTGATTCTCGCTGCCGCCGGCCCTGGCGATGAAGTGCTCTACTCCTGGCGGTCGTTCGAGGCCTACCCCTCGCTCGTCACCGTCGCGGGTGCGACCAGCGTGCGCGTGCCCAACCGCGCCGATCACGGTCATGACCTACCCGAAATGGCCGCCGCGATCGGCGAGGCGACCCGGGTCGTCATCGTCTGCTCGCCCAACAACCCCACCGGCACCATCGTCACCAAGGACGAATTCGAGGCCTTCATGGCCGTTGTCCCGACCGATCTGCTGGTCATTCTCGATGAGGCATATATCGAGTTCGTCACCGAAGCGGATGCTGTGACCGGCCCGCCGCTCCTGGCCCGCTACCCGAATCTGGTCGTGCTGCGCACCTTCTCCAAGGCTTACGGCCTGGCCGGACTGCGCATCGGCTATGCCCTCGGGCCGGTGGATATTCTGAACGCCGCCCGCGCGACCGCCATCCCGCTCTCGGTCACCGCGCCAGCAGCCGCGGCAGCGATCGCCTCGCTCGACGCCGAAAAGGAACTGCTTGACCGGGTTCGGACCATTGCTGCGCGTCGCGATGCAACCTGGACGGCACTCACCCAGCAGGGCTGGAACATTCCCCAGCCGCAGGGCAACTTTCTTTGGCTGCCCACGGGTGCCGAAACCGCGAGCGTGGCCGAGGCTCTCGGCGAGGCCGGCCTTATCGTGCGCCCCTTCGTGCCGGAGGGCATTCGGGTGTCGATCGGTGAGGAGCAGGCTGTGGCGACACTCCTATTAATGAGCGCGGATCTTGTCGACGCCCTTCCCGCCGGTCACCCGGCACGAAAGATAGGTTAGTACGGTGTCAGCCACCCGAAACGATGCGACTGTGCCCATGACAGCAGCGCCCACGTCAGCAGCCTTCGGCCTCGATGGGGCCGAGACCTGCGTACGCATGATCTCCCCGAACGGCACGTTCGAACCCAATGCCGCCGCCGAGGAATTTCTGCCCTACCTCGATCGCCTCAGTGAGGCGGACCACCGCCGCTTCTACCGTGACATGGTCGTGGTGCGAAAGTTTGATACCGAAGCGGCCAACCTACAGCGCCAGGGCCAGCTTGCCCTCTGGGTTCCGAGCCACGGCCAGGAGGCCGCCCAGGTCGGGTCGGCCTACGCCACAAGGCCCCAGGACCACGTCTTTCCCTCCTACCGCGAGCACGTCGTCGGCATGATCCGCGGCCTCGACGTCGTTGATATTCTGCGGATGCTGCGCGGCGTGACCCTCGGTGGCTGGGTGCCGGAAGAACACGGAAACTTTCACCTATATACCCTCGTGCTGGCCTCGCAGACGCTGCATTCCACCGGCTATGCCATGGGCATGCAACTGGATGGGTCGACCGCGACCGGCAACCCGGAGACCGACCAGGCCGTCATCGTCTACTACGGCGACGGTGCCTCCTCGCAGGGCGACGCCAACGAGGCGCTGGTCTTTGCGGCCAGCTACCAGACCCCGCAGGTGTTTTTTCTGCAGAACAACCACTGGGCCATCTCGGTACCCGTCGCCCGGCAGTCGCGCACTCCGCTCTACCTGCGCGCCGGTGGCTTCGGCATGCCCGGCACTCAGATCGACGGCAACGATGTGCTCGCGAGCTTCGCCGTCACCGCGAAGTCGATGGATGACGCCCGCGCCGGCCACGGACCGGCACTGATCGAGGCACTCACCTACCGGGTCGGCGCGCACACCACCGCCGACGACCCCACCAAGTACCGCGATCCGGACGAACTTGCCTACTGGGTGGCCCGCGACCCGATCGTGCGCTTTCGCAGCTATCTGCAGGGCCGGGGGATCGAGCAGGAGTTCCTCGACGCCGTCGATGAAGAAGCAGCCGACTTCGCTGCCGACACCCGCAAGCGGGCGCTGGAGATCACCGGTCCGGAGCAATCGGTGATCTTTGACAACGTGTATGCCGAACCGCATCCGCTCGTGGCCGAGCAGAAGGCCTGGCTGGAACGCTACGAAGCGTCTTTCGACGAGGGTAAGAACTGATGACCGCTGTAATTGACACGAGTGTGGCATCCGCTTCACTGCCGATGACGAAGGCCCTGAACGCCGGGCTGCGCCGGGCGATGCTGGACGATCCCAAGGTGCTGCTGATGGGCGAGGACATCGGCCCGCTCGGCGGTGTCTTTCGGGTCACCGAGGGGCTGATCGCTGAATTCGGCGACAAGCGCGTGCTCGATACCCCGCTCGCCGAGTCCGGAATCATCGGCACGGCCATCGGCCTGGCCATGCGCGGGTTTCGTCCGGTCTGTGAGATCCAGTTCGACGGATTCGTCTTTCCCGGGTTCGACCAGATCACCAGCCAGCTGGCGCGTATGCGCAACCGCCACGAGGGCGGCCTGATCATGCCCGTCGTGATTCGCATTCCCTACGGCGGACACATCGGCTCGATCGAGCACCACCAGGAAAGCCCGGAGGCGTACTTCGCGCACACCCCCGGCCTGCGCGTGGTGAGCCCGTCGAACCCGCACGATGCCTACTGGATGATGCAGGAAGCTATCGCGAGTGACGATCCGGTCATTTTCTTCGAGCCGAAGAGCCGCTACTGGCCCAAGGGTGAGGTGCGGTTCGAGCAGAGCGGAACGCCGCTGCACGCCAGCCGCGTGGTGCGGGCCGGGACCGACGTGACCGTCGTCGGCCACGGCGCCATGGTGAGCGTGCTGCTGCAGGCCGCCGAATTGGCCGCAGCCGAGGGCATCAGCCTGGAGGTGATCGACCTGCGCTCGATCTCCCCGATCGATTACGGACCGATTCTGAACTCCGTGCAGAAGACCGGTCACCTCGTGGTCACCCAGGAAGCCCCCGGCTTTGTCAGTGTCGGCAGCGAGATCGCCGCCACGGTCGCCGAGCGGGCGTTCTATACGCTCGAAGCGCCCGTGCTGCGCGTCTCCGGCTTCGACACCCCCTTCCCGCCGGCGGCGGTCGAGACGCACTTTCTGCCGAGTCCCGACCGGGTGCTCGAAGCCGTGGACCGCGCGCTCGCTTACTAATTGGCACTGATGAACTTCAAGAAAGGCACCTTATGAGCGTGTCGAAATTCACCCTCCCCGATGTCGGCGAAGGCCTGACTGAGGCCGAAATCGTGGAATGGAAGGTCGCCCCCGGCGATACCGTGACGATCAACCAGGTGCTGGTCGAGATCGAAACGGCCAAATCCCTGGTCGAGCTGCCGTCTCCGTTCGTGGGCGTCGTCGGTGAAATTCTGGTCGCGGCGGGCACGACGGTCGACGTGGGTACGTTGATCATCACGATACATTCCGATAGCGGGCCGAACGCCGACGCGAGTGCAGACCGGCTGGCGGCCGGTTTGGCAGCGGATGCCGGTGCATCCGCTCTGCAGACGGCCGACGCTGACAGCGCCGACACGACCACGCTCACAACGGACACCAGCAGCAGCATCAGCGATGAGGCGCCCGAACCGCTTCTCGTCGGCCGCGGCGCTGCCGCGACGATGCCCACCCGGCGGCGTCGGCACAGCGGCTCGAGTGTCGCCCACGAGACGCTGGCGCCCGAACCCGCGGTGCGCCCGCGGGCCGAGCCGCTGGAACCGACCCGGCGCGCGGCATCCGTCGGCCCGGTCATGGCCAAGCCGCCGATTCGTAAGCTCGCCAAAGACCTCGGCGTCGACCTCGCCCTCGTCGAAGCGACCGGCCCGGTGGGTGACGTGACCCGGGAAGACGTGCTGCGCGGGGCGACCCAGGCCAGTGTGTTCCGCAACATCCAGACGCCGGAATGGCCGGTCGATCGCGACGAGCACATTCCGGTGAAGGGCGTTCGCAAAGCCATCGCCCAGGCCATGGTGAAGAGCGCTTTCACCGCACCGCATGTGAGCCTGTTCGTCGACGTGGATGCCACCCGCACGATGGAATTCGTCAAGCGGCTCAAGGCCTCGACCGACTTCGCCGGCATTCGCGTCTCGCCGTTGCTGATCATGGCCAAGGCCATGATCTGGGCGGTGCGCCGCAATCCAACGGTGAACTCCACCTTCACCGATGAGGAAATCATCGTGCGGCACTACGTCAACCTCGGCATTGCCGCGGCGACCCCGCGCGGGCTGATCGTGCCCAACATCAAGGAAGCGCAGGATATGAGCCTGCTCGAACTCGCTGCGGCGCTCGAGAAGCTCACCATGACCGCGCGCGACGGCAAGACCAGCCCGGCCGAGATGAGCAACGGCACGATCACGATCACCAATATCGGCGTGTTCGGTATGGACACGGGCACCCCCATTCTCAACTCCCCGGAGGCCGGAATCGTGGCCCTCGGCACGATCAAGCAGAAGCCATGGGTCGTCGACGGCGAGGTGCGGGTGCGGTACGTGACCACGATCGGTGCGAGCTTCGACCACCGGGTCGTCGATGGCGACGTCGCGAGCCGTTTTCTCGCCGACGTCGCGAGCATCATGGAGGAACCGGCCCTCTTGCTGGAATAGAACGTGGTACGCAACTGTGGAGATTTTCGTCAGAACTCACGGTCAAATTTGGCCCAGTCGTCTCGAAATGTCCTCAGTTGTGGCGCCCCAATCGTGATAGACCTCTGGTGAAGCAGTCGAGGAGGGCAGGATGACGGCGGTCGGTGCTCGCAGACTGTACGGGGCCGACACGCTGCGGCACGGGGTCGCAGCTGCCGGTGCGGCCCGTGGGCGTGCCGGCGCCCGACCTCGTCACTGACCAGTAGCGCGGTCAGCGGGTGTGTGCGTACACGGTTAATGGTTTTGACAATCATTATCAACAGCGCTAATCTCGGAGCATGCACAAGAGATATTTCGCCGTTCCCGCACTCCTCGCGTCCGCCGCACTCGCCCTTTCGGGGTGCTCGGCTGGCACGACCGCCAGCGCCGACAGCGCGGACGCTGGACTCAAGGTCGTCGCCACGACCACCCAGGTCGCCGACTTCACCCGCAATGTGATCGGTGACGCCAGCGGCGTCGACCTCACGCAGTTGATCCAGCCCAACCAGAGCGCCCATAGCTATGACCCGTCCGCGGCCGACCTGACCGCGCTCGGCGCCGCCGACGTGCTCGTCATCAATGGTGTCGGACTCGAGGAGTGGCTCGACGACGCCATCGCCGCGTCGGGCTTCGACGGTGTCACGATCGACGCCGACGAGGGCATCACCATCTCCGAGGTTGGGGCCGGCGAAGATCACTCCGACGAAGTCGCCGAGGAGGATGACCACGCTGACGAAGAAGCGGATGCCCACGCCGGCGAGGCCGAAGACGCCCACGACGGTGGAGACCCACACATCTGGACCGACGTGCACAACGCCGAGACCATCGTGCAGACGATCACCGACGGCCTCGTGGCTGCCGACAGCGATAACGCCGCGGACTTTGAGGCCAACGCCGCAGCGTATTCCGCCCAGCTCAGTGCGCTCGACGACTGGATCCGCACCAACGTGGAGACCGTGCCGGAAAGCGACCGCCTGCTCGTGAGCAACCATGACGCCCTCGGCTACTTCACCGCGGCCTACCACATCGACTACGTCGGATCGGTGATTCCGAGCTTCGACGACAACGCCGAGCCGAGCGCCGCCGAGATCGATTCACTGGTCGCGGCGATCACGGCCACCGGTGTGACGGCCGTGTTCTCCGAGGCGTCGCTCAGTCCGAAAACCGCCGAGACGATCGCCACCGAAGCCGGCGTCACCGTCTACTCCGGTGACGACGCCCTCTACGTCGACTCGCTCGGCCCCGACGGTAGCGCCGGCGACACCTACATCAAGGCGCAGCTGCACAATTCAACGCTGATGCTCGAATCGTGGGGCGTCACACCCTCTGCTTTGCCCGCCGAACTGCAATAGTTAACACGTGATCGAGAACACTTCTCAAGAAACACCAACATCGAACGCTGCCGCCGCTCTTCGAGTGGCGGCAGCGTCGTTTGCCTACGGCGCAGAGCCTGCGCTCACCGGCATTGATTTCACCGTGTTGCCGGGTCAGGCCGTCGCCCTGATCGGCCCGAACGGCTCGGGCAAGTCGACCCTGCTCAAGGGCATTCTCGGACTCATCACCCGCACGGACGGCACGGTCGAGGTGCTCGGCCAGTGGCCAGCCCCCGCCGGCTACATCGGCTACGTACCCCAGACCGACCAGCTCGACCCGCACTTTCCGGTCTCGCTCGAGCAAGTCGTCATGATGGGCCGCTACCGCTCGCTCGGCTGGTGGCGCATGCCGGCCAGGGCTGATCGGCAGGCTGTCGCCGAGGCGCTGGAGACCGTCGGACTCAGCAATCGAGCCAAGACTCGGTTCGGGGAGCTGTCGGGCGGGCAGCAGCAGCGCGGTCTGCTGGCGCGAGCCGTCGCATCCGCCCCGCGTTTGCTTCTGCTCGATGAGCCCTTCAACGGACTCGACCAGGTGAACCGCGATGCCCTCATCGAAACGGTAAAGCGGCTCAAGCTGCAGGGGGTCGCCGTGCTGGTATCCACCCACGACCTCGACCTGGCCCGCGCCGTGTGCGAAAGCGTGCTGCTGCTCAACGGCGCCCAGGTGGCGTTCGGGCCGCGCGATACGGTGCTGACCCTCGCTAACGTGCAGCAGGCGTTCGGCTCGGTCGGCGTCGAAATGGACGAGCACACCATCGTGGTTCCCGGCCACGGGGGGCACTGAGTGGATGCCGTCACGCCGGTAATGAATACCGTGCTGATCAACGCGTTCGACCTGCCATTCATGGCTCGGGCGTTGCTCGTGCTCGTCGTGCTGAGCCTCGTCGCCGGCCTCGTCGGCGTACTCGTCAACCTGCGCGGACTCGAATTCATCAGCGACGGACTCACCCACGCCGTCTTCCCCGGGGTGGCGATCGGATTCGTCTGGGGTGGTCGTGACGGACTCTTTGTCGGAGCACTGGTGGCGGCCCTCATCGCCGCCGTCGTGCTCACGGTGATCGTCAAACGCGCAGTCACCTCGGATGCTGCGATCGCGATCGTCTTCACGGCCATGTTCAGCGTGGGAATCATCGTGGTTTCACGGGAAACAAATTACGTCGGCCAGCTCGACGCGCTGCTGTTCGGGCGTCTGTTGACCGTCAGTACGGCCGAGGTCAATCAGACCGTCGTGGTCTGCCTGATTGCGCTGATTATCGTGGGGTTCACGCTCAAGGAGCAGGTCTTTCGCGCCTTTGACCTCGAGGGCACCGCTGCGGCCGGATACCGCCCGCTCGTCCTCGACATTCTGCTCAACGTCGCCATCGCCCTGGTCGTGGTGGCCGCCAGTAGCGCGGTCGGCAACCTGCTCGTGCTTGCCGTGCTGATCGTGCCGGGCGCGGTCGCTCGTCTGGTGACCCGTCGCCTCTGGCTGCTCTTTCTGGTCGCCGCCAGTTTCGCGATTCTGGCCGCCTGGCTGGGCCTCGCGCTCGGCTACGAAGCCTCGGTGAACCGCGGTGTCGACCTGCCGAGCGGCGCCACCGTCGTGCTCGTGCTCGTCGGCGGCTACGTGCTGGCCCTGGTCGCTCGGCTCGGGATCGACCGGATCGGCGGCCCTCGTCGCACGGCGGGCGCGGTGCTGCGCTGATGGGCTACTTCGAGCAGGCGCTCCTCGCCGCGCTGCTGATCGGCGCGCTCAGTGGCCTTGTCGGGACCCTCGTGGTACTGCGCCAGCGCACCTTCTTCGCCCAGGCCCTCACCCACGCGACCTTTCCGGGAGCGGTCGGCGCCGCGATCCTGGGCGTGAGCATCCCGCTCGGCGCCGCAGTGGCTAGCGTGCTCATTGTGGGGATCATGACCATGATCGGACGCGTCAAGCGACAGGGAAATCAGGTCGCATCGGGCATTCTGCTCACCGCCGGATTCGCGCTCGGTGTTCTGCTGCAGGGACTCAATCCCTCGTTGCCGGTCAAGGTCGACTCCTATCTGGTCGGCTCGATTCTCACGGTGACCACCAGAGATGTGACGCTCGTAACCATCGTGCTGGCATTCGCAGTGCTGACCATCGTGGTTTTGGGCAAACAGATCATGTTCTCGACCTTCGACGTGAACGGTTTTCGCGCAGCGGGCTATCGAGAATGGCCGATCGAATTGCTGACCCTGGTGCTCATCACGGCCACGGTCGTGACCGCGATGCCGGCCGTCGGAGCAATCCTCGCCATCGCCTTGATCGCCGCCCCCGCCGCCGCGGCCCGCCTGGTCTCGCGCACGACCTCGCAGATGTTCGTGATTGCCCCCGTGCTCGGCGCGGTGTCCGGCGTGATCGGCGTGCTGCTCTCCCGCTCGCTCGATGTGGCCGCCGGCCCCAGCATCGCCCTCACCGCGGCGGCGTTCTTTCTGCTCGCCCTGGTCGCTCGGCGATTGGTCGGTGCCGCGCGGGTGCCCCAAGAAGCGGATGCGCGCCAGCCCGCGCGAACATCGCTACGGTTGAAGTCATGAAGCGAAACACCTGGCAACGTGAGGCCGTTCGAGGCGCCCTCGATGCCAACGACGGCTTCGTCAGCGCCCAGGCGCTGCACTCCGCCCTGCACGCGACCGGATCCCCAATCGGCCTCGCCACGGTCTACCGCGCCCTCGCCGACCTCGCGGTCAAGGGTGACGCCGACTCCCTGCAGTCACCGGAGGGCGAGAGCCTGTATCGCGCGTGCAGCACCAATGATCATCACCACCACCTGATCTGCCGCAATTGCGGGCTCACGGTCGAGATCGAAGCGGATGCCGTGGAAACCTGGGCGAAAGACGTCGCCGCCAAGAATGGTTTCACCGCCGCCGCCCACGTCGTGGACGTTTTCGGTCTTTGCGCCGCCTGCACTGCCACGGCGACGAGTCAAGCAGCAGCCGCAGCATCCGCTTAATAAGTTGCGCGAAAGCGGGTGAACGGTTGCTTCGTGCTCGCTGAAGTAACCGTTCACCCGCTCTCGCGGCCAGGAGAGTTTGCGGGAGGCGCGCGGATCTAGTAGCGTTGAGAGCTGCTACGCCTGTGTGCGTACATTGCGGGCGATTCTCCCCCGGCCTTGAGTTAGCTCCGGGCCGATGTGGTTCTGCCCGTCGACAAGGGATCTTGGGAAGAGCATTCGCTCTTCGGTAATGGAGGAAACCATGGCATCTGTATGCCAGGTGACCGGAGCTGTTCCCGGCTTCGGACACAATATTTCGCACTCGCACCGACGCACCAAGCGTCGTTTCGACCCGAACGTTCAGAAGAAGACGTACTACGTGCCGTCGCTTCGTCGCAAGGTCACGTTGACCTTGTCCGCAAAGGGCATCAAGGTTATTGATGCTCGTGGTATCGAGAGCGTCGTCAAGGACGTTCTCGCTCGTGGGGTGAAGATCTAATGGCTAAGGCTCATGACGTACGTCCGATCATCAAGCTTCGTTCCACGGCTGGAACCGGTTACACCTATGTGACCAAGAAGAACCGCCGTAACGACCCCGACCGTCTGGTACTCAAGAAGTACGACCCGGTCATCCGTAAGCACGTTGACTTCCGTGAGGAGCGCTAAACATGGCGAAGAAGAGCATGATTGCCAAGAACAACCAGCGCAAGGTCATCGTCGAGCGTTACGCCGTCAAGCGCCTTGAGCTCAAGAAGGCCCTGGTTGACCCTGCCGGCACCGACGAGTCGCGTGAAGCCGCTCGCAAGGGCCTGCAGAAGCTGCCGCGCAACGCGAGCCCGGTGCGCCTGCGCAACCGTGACGCCGTTGACGGTCGTCCCCGTGGCCACCTCTCCAAGTTCGGCATCTCGCGCGTTCGTTTTCGCGACATGGCGCACCGCGGCGAGCTGCCCGGCATCACCAAGTCCAGCTGGTAACTCCTGCGCTGGTAAGCAGTTGACAGCCGGTTTCGCCGGCTTCTGAACCATCAAAACGGGATGTCGACTTCGGTCGACATCCCGTTTTGTTGTTCACGACCTTTTCGCGGAGAGCGAAATAGGGTGCCTGAGCGGGTGAAACTGCCCTGAAATGGTCGAAAATCGCCGTAAATCCGGGGATTTTGGCGGATCAATGCTAGATTTCAACTCGGTCGAACCGACCAGCGGGGCTTCTCTCTCGAGAAGCATCCGTATTACGAATATCGCTGTTTATACAGACGAAGGTCCGAGGAGGACACTCAATGGCTGACAAGTCGCTGAACAAGACCGAGCTCGTTGCCAAGGTTGCCGCTGACTCCGGACAGAGCCAGGCCGCCGTTGACGGCGTTCTGAATGCATTCTTTGCAACCCTGGCCGAGACCGTTGCCGCTGACGGCAAGGTCACCATCCCGGGATGGTTGGGCGTCGAGCGCACCGCAACCGCTGCTCGCACCGGCCGCAACCCGCAGACCGGTGCAGAAATCGCCATCGCTGCCGGCCACCGCGTCAAGCTGACCGCCGGAAGCAAGCTCAAGGCTGCCGCGAAGTAGCTTTCAGTACTGAAAGGGGGCGTCGACCACGGTCGGCGCCCCCTTTGGCGTCCCCGGGCATCCGATGTCGATCGAGGGCCGCGTCGAGACGTGAATTTCTCCTCGAAAAAGGCCCGCAAATGGGCCAAAAATCACGGCTCGGCGCGCGCCGGCACCGGGCGCCGGCCTCAGGCGAGACGGATGCCCAGGGCTGGGCGAATAAGCTGGGCGGGTGCCCCGTCTCGTCCGTGTTCTCGGACCGGCAGCCTTGCTGCTGGTCGCTGTATTGTCCACCCTTGTTGCCCTCGCCTATGGCGGCGGAGCTTCGGCCCAACTGCTGGCCGACCCCGGGCCGGTGGTGCGTTGGGGACTTCCCCTCTCCAAGGTCATTGTCAACATCAGCGCGGCCGGAACGATCGGTGCCCTCGTGCTGACGCTTTTCGCCCTCAGCCCCCGGGAACGCGAGTTCGGCACCGCGCTCGACTTCGCCGCAGCCTCGGCCGCACTGTTCGCCGTCGCATCCGCTGTCACCGGCTTTCTGACCTTTCTCCAGGTCACCAACGTTCCCTTCGGCTTCAGTGATCAGTTCAGCGCCACGGTCGGACAGTTCTTCAGCCAGATCGACCTCGGCCAGGCCTGGCTCGCGACCACGCTGATCGCCGCCGGCGTGACCGTGCTCTGCTTCGCCGTGCGCAACCAGACCGCCCTGATCTTCGTCACTGTGCTGGCGCTGCTCTCGCTGCTACCCATGGCGCAGCAGGGCCACTCGGCGGGCGCTGCCGGCCACAACGCCGCGATCACCGCCCTCGGCCTGCACCTTGTCTTCGCGGCGATCTGGCTCGGCGGCCTGCTGACCATTATCGTGCTGCGCACCCAGCTCGACGGCGAACGCATCCGCTCGGTGATTGCACGCTATTCCTCCCTCGCCCTGGTTTCCTTCGTCGTGGTGGCCGCCTCCGGCTATGTCAGCGCCGAACTGCGCATCGGCAGCTGGGACAACCTGTTCAGCCCGTACGGCTTGCTTGTGCTCGTGAAGGTCGCCGCTCTCGTCGCCCTCGGCGGCTTCGGCATTCTGCAACGCCGGTTCTTCATCAAGCGGATGCAGCGGACCGACTCGACGCACGGTCGCTGGTTCTGGTGGCTCGTGGTGACCGAACTCGGTTTCATGGGGCTCGCCTCGGGCGTAGCCGCCGCCCTCGCTCGCACGGCGACACCGGTCGAACAGGTTGTCGCCACCGAGATTCCGCAGTCGACACCGGCCCAGATCCTCACCGGCGAACTCCTGCCGCCGGAGCTGACCTTCTCCCGCTATTTCACCGAGTGGAGCTTCGACCTCGCCTGGATCCTGTTCTGCGCCTTCGGCATCTTCTTCTACCTGGCCGGCGTCTGGCGGCTGCACCGCCGCGGCGACTCCTGGCCGATCTATCGCAGCGTGCTTTGGGTTCTGGGCATCCTCACCCTGTTCTACATCACCAACGGTGGAGTGAACGTGTACGAGAAGTACCTGTTCTCCACCCACATGCTCATGCACATGTTGCTGACTATGCTCGTGCCCCTGATGCTCGTTCCGGGAGCCCCGGTGACGCTGGCAGCTCGCGCCATCGCCAAGCGCCACGACGGCAGCCGTGGGGCGCGCGAATGGATTCTCACCGCCGTGCACTCGCGCTTCGCCGGCATCGTCGCCAACCCGATCGTCGCTGCCCTACTCTTCGGCGTCTCACTCTGGGTGTTCTACTACACGTCCATTTTCAGCTGGGCGACGACCGACCACATCGGCCACCAATGGATGATCGTGCACTTCCTGATCACCGGCTACCTGTTCGTGCAATCCCTGATCGGCATCGACCCGGTGCCCTACCGCCTGCCGCATGCTTTCCGACTGCTGCTGCTGCTGGTGACGATGGCTTTCCACGCCTTCTTCGGCCTCGCCCTGATGAGCGGCACCGGGCTGCTCCTGGCCGACTGGTACGGCGCGATGGGCCGCACCTGGGGTCTCTCCGCCATCGCCGACCAGCAGATGGGCGGCGGCGTCGCCTGGGGCATTGGCGAGCTGCCGACCTTTGTGCTGGCCGTTGTCGTGGCGATTCAGTGGAGCCGGGACGACACCAAGGTCACGAGAAGGCTGGATCGAAAGGCCGATCGCAACGAAGACGCCGAGCTGATCGCCTACAATACCAACCTGGCCCGGATCACCGAGCGCGACGCGCAAAGTCCGCGCGGCTAGTGCAGCTGGATGGCCAGGGCGCCGCTGGGCTGCACGATGACGCTGAGCCCCATGGTGAACGGCACGTCTTCGTCGCGGGTGCTGATGTCGCCGTCGAACAGGGATTGCACCTCGACCACGATGTGGGCCTGTCCGGCCGTCGCCACCATCTCGAAGGACCGCTCGCCGGCGGTGAGTTCAACCGCGGGGTAACCGGTGATCGACCAGGCCGGGACGCCCTCGATGCGGTCATCGATCGTGATACCCCACGGACAGCTGGTCGGTTGCAGCACGGTCTGGGTGGCACACTCGTCGAGGAACTTGTTCAGTTCTGACTGCACCTGCGCAATCATCTTTTTGTTAGGCAGGGCGTCGATCTCGACCGCGGTGGCCCCGGATGCGCTCACGCGCACGCTCGTCTTCTCCGCGGTCAGCATGGCTGAGGAGTGTTCAATGGTGTAGCGGTTCGGGGCGAAGGCGAGGTACGCGGCGCCGGAAGAGAAGGTGGCTGGCGCATCCGCTGCCGCGTGGGCGCGGGTATCGAGCGTGAGGCCGTTGACCGTGAAGGTGCGTTCGTGCAGCACCGACACCTGCAGCACAGCGAGCGGGCTGACGGCAAACGTCCAGGCGTTGAAGACGCCAGCGAAGGTTCCGGCCCGCTCGACCGTGAACGCCATGCTCGACGCTGTGCCGTTCAAATCAAAGTCGAAGACGACCCGGTGCGTGTCATCGCCGGCCGCATTGCTGGGCGTGTCACTCTTCAACTCGATATCGCTCAGCCCACTCAAAACGGATGCCCGCAGCAGCGTCTCCGGCAATTCGACGGTCAGTTCCGCCGCGGTCAGTTCCGCAGCCGAAGGCATGACCCCACCGAGCGCAAGGGCTCCGACGGTATCACCGCGGGCGAGGGCGTCGAGGTACTGTTCCACGAATCCGCCGGCGCTGTACACCGTGCGATTGAGGGCGGTGATGGTTCCCACGAGACCGGCCGCGAGGAGGGCAGCGACCACCACGAGGGCGAGGACGGCCCGGAGCATTCTGCCGCGGCGCCCGCTCGCCCGCTGGTTTTCGGCCGGGGTGGTCACATAAATATTGTACGGGGGGCGGGTCGGACCTGCGGCCAGTGCCCGACCCAGTGCTCGCTGTGGGCCCACGGGACGTTACAGTGGTATGTCCCCCGCGCAGCATGAGCCTGCCAGAGAAAGTGTGCCGTGTCCGAGATTCCGCTCAGCCGTGAACAGGCGCTGGTCTTCGCGGCAATCGAGGGAACCAAGCAGAACGTGTTCGTCACCGGTCGGGCCGGAACGGGTAAATCGACGCTGCTGAACCATCTGTCCTGGAACACCAGCAAGCAGATCGTGATTGCGGCACCCACGGGTGTCGCTGCGCTCAACGTGGGTGGCCAGACTATTCACTCGCTCTTTCGCCTGCCGATCGGAGTCATCGCCGACAGCCCGATCGACCAGAACGACCAGGTGCGCAAGCTCCTCAATACCATCGACACCCTCGTCATCGACGAAGTCTCGATGGTCAACGCCGACCTGATGGACGCGATTGACCGCAGTTTGCGGCAGGCCCGCCAACGCCCGTTCGAGGTGTTCGGCGGGGTGCAGATCGTGCTGTTCGGAGACCCGTACCAGCTGGCCCCGGTGCCCGGCGGCCCCGACGAGCGCGCCTATTTCGCCGACCACTATCGGTCGATGTGGTTCTTCGACGCCAAGGTCTGGCGGGATGCCGAGCTGCGCATCTTCGAGCTCACCGAGATTCACCGCCAGCGGGACAACGATTTCAAGCTCATGCTCAATGCCGTGCGCCATGGCCAGGTCACCGCCGAGATCGGCGGTGCGCTCAACGGTGCGGGGATGCGAACCCCGCCGAGTGAGGGCGTGATCACCCTCGCGACGCGCAATGATGCGGTAAACCGCATCAACGCATCCGCTTTGAAGAAGCTGTCGGGCAAATCGCTCACCGCGAAGGCCGATATCACCGGGGATTTCGGCGGAAAGCAGTTTCCGGCCGACGAGGTGCTCGAGCTCAAGGTGGGAGCACAGGTGATGTTTTTGCGCAACGACTCCCCGCTCGATGGCGGGCCGCGCTGGGTGAACGGCAGTATCGGCACGGTCACCAAGGTCACCTCGACGGTGTTCGTCGACATCGACGGTGACGTGCACGAGGTTGAGCCGACGGTGTGGGAGAAGTACAAGTACACCTACAACGCCGCGACCAAGAAGCTGAGCCGGGATGTCGTGGCGGAATTCACGCAGTTTCCGCTGCGGTTGGCCTGGGCGGTCACCATTCACAAGTCGCAGGGTGCGACCTACGAGCGGGCGATTGTCGACCTGGGAGCACGGGTATTCAGCCCCGGTCAGACGTACGTTGCGCTGAGCCGGCTGACCAGCCTCAATGGCCTATACCTGACCAGGCCACTGCGACCGAGCGACATAATCGTCGACGAGAACGTCAAACGGTTCATGAACATCGAGGTGGTGCCGCCGGTGGCCAACCTGGCGGGGCTTGACGCGTCGGGCCAGGAGCCAACCGCCCCCGAAACCGGGCTGTCCGCCTGATTCGTGCTGTCGTGCGCTGGTGAGCTCTGCGAGGGACTCTAGTGTGCTCCGTGGCCGCCGGAGTCGGGGATGGTCGGTTCGGTCACTCCGGGCGAACCGTGGGGCACGGCATGAGAGCCGACCTCCGTGGCGGCAAGGGCCGGGGTGGTGAGCGCCGAGAGCAGAAAGCCTCCGACGACGAGGCCGGTAAGAAAACGCCAGCCGCTGGGTGCGGCAGCGCCTGCTGCGGAAACACGTCCCGTTTCACTGCTGGGGGTCGCGGGCGTAGGGGGCCCGGTCGGAGAGCGGCGCAGTGCGATGGCTACCGTAGCGGCCAGGAATACGTTGAAGAGTGAAGCGACGGACATCGGGTAGAGCGGCAGGCCGGTTTGGCCACTGGTCACCCCGAGGCCACTGCCGAGCACGGCGGTGGTACCCCAGATGACGACCGGGATGAGCGCCGCGCCCACAATGATCCGGGGCACCAGCACCCGGCCAGCAGCGAGGGTGGCGATTCCCCAGCCGAGTTCGGCAATGCCGAACCCGACCAGCAGAACCGACAGGGGCAATGGAGCGGTCACACCCACGGCCAGATGGATCAGGGCGGCGCCGAAAGCGGCGAAGCCGAGCCAGGTGCGAACGACCGGGGACATTATGCTCCTATTGACTTGGTGCGCGAAGGGATGGAGTGAAGCGGTGCGGCGTTAGGCGTTGGCTTTACTGTGAACCGTTTTGTCTGCGGTGAGGCCGACACCGAGAAGCACGATCGCGCTGGCGAGGTGCAGGAAGTGGTCGGCGGTGTTGAGCGCCAGGATGTTCAGCGAGGTGCTCGCGATGAAGAATCCGACGATTCCGAGAAGCAGGTACACGGCACCGATCGTGCTGTTGGTGGCCTTGGCTGCCATGGCGTTGGAGAGTCCGGCGATGAGCAGGGCCGCTCCGATCAAGAGGTGCGCGATGTTGTGCAGCGGGTTGACCTCGAAGATGCCGAGAAGCAATCCGCCCTCGGTGGCGATGAAGCCGACACTGCCGGTGACGGCGAAGCCGAGTAATCCGACGAGAACATAGACCGCGCCGAAGACGGTGGCGATCAGGCGATTGGGTGATGTGCGCATTTCAGGTGCCTCCTAGGTGATTCACGGCTAACCCGTGGTTGCTATTTGTTCGGAGCTCCATCCGCTTCGGATTGGTACTAATTGTGGCCCTGATCTCCCCGTTTAAGGGGATCGGCGCGCAAAAACAGCGCGCCACCCGAATTGGGTGACGCGCTGTGTGCCGAGGCGGGTCAGGCCTTGCGACGGTTAGTGATCGCGCCGTAGATAAGCAGCACGATCAGCGAACCGACGATAGCGAGGGCCCAGGTAGTCAGCGAGAAGAACTCCTCCAGACTGACATTGAACAGGAGCCCGCCGAGCCAGCCACCGAGGAAGGCACCGACAACCCCGAGCAGCAGGGTGATAAGCCAGCCCCCGCCCTGGCGACCGGGCAGGATCGCCTTCGCGATGGCTCCGGCGATGAGACCGAGCAGGAGAAATCCGAGGAAACTCATGAGAACTGCCTTTCAGGTTGGCCTGGATGTGGCGCGGACTAAGCCGTTCGCGTGAATGTACCCGCCTGTCTGTGCACCGTCAATAGCCTCCGGCCAACGATTCGACTTGCGGGCTTCAGTCCAGCCAGTAGTCGTCGTCCAGGTACTGCGGGCCGGTCACCGGGGTTGCGTCGTTGATATCGGGGAGGTCGACGGCGTTGATCGTTTCAATCTTGACCATGGAGTGGGCCGTGATCAGCAGGGAGACGTGCGCCCGCATGGGGCTGACGACGTCGACGAAGCCGCCGCCGCTGTGCACGGCGGCGGACAGAGCTGACTTGAGACCGGCAATGTTGTACTCGGCCGACAGGTAAAACCAGTCGTCATTGATCGTCAACCGATAGCTCTGCATTGCATTGTCCATTTCGTTGTGACAGGTTCGTGAGCGCGCTGCCGGTTAGGAGCGTGCGGGGGCTTCGTTGCCACCGCGGACTCTGCGCGTCGCGCTGCTCGGCAGCGCGAGTTTCAATATACGGGATTTGCTTCAAACAGTAAACTATTTAATAATTAAGAAACTTAGCAATTGATCTAGCGGCTACACTGACAGAACAGAATGCCCTCACGGGCAATTTTGCGAGCCTGAAGTTGGGCGAAACCAACAGACCAGAGGTCAGGAGAACGAATGTATGGTCGGGACAGTTCCGGATGCACCCCGGACGCCTTGTCGGCATCCGCTTTAGCTTTTCTGCGCGCCATGGATCGGAATCGAAACCGGGTTGCGACCGAGAGCGGTCTGACCGGGAGCGAGCTGCGCGCCGTGGCTCGCGTTGCCGAAGCGGGCAGCATTACCCCGAAATTGCTCGCGGAATCGATGGAAATGACGACCGGTGCAGTGACCGCGATCTCGAATCGACTCGTGGCCTTGCAACTGCTGGTTCGGGTGGCTCACCCGCACGATCGACGCAGTCTGCTCTTGACCTTGACACCGGCCGCGGAGCAGATCACGCAGAAAATCTACGACGACTTCGAGGCGCTCATCGCTCACTCCGTGCGCGACGTGAGCCCGGAGGACCAAGCACGGCTGGGCGCCATGCTGTCCGCGATGGCGTTGACCGTGGGATCGGATGCCGATCTGAGCCTGACCGCCTGAGTATGACCGCCTGGGCCTGACCGCCTGGGCCACCGTTAGGGGTGGCGGATTCCGCGTCCGGCCAGCATGGCCCGGTATCCTTCCCGGTAGGTGGGGTAGCTGAAGATGAAGCCGGTATCGCGCAGAAGCTGGTTGCTCAGTAGCTTGTCGCCGCCCCTTTGGCTTTCGCGGGTGCGCGTCGGCTGGTCCGACTCGTTCAGCGCCGACTCGTTCAGTGCCGGTTCGGGCAGGCCGAGCTCGGCGGCGAGAAAGGTCAGCACCTCGTCACTGCGCACTGGCTCATTGTCGACGCCGAGATAGAGCGGCGCCGGTCGCTCAGAACGCAGCAGCAGGTGAACGATCGCGGCGGCTGCGTCGTCCCGGTGGATGCGGTTGGTGTGGCGTGACTGGGCGGAGAGCCCGGCACCCGCGCGTACTTGGGCGATCAGGCGTTCACGGCCGGGGCCGTAAATGCCGGCCAGGCGCAAAACGGTGGCGGCGGGGAGTCTGGAGTGGAGCATCCGTTCGGCATCGAGCACGATTGAATCGGTGCCCGGTCTCGGATTCGCCGGGGTCTGCTCGTCGACCCGGCTGCCGTCGTTGACGTCGTAGACCGCCGTCGACGAGACCAGCAGCACGCGGCGCGGCGTGACCTGCGCCTCATTGAGCGCGTCGAGCAGGTTGCGCAGGCCATCAAGGTAGGCGGCGCGATAGGCCAGGGCCGTGGGGCTGCCGGCCGAGATCGCGACGACCACGAACTCGGTGTCTGGCGGGATGGCGGGCTTCTCGACGCTCAGGTCGATGGACTGGCCGGTGATTTCTGGGGGGAGCAGGCGTGCGTTGCGCCGCAGCCCGACCACAGTATGCCCCAGCCGCGCGAACCGCAGGCCAACCTCGGTGCCGAGGTCGCCGCATCCGGCAATGAGTACCGTCATCTGTCTCCTTGATTTATTCCACGCTAGCGGGCGCACCCTGACGATGAGCCCGCAGCGCCGCGAAGTGCGGGCATTACCATGAAACCATGCCTATCGTTCCTGACACGTCTGACTGAAGCTGGGTAATTGAACGCCCATGCCCGGCCGGTCGTTTTCGGGCCGGCGAGGTGGGCTGGTGACGACGCTCGGGGCGTACTTTCGGCACGACGTGGGTGCCGACCAACCTCGTCGCTGACTGGACAACTTTGGGTGGTCACAGTCCGGTTGCACCACACGAAGTTGTCCACTGAGAACGTGACGGTGCTTATTCGGAGCGGATGACGGGAATCGAACCCGCGCTATCAGCTTGGGAAGCTGAAGTTCTACCATTGAACTACATCCGCGCGCCCGACCGTGAGTGAACAACAATCGGAACGGTGCCAGCATATCAACCCGGCGCGGCTAGGCTGGCACCGTGCTGCTCTCAGATCGCGATATCAAGGCTGAACTCGACGCTGGACGAATCGGTTTGGAGCCGCTCGACCCCGCAATGATCCAGCCATCGAGCATTGATGTGCGCCTCGACCGCCTGTTTCGGCTGTTCGACAACCACAAGTACGCCTACATCGATCCGGCCGAGGACCAGCCAGAGCTGACCCGCCTGATCGAGACCAAGCCCGACGAGCCGTTCATTCTGCACCCGGGCGAATTCGTGCTCGGCGCTACGTATGAGCAGGTGACCCTGCCAGACGACATTGCCGCCCGGCTCGAGGGCAAGAGCTCGCTCGGACGTCTCGGTCTGCTGACCCACTCCACGGCCGGGTTCATCGACCCCGGCTTTTCGGGCCACGTCACGCTCGAGCTCAGCAACGTCGCGACGCTGCCGATCAAGCTCTGGCCCGGAATGAAGATTGGCCAGCTGTGCTTCTTTCAGCTCAGCTCCCCGGCCGAGAAGCCCTACGGCTCGAGCGAATACGGCTCCCGCTACCAGGGCCAGCGCGGCCCGACGGCGTCGCGCTCGTTCCAAAACTTTCACCGCACGGTCATCGACCGCTGACGCAGCCTTCCAACACCAGCGGATGCCCGCGGGCCGAGCAAACGTAATATGTCGAACGTAACCTCGCGTCGGGTAAAATCGGAGGATGACCTCCATGCCCACCCGATTCGATGAGGCGCTGATCGCGCACGGCCCCACGCCGGAGTATCCCGGGCGCATGCACCGCTTCGGCCAGATGGTCGGATCCTGGGCCGCCAAGGGTACCCGCCTCGACGAAACCACCGGAGAGTGGATCGAACGTGACTTCGTTTGGATGGTCGAATTCATCCTCGACGGGCGGGCCGTGCAAGACGTCGAAGTCGTTGCGAGCACGACGCATCCGTCTGGGTTTGAAACCGTCGCCACTACCGTGCGCGTCTACGACCCGTTCGCCGGAGCCTGGCGCGTGAGCTACTTCGCCCCGGCGCTGGGCGAATACTGCCAGCTTGTGGCCACCCCATACCGGCATGGAGTTCGTCAGGAGGGCACCCGCACGGACGGTCGCCCGATCCGCTGGAATTTCACCGCCATCACCCCCGACAGCTACAAGTGGGAGGGGTGGGTCTCCGCCGATGAGGGCGCGACCTGGCAACTCGTCGAACACAATGAGGCCACCCGCATCCGCTGAGAAACGGATGCTGATGGCCTCGGTGTCTGGGCGGCTTAGAGGGTGAACTTGAACCCGAGGTCGGCCGGGTAGTCGCCGAGGGCGGTGAGGTTCGTGGCCGCGGCCTGCAGTGCTGCGAGGGTGAGGCCGAGGGTGCCCGGGCCGAAACTGACCCGGCTGATGCCGAGTTCCGCGAGGCGCTTCAGCGGAACAAGTCCGGGCGCACCGATCACCGATATTTTGCCGTTGACCTGCTCGATCGCGCGGGCCACCTTGTCCTCGTCGGTCAGGCCGAGGAAGAAGATGACGTCAGCGCCGGCGCCGAGGTAGGCGTTGGCGCGGGCGACGGCTTCGTCCCAGTCGCCGCCGCCGGCCAGGGTGTCGACGCGGGCGTTGATGACGACGGGAATGCCGCTCTGCTCGGCGCCGGCTCTCGCGGCGGCCACGCGGGCGGCGGCGGTCTCGATGTCGAACTGCGGGGCCTTGTCGGCGCCGACCGAGTCCTCGATGTTGATGCCGACGATGCCGGATTCCTCGATCAGGCGACGCACGTTGCGGGTCACGCAGGCAACATCCGGTGCGTAGCCCTTCTCGAAGTCGGCAGAGACCGGCAGGTCGACGGCGCGGGCGATGATCGTGGCGGCGAGAATGGCCTCGTCGAGCGAGAGTCCCTCGCCGTCTGGCAGGCCGCGCACGTTCGAGATGGAGTGGCTCGCGGTGGCGAGGGCCTTCACGCCGGGCGCATCGGCCACGATCTTGGCGGTAATGGCATCCCACACGTTGGTGACGATGAGGGGCTCGCCGGGCACGTGCAGCGAGAGCAGGAGTTCGGCCTTCTGGAGCTGGGTAAGAGTCATACCCTTCAGTCTGACCGGCCTGCGCGCCCCGGGCGAGGGGGCCAGCCTTAGTTCAGCGGATGCTCAGGCAACTGCGGGTTGGCGCCCAGTCCGCGGCTACGCGACCGACGTGCGGTTCGTGGACTGCCGGGGTCTGAGCACATTCTCGATCATCGGCGGACTGCTGCGGGTATCGCCGTCGATGCGTCGCAGCAGAAAATCGACCGCGGCCTTCGCTGTGATTTCGGGCGTGAGGTCGATCGAGGTGATCGGCGGGGCGCTGTTGCGGGTCTGCTCGGAATCGGAGCCGGCCACGATCATGACGTCGGCCGGAACCTCGTAGCCGGCTCGCTGGAGCCGGCGCTGCAGACCCGCCGCGTGCCGCCCGGTCAGGCAGTACACCGCGTCGGGCAGGCTCTGCTCGCCGGCCGTGGCGAGCATCCGCTCAGCGATCGCTTCCCCGCCGGGTTCGCCGGCGGTTTCGTCCTGCTGGTAGACCGCAGCGGCCTGGCCGCGCTCGGCGGCCCAGGCCCGGTAGGTGCTCTCGCTGTCGGCGTTCCAAGCGTTGGTGTCGGTGCCGACGACGAGGGCGACGCGCCGGGCGCCGTGCTCGGTGAGGTGGTTGAGCACCGCGCGGGTGTCTGCGTCGGTGCCGAGGCCGAGCCAATCGGTGAAGTCGGCGCGCTCCACGTCCCGGCCGACCGTCACGAGCGGAATTCCGTTGCGCTGTAAAAGCTCGATCACGGGATCGTTGCCGAGGGGGTCGGAAATGATGAAGCCGTCGACGGCCAGAGCGATGCCGGGCACGTTCTTGGTGGTGGGGTCGCGCACGAGCATGAGCCCGAACCCGCGGTCGAGGGCTTCGACCGCGGCGGCACCGGCGAAACGTACGAAGTAGTCGACCCCGGCTGGCTGGTAGGAGTCGAGGGTGTCGAGCGGTCGAATGACCAGGCCGAGCACCCCGAGCCGGTTACTTTGCAGCCCGCGCGCGATGGCGTCCGCGCTGTAACCGAGGCGTTCAGCGACATCGAGAACGCGCTGACGGGTGGCCGCGGCGACGGCTCCCTTACCGTTGAGCGAGTGCGACACCGTGGTGATCGAGACCCCGGCTTCGCGCGCCACATCGTGGATGGTGACGCGTCTCCGTTCCGGCAACGAGTTCATACCTGCACGTTACCGTCATATTTCCGATAGCAAAACGTTTTGTACAAAAGCTGGCCCAAAACGTTTTGGTCAGTTAGGTTCTCATAAAAGCCCTTGCACGCCACAGCGTTGTTGATCAGTAGGAGCATCACCATGAAAAAAAGAACAGTCGTTATCGTCGGCGTTCTGGCCGTTGCCCTCAGCGGCTGCGCCGCCGGAAACACCGACGGAGCAGCGCCGAGCATCAGGACGGCAGACCTGGCCGTGACCACTCCGGCCGGCGGGGAACTCGACCTGGCCACCTGGAACCTCCCCTTCGGAGAGCCGGCTTCGCTCGACCCGATCAAGGCGTACAACTACGCGGAGAACACCGTCGTGGCCAACCTGTGCGAGGGCCTGATGCAGCTGCAGCCCGACTACACCGTGCAGCCGAACCTCGCGGAAAGCGTCGAGAGCCCGGATGCCTCAACCTGGGTGTACACCATTCGCCAGGGCGTCGAGTTCTGGGACGGCGAGACCATGACCGCCGACGACGTGCTGTACAGCCTCGGCCGTCAGCTCGACCCGAACGAGGGCAGCTACTGGGCCGGCGGCGTCGTTGACAATATCGCCTCGATCGAGAAGACCGGCGACTGGGAGATCACCGTCACGCTCATCGAGCCCGACTCCACCTTCAACTCCTATCTGGCCACCCCGATCGGCAACGTCGTGGAGCAGGCCCACCGGCTCGCCGCCGGCGAAAGCTACGGCACTCCCTCGGGCGGCGTCATGTGCACCGGCCCGTATTCGGTCGGCGCCTGGAACCAGGGCCAGAGCATCTCCCTGGAGCGCAACGACAACTACTGGAACACCGACAAGGTCGCCAAGACCGCGCAGGTCGACATCAGCTTCATTGTCGACGCCGCCGCGATCTCCAACGCACTGACCACCGGCGCCATCGACGGTTCCTATGACGTTCCGCTCGGCTCGATCGCCACCCTGCAGTCGGCCACCGACGGCAGCCTCATCCTCGGTCGTTCGCTGCAACTCATCGCGATCATCGGCACCGGCAACGGAGCCTTCGCCGACCCGGCCGTGCGCCAGGCGCTCATGCTCGCCACCGACCGCGAGGCGATCGCCGCGACGGTTTTTGAGGGCACCGCCGAGGCATCCGCTTCGCTCGTTCCGAACAACTCCTGGTCGTACGGCAGCGATGTGTTCGAACAGGGCCGGGCCGACCTGCCGTCGACTGCCGTCGACATTGAAGGCGCCAAAGAAGCACTGAAGGCGGCCACGACCGACCTGACCCAGCCGATCTCCATCGTCTACCCGGCCGAGCGCACCTACTACGCCGACATCATCTCGGAGATCTCCAACGGCGCCACCGCGCTCGGGCTCACGGTTGTTCCCGAGGGAGTGCCGAGCGCCCAGTTCGGTGCGTTCTTCTCCGACCCGGAGGCACGCGCCGGCCACGACGCCTTCGTCACCGCGAACTACCTCGACGTCGCTGACCCGCTCGCCTTTCTGCGCACGATCCTCGGCAGCACCGGCGGCCAGAACTACAACGCCTACAGCAACACCGAAATGGATGCCCTCCTCGCCGACGCCGGCGCCGCCAGCGACGACGACGAGCGCGCCACGCTCGTGAATGAAATTCAGGGTCTGGCCATGGACGAACTCCCGTGGATTCCGATCGTGGACCCGTCGGTGCGGCTCTTCCTCAACGACCGGGTTACCGGCGTGCCGGCCTCGTTCGTCTACCTGTACTACCCGTGGGCTGCCGACCTCGGCGCTGCCGAGTAGTCACTGTTCACCGCTGAAAGGGTCGTTCCGTGATGTTTGTTTTTCGTAGGCTGCTGGCGCTCGCCGGGGTGCTTTTCGTGTCGAGCTTTCTGGTCTTCGCCGCGATGTATGCCGCCCCCGGCAGTCCCGAGAACTTTCTGGTGCAGGGCCGCACGGTCTCGCCGGAGGTCCTTGCGGCCATTCGGGAACAATATTCACTGGACGACCCCTTTCTGGTTCGGTTCTGGAACTGGATCACCAATGTGCTGCACGGAGACTTCGGGCAGTCGCTGAGCAACCGGCAAGACGTGGGCGAACTGCTCGCCAACCGGCTGCCGACCACCCTGATGCTCGTCACCCTCGCCGCCGTGATCATTGTCGTGCTCGGCATCGGCCTCGGCGTCATCGCCGGCACGCGCGACGGCGCGATCGACAAGATCATCGTGCTCGGCTCCAACCTCGGCTTTGCCGTTCCCACCTTTTTCGCCGCGCTCATCCTGATGAGCGTGTTCAGCGTCGCGCTCGGCTGGTTTCCGGTCTTCGGCAGCGGCGACGGTTTCTTCGATCGCATCTGGCACCTCACCCTGCCGGCGTTCGCGCTCGCGCTGCCCTCGGCGGCCGTCGTCGCCCGCATCACCCGCACGTCTATCCGCGAAGAGCGAGACAGCGAACACTCCGCCATGTCTCGGGCCCGCGGAGTACCCAGCGGCCTGGTGCTGCGCCGTCACGTCATTCGCAATTCAATGCTGCCGGTGAGCACCATCGTCGGCGTGCACATCGCCGGACTCATCGCCGGATCCTTCGTGGTCGAGTACGCCTTCACCCTCGACGGCCTCGGCACCCTGCTGGTCGGGGCGGTGCAGCGCAAGGACTTCGCCGTCGTGCAAGCGATCGCCATCATTCTGGTCGCCGCCTTCGGCATCATCAACCTGCTGGTCGATCTGCTCTATGCCAGTATCGACCCGCGAGTGAGATTGGGGCTCAACGCATGAGCACACAGATTCTACCCACCCACACTCGACCGCCCGCCACCCCGCTCGCTCGCTTTCTGTCGGCCCTCTACGAGCGGATGGGCGTGCTCGGCCTGATCGCGATCGGCATCGTTCTGGTCGTGCTGCTCGGCGCCGTGCTCGCCCCGGTGATCGCGCCCTACGACCCGACCGTCGGCTCGGTCACCGAGCGCTACAGCGGCATGACCGCGGCGCACCTGCTCGGCACCGACCAGGCCGGCCGGGATATTTTCTCGCGCCTGCTCTGGGGTGCCAGGTCGAGCCTGGCCGGGCCGCTCATCGTCGTAGCGGTCACGGCCGTGCTCGGCACGCTCATCGCCTTGGTCAGCGTCTGGTGGGGCGGGCTGGTCGACTCCCTGCTCAGCCGCGTGCTCGACCTGCTCTTCGCCTTTCCCAACCTGCTGCTCGCCGTGCTCGCCATCGCCGTGTTCGGGCCGAGCCTCACCACGGCCGCCCTGGCCCTGTCTATCGCCTACATTCCCTACACGGCACGGGTCATTCGCAGCATGGCACTGCGGGAACGCAACCTGCCCTACGTGCAATCGCCGCAGTTGCAGGGCATCTCCGGTGTCGTTATCACGGTGCGTCACCTGCTGCCCAATATCGCGCCGCTGATCGTCACCGGCGCCACCATCAACTTCGGATTCGCCATGATCGAACTCGCCGCGCTCTCCTTTCTCGGCCTCGGCGTGCAACCGCCCGCCGCCGACTGGGGACTCATGGTCAGCAACGGCCAGCAGTCCCTGCTCAAGGGGTATCCGGCGGAGAGCCTGCTGGCCGGGCTGTGCATCATGCTGACCGTCGCCTCACTCGGCTATATCGGAGAGAAGCTCGGCGGCCGCGCCGCCGCGGGGAGGAAGGTCTGATGCTCCAGATCGACAACCTCTCGCTCACCCTGGCCGGCAAATACGCCGACCTCTCCATTCTTCGCAACGTCTCCCTCACCGTGGCCACCGGCGAGGCCGTGGGGCTGGTCGGGGAATCCGGCAGCGGCAAATCGATGACTCTGCGCTCGATTCTGCACATGGCCCCGGCCAATGCCACCGTCACGGGGCAGATCCTGCTCGACGGCGAAGGCGTGCTCGGCCTGCGGGGCGAAGACCTGCGACGGATGCGCTCCCGCGACGTGTCGATGATCGCCCAGAATCCACATGCGGTGCTGAACCCCGTGCTTCCGGTGGAACGCTATCTGCTGGAGGGCATGCACGACGCCCAGGGGCTCGCCACCAGGGCCGCAAGGATCCGGGCCGGGGAGCTGCTGGAACAGGTCGGCATCGATGAGGTCGATCGGGTGCTGCGCTCCTACCCGCACCAATTGTCGGGCGGCATGCTGCAACGCGTCGTCATCGCCGGCGCCATTGCGGGCAAGCCCCGGCTCATGCTCGCGGACGAGCCCACCACCGCCCTCGACGTGACCACTCAGGCCGAGGTCATGGCCATTCTGGACGATTGCCGCCGCGAACTCGGTATGGCCATGCTCTTTGTGACCCATGACCTCGACCTGGCGGCTGCGGTGTGCGATCGCATCAACGTAATGAAGGACGGCGAAATCGTGGAAACCGGCGTGCCCGAACAACTGCGGGACCATCCGAAGCATCCTTATACGCGCGCCCTGATGGCATCCCGCCCCGCCGGAGTCAGCTGGACCCGCGCGGGAGGACAAGCATGAGCCAGACGACTCAACCGGCCATCGTCGTGGAGTCGCTGACCCGGATCTTCCGCACCGGCCGGGGCCGCACGGTCACGGCCCTCGACGGCGTTTCGGTGACGGTCGAGGCCGGCAGCTGCCTCGCCGTGGTCGGCGAATCCGGGTCGGGAAAGACGACACTCGCGCGCATCATCGTGGGACTGGAGCGGGCCGATGCCGGCACGGTCACCCTGGTCGGTCGCCCGGTCGCCCCGAAGGCTCGCCGCCGGGAGCTGCGCAGGCGCGCCCGGCAGATTCAGATGGTGTTCCAAGACCCGCAGAGCTCCCTGAACCGCCGCCTGCCGGTGAGTGCCGCGGTCGACGAGGTGTTGCGGGCCCACTCTAGCCTTGGCGCTCGCGCCCGGCGCGAAATGTGCGCCGAGCTGTTCGAGCAGGTCGGACTCGAGTCCCGGCACCTCGGCGCCCGGCCCGACGAGCTCTCGGGCGGTCAGCGGCAGCGGGTGGCGATCGCTCGCGCGCTCGCCGCCGATCCCGCCGTGATCGTGCTCGACGAATCGGTCGCCGCCCTCGACGTGACCGTGCAGGCGCAAATCTTGCAGCTGCTCGCCGAGCTGCGGGCAGCGAAGGGCCTCACCTATCTGTTCATCACGCACGACCTGTCGGTGGTTCAGCAAATCGCCGATCACGTCGTCGTCATGCGACGCGGCGTGATCGTGGAGCGGGGAACGACGGCGGAAGTGCTGGGCAACCCCCAGCATCCGTATACCCAACTGTTGCTCGAGTGCGCGCCGCGCCCCGGCTGGAAACCCCAGCGTGGCATGATCCATGCCCTGCGCGAGGAGATCGCCTCATGAGCCTGCACGGCCTCGGCCGCCCACTTGCCCCGCAACTGCTCAGCATTGATTCGACGGATGCCTACGAGCGCGGCCGCCAGCGCGGCCTGCGGCTGGGGGACTCCCTCGAGACCGGCATTGGCATCTATCAACGCTTGTTCGCCGGGGCCGGCATCGACCTGCGCGTCGTTCAGGCGAACGCCGAAAGCGCCATCATCGCGACCGAAGCGTGGAGCCCGGCGCTCGCCGCGGAACTCCGCGGTACGGCTGATGCGAGTGGTCAGCAGTTATGGAAGATCGCCGCCCTGAACGCGCGCACCGAGATTCTCTCTGGTGCAAGCGGAGCGAGCGGTACCAAGCCGGGCGAGTGCTCGACCATCGTCAGCACCCGGGCCAGCCCGGTCGGCGCGCAGACCTGGGACTGGCACGATGAACTCGCCGGCTGCTGGCACCTGCAGCACGTGCAGGGCGCCCCGCACAGCTTCGTCGGCCTGACCGAACACGGCATTCTCAGCAAGATCGGCATCAACGATGCCGGGGTCGGCATCATGCTCAATATCCTCGGCCACCAATCCGACCGCGCCGACGGCGTGCCCGTGCACCTGGTTGGCGCGCGCGTGCTCGCCGAGGCAGGCACCCTCGAAGAGGCGCTTCAGATTCTCCAGACGGCACCGGTGAGCACGTCGAGCGCCATCACTGTGCTCACCCCGGATGCCGCCGTGACGGTCGAGCTCAACCCGACCGGCTCGCAGGTGGTGCAGCCGCGCAACGGCATGCTGCTGCACACCAACCACTTTCTCGACGGGGGCCTCGGCCAGGGCGAGAAACCGGGACTCTACGACCCCGACTCACAATTGCGGCTCGGGATGCTCCTGGAGCGAACCAGGGTCGCGCCGTTGCCCACGGTGGCCGCCGACCTCGTTCCCTACCTGGTTTCGCGCCCCGGCGACGTCGCCGAACTGTGCTGCGTGCCCGCCCCCGGCGCCACGCTGGGCGACCGCTGGGCCACGTTGGCCACGATCACCCTCGATGCCGCGGCGCGCACGATGACCGTGTCGGCCGGGTCGCCTCTGGCCGCCGTCGACGAGAACGCGCCCGTCACGACCCTGGTCGCGGGGTAGCGCGCACCGGCATCCGCTCACCGCGCCCGTTACGGGTCGCCGCGCCAGTTAGAACTGGCGCGAGGGCTCGCAGCTGGCGCGATGACGCTTCTGGCCAGAATGTCGGGCGTCACTCCGGCCGAAGCCGCAACTGCTGCATTCCACCGTCGACCGCCAAGGAGATGCCCACGGTGGAACCGGAACGTGGGCTGGCCAGATACGCCACCGCGTCGGCGACCTCGATGGCGTCGACCAGGCGGCCGTGCGGCTGGCGAGCGTTGAGAGCGGCTCGCTCGGCCTCGGGGTCGGCCGCCTTCTCAAGCAGACGGCCGATCCAGGGGGTGTCCGCCGTACCGGGGCTCACGCAGTTGACGCGGATGCCGTCGGACAGGTGATCGGCGGCCATCGCGCGGGTGAGGGCGAGCACTGCGCCCTTGGAGGCGCTGTACAGCGCACGCTGCGGCAGCCCTGCCGTGGCCGCAATCGACGACGTATTCACGATTGCCGCCGACGGCGAACGGAGCAGCCACGGCAGCGCGGCGCGCGTGACCCGGGCGATGCCCACTACGTTGATGTTCAGAACGCGCGCCCACTCCTCGTCGTCGTTGTCAGCGATCGTTCCCTGAGCGCCGATACCGGCGTTATTGATGACGATGTCGATTCGTCCGAATTCCGCCCCGACCGCGGCGATCGCGTCGTCGACGGAGGCCGAGTCCGCAATGTCGGTCCGCACCGCGAAGTGCTCCGCAGCCGCCCCTTGCGGGTTCAGGTCGAGCACGGCCACCCGGGCACCGCCGGCGTGCAGGCGGTCGGCGATCGCGGCGCCGATTCCGGACGCGCCGCCGGTGACGACGGCGACGAGGTTCTCGAACTCATTCATGCTGGCGCCTTTCAATGGAGGTCGGGACGAAATTCTGGCGTTGTCGACCGAGCCCCTCGATTTCGATTTCGCAGGTGTCTCCGGCCTGGAGATAGGGAAAGCGTCCCGACAGCGCGACGCCCTCCGGCGTGCCGGTGAGCACGAGGTCCCCGGGCTCGAGCGTCAGATACTGGCTCAGGTGCCAGATCACGTAGTCCACGCTGAAGATCTGGTCCGCGGTGGTCGAGTCCTGCCGCGGCTCGCCATTCACCCAGCTGCGCAGGGACAGGTTCTGGTAATCGACTTCATCGGGCGTCACCAGCCACGGGCCGGTCGGGTTGAAGCCGGGCGCGCACTTGCCCTTCGACCACTGCCCGCCGGAGACGCTCATCTGAAAGTCACGTTCCGAGAGATCATTGGCGGTGACGAAGCCCGCAATATGGCCGAGGCTGTCTGCCGGACTGGCCAGGTATGACGCACGGCGGCTGATGACCACGCCCAGTTCAACTTCCCAATCGGTTTTGGTGCTCGTGCGCGGAATCTCGACGGTGTCGTTGGGCCCGACCACGGTATTGGGAGTCTTCAAAAACATAATCGGGATCTCGGGCGGAAGGGAGCCGGATTCGGCCGCATGAGCGGCATAGTTCATACCAATGCAGATCACCGCGCTCGGTCGGGCGATCGGTGCCCCGATCCGCAGCGCTTGCGCGTCGTTCAGCGAGGGGAGGGAACCCGCCGCCAACGCCGCCCGAACCGCCGTCGGGCCGGTGCCGGCGAGGAAGACACCGTCAATGTCCGCGGTGATCGTGGTCAGGTCAAAGTACGTGCCGTCGACCAACACCGTTGGGGTTTCCTGGCCGATCGGACCCAGGCGGGCAAACTTCATGGGGCCAACTCTCGTCGTTGAGTGTCCGGCAGCACCGGATCAAGTCCTCGATTGACATTCTATACATCGGATGTTTAGGCTCGGGGAGCTGACCAAGGAGAAAAATTTCGTGAGTAAAATTCTGGCACTGCAGACCAGCGACGTACGCTTTCCCACCTCCACCTCGCTCGACGGCTCCGACGCGATGAACCCGGACCCGGACTACTCGGCGGCGTATGTGCGCATCATCACCGATGCGGAGGATGGCCTGGAGGGGCACGGTTTCGTCTTCACGATCGGGCGCGGCAACGATGTGCAGGTTGCGGCGATCGACGCGCTGGCGGAGCATCTGGTCGGCCGCAACACGGAAGACCTGCTCGCCACCATGGGCGCGACCTGGCGCGAGTTCGTGTGGGACTCGCAGTTGCGCTGGCTCGGACCGGAGAAGGGCGTCATGCACATGGCCATCGGCGCCGTTGTGAACGCGCTCTGGGATCTGAAGGCGAAACGCGCGCAGCTGCCGCTGTGGCAGCTGCTCTCCCGCATGACACCGGAGCAGCTGGTGGAGCTGGTGGATTTTCGCTACCTCACGGAGGTGCTCACCCCCGACGATGCGCTGCGTATCTTGCGCGCCGCGGTGCCCTGGCGGGCCGAACGTGAAGCGGAGCTGCTGGCATCCGGTTACCCCGCCTACACGACGACGCCGGGATGGTTGGGCTACAGCGACGCAAAGCTTGCCCGACTCGCAGCAGAGGCGGTCGATGAGGGATTCGGCATGATCAAGCTCAAGGTCGGCGGCAACCTCGACGATGACATTCGACGGATGCGCCTGGCCCGGAAAACGGTCGGACCGGATATTCGCATCGGTGTCGACGCCAACCAGCGCTGGGGCGTCAGCGAGGCGATCGAGTGGATGTCGCACCTCGCCGAATTCGATGTGGCCTGGATCGAAGAACCGACGAGTCCGGATGACATTCTCGGGCACGCGGCCATCGCCCGCGGTGTGGCGCCGATTCCCGTTGCGACCGGTGAGCACATGGCCAATCGCATCATGTTCAAGCAGTTTCTCCAGGCCGATGCCCTGCAGGTGCTGCAGATTGACGCCACCCGCGTGGGCGGGGTGAACGAGAACATCACGATTCTCCTGCTGGCCGCCCAGTTCGGCGTGCGCGTGTGTCCGCACGCCGGCGGGGTGGGGCTGTGCGAAGCCGTTCAGCACCTGTCAATGTTCGACTTCGTCGCCGTCTCCGGCACCAAGGACGGCCGGGTGATCGAATTCGTCGACCACCTGCATGAACACTTCGTCACCCCTGTCGCGTTGCGGGGTGGCGCTTACCAGGCTCCGACGGCGCCGGGGGCCGGCACCGAGATGCTGGCCGCCAGCCGCGACGAGTACGCTTTCATCAGAAATGACTGAATTCACTCCCGGGCGGCTCGGCTATGGCGCGGCCAATGTGGGAAACCTCTACCGGGCGATAACGGATGCCGAAGCCAGCCTGATTCTGGGCGCGGCATGGGACGCCGGAATTCGGCACTTCGACACCGCCCCGCACTACGGCCTCGGCCTGTCGGAGCGTCGCCTCGGTGCGTTTTTGGCCACAAAATCGCGGGATGAATTCACCGTGTCGACCAAAGTGGGCCGACTGTTGCGGCCGAACCCGGAGGGTGCGGGCCGGCTCGATCTGGACAATGATTTCGCGGTGCCCGCCGAGCTGAAGCGCGTCTGGGACTTCTCGCCCGACGGCATCCGCAGCAGCCTGGATGAGTCGCTCGAGCGCACCGGCCTGGATCGCTTTGATGTGGTCTACCTGCACGACCCCGAACGCAATGACCTTCAGGACGGGCTCGACCGGGCTATTCCAGCCCTGGTCGGGTTACGCGCGGCCGGGCTGGTGCGCCGCATCGGGGTGGGGTCCATGGCCACGGCCGCGCTGCTGGCATGTGTGCAGACTGGCGCGCTCGACCTCATCATGATCGCGGGCCGGTACACGCTGGCCGATCAGTCGGCGCTGGCCGAGGTCGTACCGGCCTGCCGACACTACGGCGTCGGAATCGTCAATGCCTCCGTGTTCAACTCCGGGCTGCTCGCCACCGATCGCCCCGGATCGGACGCCCGCTACGATTACGCCGACGTTCCGGTTGAATTGCTCGCCCGGGTTCAGCGCATCGCCGCAGTCTGTCAAGATTTTGGGGTGTCACTGCCCGCCGCCGCACTGCAATACTCGCTGCGCGACAACATGGTGCGCTGTGTCGTGGTCGGCGGGAGCAGCCCACACCAGCTGGCCCAGAATGCGCAGCGGATGGCCGAGGTCATCCCGAGCGAACTCTGGCAGCGGCTCACCGAACAGAACCTCATCCCGGCGTGACCGCACCGGGCGAGCGCATCGACGCGCACATGCACCTGTGGGATCTGACCGTGTCGGAGTACGGATGGCTCGGCCCCGAACACGGCGCCTTGTACGCCAGCTGGACTGCCGAGCAGGCGCAGGTTGAACTCGCAACGGCCGGAATGGACGGCGCCGTGCTCGTGCAGGCGGAGGATTCACTCGTCGACACGGCGTATCTGCTCGAGGTGGCGATGAGCCACCCCTGGGTTCGCGGCGTCGTCGGCTGGGTTCCACTCGAGGATGTGCGCAGGAGCATCGATGCCCTCGAGCGCTGGGGCGAGCACCGGGCCTTTTGCGGTGTGCGCCACCTGATCAATGACGACCCCCGAGCGGATTTTCTCGACCTGCCGCAGGTACGCGAGTCTCTGTCCATCCTTGCGACGCGAGGACTGCCCTTTGACCTTCATGATCCCTGGCCTCGTCATCTCGACCAGGCCGAGCGGCTGGTGCGCGCTCTGCCCGAACTGACGCTCGTGGTCGACCATCTTGGAACGCCGCCGCGCGGTAGGGACGATTTCGCTGATTGGCGGCGGTCCCTCAGCCGGGTTGCCGAGCACCCCGGAACCGTGGCGAAATTCTCCGGATTACGAACCGAGACGGCGCCGTATTTGATCGATGCACTCCGAGACGTCTGGCAGATAGCCCTCGACCTCTTCGGCCCCGACCGCCTCATGTATGGCGGCGATTGGCCCATCACCGAGCCGCACGGGGGCTACCAGCCAACCTGGCAGGTGATCAGTGAGCTTGCCGCTGAACTGAGCCCGCCGGAACGCGCGAGCATTCTCGGCGGCACCGCCGCACGGATTTACCACCTGACCGACTAACGATTGGAACCTGCAATGCTCATTGGAATCAACCCACTCCTGACCGGCGATCTGCTTAAGCACCTCGAGGAAATGGGGCACTCGGACAAGGTCATCGTCGTGGACGCTCACTTTCCGGCCGCACGGCTGGCCAACCGTCTGGTGGAGCTTCCCGGCACCACGGCGCCGGAGGTTCTGGCTGCCATCCGCAGCGTCTTACCGCTGGATGATTCCCCGGCGGTGGACCTCATGACCTCGGCCGATGGCGCGGTTCTTCCGGTGCAGACTGAGCTGTTGGAAGCGGCGCGGATCGACCTGACCGGCGCCCGGTTCGTCGACCGATTCGACTTCTATCGGGATGTCGCTGATGCCTATGTCATCGTGCGCACCGGCGAAACGCGCACCTACGGTTGTGTCATCGTGCGCAAAGGGCTCGTCGGGCACGAGTAGCCCCTATGCGCCTTCCGGTCGCAGCGGCGGCCGGAAGGCCAGGGATGGCTTACTGGAGTGAAATTGACTGCACGGCCCGGAGCTGGTTTCGGATGAAGGTATTGGCGTGTGCCGCTAGGTCATCGGAGTCTTCCCAGAGGTTGCGCCAGATGCCGAGGGTGCGGCTGAGATCACGATTGACGACGGAGGAGGAGAAGGACTCGAACACAATCGGCCCGTCATAGTTGATCCGTGCCAAGCCACGGAAGAAGGATCCGAAGTCCACGGTTCCCGAACCCAGATAGCCACGGTGGCTCTCTCCGATGTGCACGTATCCCAGCCGGTCGGCGACGTCGAGCACCGGGGAGAACAGATCGGATTCCTCGATGTTCATGTGGTACGTGTCGAGGTGCACGGAGACGTTGTCGTGATCGATTTCGGTAAGAAATTCAAGAGCCTGCCGCCCGGTGTTCATCAGATTGGTCTCATACCGGTTCACGACCTCGAGGGAGAGATGAATTCCCTGGTCGGCCGCACGCGAGGCCAGACGGTTGATCGCGGCCGCACTCGATGCTCGACCCGACACCGTAGCCGGCTCCATGTACTTCTGCATCGCGCTGTAGATGACACCGCAGAGCCGTGTGCCGCCGAAGGCCGAAATGATGTCCAGACACTCTTCCAGCATCCTCTCCCCGGCAGCGACACACGCGGGGTCTGAACTGCTCAGGTCGGTTGATTGACTCAATCCCAGTGAGGCGGTCGCGGCCAAATCGTGCTCGGCGAGCAGTCGCGCTGCCAGTTCGCGGTCAAACGTGAACGGGTCCATGAGCGGAATTTCGATCAAATCGAAGCCCGCGTGCTTGGTTTTCTCAATGGCAAGGGTCAGCCCGGCTTCGTCGAAAGACCCCGTAAACACTAGGGCGTGGGCGCCAATTTGCATGTGGACTTCTCTCTCACAAGTTCTTCATTGAATTTTGCATTGCCAAGAACCAGCACGCCCGGTATTGCGAACGGTCCAGTTTTAGATACATTAGGGTACAGCTCTGACCCAATACCAATTTATGTGAAATTGGTCGGATCTTTACGGCAATGTCTGCCATGATCAAGTGGCTGGTAGCCGAGGTCCATCCTCCGATGAAGTAGGTGATGTGTATGTCAAACCAATTATTGAGAGTCACCGGAATCAGCAAAAGCTTTCCGGGCGTTCAAGCGCTCAAAGACGTTCAATTCGAACTCAACAGTGGTGAAGTCCTCGCGCTCGTGGGCGAGAACGGTGCGGGCAAGTCGAGCTTGATGAAGATTCTTTCGGGCATCTACGCCAAGGATGAGGGCAGCATCTTCCTCGAGGGCGTCGAGGTGAACATCGACAGCCCCAAGACCGCGCAGGCCTTGGGGATCAGCATTATCCACCAGGAGATGAACCTGATGGCTCATCTCACGATTGCGCAGAATATCTTCATCGGGCGCGAGCCGCGCGAGGGACTGTTCCTGCGGGAGCGGGCACTCAACCTAAAAGCAGATGAATTGCTCAAGCGCCTGGGTATCAACCTGGACCCGACGGCCCTCGTTGAAACGCTCACTGTCGCGAAACAGCAGATGGTGGAGATTGCCAAGGCATTGTCGTTCGACGCGAAGGTGCTCATTATGGATGAGCCGACGTCGGCACTGACGGATGTCGAGACCGAAACGCTCTTCACCCTCATCGAGGGCCTGAAGAAGACCGGCACAGGAATCATCTACATCTCGCACCGCATGGATGAGCTGCTGCGGATCACCGACCGCGTCACCGTTCTGCGGGACGGTGAATACATTGGAACTCTGCAAAAAGCAGAACTGGATATTCCCCGAATCATTGAAATGATGGTCGGTCGACACATCGAGGCCAGCGCGCGTCCGACAGCGCGTGATCGCGCCGGCGACGAGGTGGTGCTCAAGGTTGAAGGCCTGAGCACGCGTCGGCTCGTCAAGGACGTCTCATTCGAACTCAAACGCGGCGAAATTCTTGGCTTCGCGGGAATGATGGGGGCCGGCCGAACGGAGGTCGCCCGGGCGATCATCGGGGCTGACGCGGCTGAGAGCGGCCGAGTGCACGTCAACGGCAAGCCGGTCACGATCAAGCAGCCGGCCGACGCGGTCGCGCACGGAATCGGCTACCTCTCAGAGGACCGCAAGGCCTATGGCCTCCTGCTGGAGCAGGACGTGAAGACCAACATTCTGCTGGCCTCCCTGCGCGATTACACCGATGCGCTGGGTTTCGTGCACACACTGAAGGGCAAGCAGAAGGCGAACGAATACGTCGCGTCTTTGCGCATCAAGACGCCGTCGATTTCGGCAACGACCAAGAACCTGTCCGGCGGCAATCAGCAGAAGGTCGTCATCGCGAAATGGTTGGCGCGGGACTGCGACATCCTCATTTTTGACGAACCGACCCGGGGTATCGACGTTGGAGCCAAGGAAGAAATCTACAAGTTGCTCAACGACCTCGTAGCCCAGGGCAAGTCGATCATCATGATCTCCTCTGAACTACCCGAAGTGCTGCGTCTGTCACACCGCATCGTGGTGATGGCCAACGGACGGATCACCGGAATACTCGACAACGAAGATGCCGATCAAGCAAAAATAATGGACTATGCCACCCGCATGGGCGACGAGAAAGTGTTGTGACGGCGATGAACGCTACCCCCGTAACTGACCAGAAGAGCATTGTGGGAGAGACGACGCCGGACCCGCGCCGTTCGGCCAGAAGCTTCCTGCAGGCTAAAATTCAGCAGTCCCTGGCATTTGCGACGCTCGTCGTACTGCTGGTTTTCTTCTCCATTGCGAGCAGCAACTTCTTCACCTGGAGCAACATCTCCGGAATTTTGCTCTCCACGGCCGTGATCGGCATCCTCGCTCTCGGCACCACTTTTGTGATCATCACCGGCGGAATCGACCTGTCCATCGGTACCGGTATGACGCTGGCGGCGGTTATGACCGGTATCTTCCTGGTCAACCTCGAGTTGCCACTGATCGTCGGTGTGATCGGAGGCATCCTCACCGGCGGGCTGATGGGATTTGTGAACGGCTTCAACATCGCCGTTCTGAGACTTCCACCGTTCATCGCGACCCTGGCCATGATGCTCATCGCGCAGGGGCTCGCTCTGGTCATCTCCGGCGTACGCCCGATCTATTTCTCCGGCATCCCCGGGTTCAAGGACATCGCCCTCGGGTTTGTCATTCCGGGCCTGCCGAACGCGGTGTTGATCCTGTTTCTACTCGCTCTCGTGGCCTTCGTGCTGCTGAGCAAGACGCTGCTGGGCCGTTACACCTTCGCGATCGGCAGCAATGAGGAAGCAACCCGGCTCTCCGGAGTAGACACCCGCAAGTGGAAAATAGTGATCTACACCGTCGCCGGTCTGTTCACCGGAGTCGCCGGCGTCGTCATCGGGGCGCGACTCGATTCGGCTCAGCCGCAGTTGGGCTCGGGGTACGAGCTGCAGGCCATCGCTGCCGTCATCATCGGCGGAACGTCGCTGCTGGGCGGTCGGGGGTCGATTCTGGGGACCTTGATCGGCGCGCTCATTATGAGCGTGTTGATCAACGGACTTCGAATTATGTCGATCCAAACCGAATGGCAAAACGTCGTCATCGGGGTAGTTATTTTGGTGGCTGTGTTCACCGATGCGCTGCGTCAGCGACGAGGCGTGTCCTAGCCGACGGACGCTGTTTGTCTGGTATTTTGAAATCGGTTACATCCGCGTAATCACGGCAAATATAACGATCTTGTATCTGCCTGTATTTCGATCGTTTTTCCGCACCAATATCGCTAGCATTACGTGACAGCAAAGACGTTGTCCGCCGAAACAACAATGGAGTTAATCGATGAAGAAAAAAGTAGCCTTTCTAGCCGCTGCGGCAGTTATCTCGCTCGCCCTGGCCGGATGCTCGGCGGGTGGCGCAAGTACTGTTGACGCTGGCGCGAACAGCGACAAGCCGTACATTGCCCTCGTGTCCAAGGGATTCCAGCACCAGTTCTGGCAGGCCGTGAAGAGCGGGGCTGAAAGCAAGGCCGCCGAGCTCGGCGTCACCGTGACCTTTGACGGCCCGGCCTCTGAAACCGAGGTGGACAGCCAGCTGCAGATGCTTCAGGCCGCCATCGACAAGAAGCCGGATGCGATCGGCTACGCGGCGCTCGACCCCGAAGCGTGCGTGTCACTGATGGACGCGGCGAAGGCGGCGGAGATTCCCGTGGTTCAGTTCGACGCCGGTTGCAACAGTGACTACCCGTTGAGCATCGCCAAAACCGACAGCCTCGGCGCCGGCGCACTCGCGGCCGACCACATGGCCGAGCTCATCGGCGGCAAGGGTGAGGTCGGCATCGTCGGTCACAGCCAGATCAACTCCACTGGTGTCGAACGTCGCGACGGATTCGTCGACCAGATGGCGGCGGAGTACCCGGACATCACCATCGTTGACATTCAGTACGGCGACGGTGACCACCTGAAGTCGGCGGATATCGCCAAGGCCATGATCGCCGCACACCCTGACCTCAAGGGCCTGTACGGAACCAACGAGGGCTCGGCCATCGGTATCGTGAACGCGGTCGGCGAGCTGGGGCTGGCTGCCGGTGAACTCACCGTCATCGGTTTCGACTCCGGTCAGGCTCAGATGGATGCCATCACCAATGGCCTGATGGCCGGCGCGATCACGCAGAACCCCATCGGGATCGGCGAGGCAACGGTTCAGGCCGCCTTCGACGCCATCAATGGCAAGACTCCCGCGAAGATCATCGACACCGGATACTTCTGGTTCGACAAGACCAACATGGAAGACCCTGAGATCGCAGCCGTTCTCTACAAGTAGTCACACGGCCTGATCACACAAAGCAGCCCCCACCCGATCGGGTGGGGGCTGCTTTGTGTGATCAGCGGATGTAATTAGACGGCGACGTCACCGCACAGGTGTACGAGAACGCCGAGCTCTGCAAAGAGTGCCGCCTTGGCCACCAGCGCGCGGTCCGCGGTGTCGGCATCCGGTGCATAGACAACCTGCGCGTGGTTGGCCTTGTGTCGGCCCATCAGCTGGTTGCGCGTGACGCCGTTCAGCACAGCGTGCATGATCGGCCACTGCGGGTCGGTGGCATCCAGGCGGCGCTGGGTCTCAGCGGCGGGGAGGTCCGCGACGTGACCCCGGCCGAGGTCCACGTGCAGCACGCCATCCATGATGAAAACCCGGGACCAGACGATTTCACCCGGTTTGGACACTCCGCTGAGTGTTCCTCCGCCGAGCGGGAAGAACATCGGTGGCTGACGCATGCTGTAGCTCTTGTCGTAGCCGCCGTTGTGAGAGGCCGGAACCGATCCGGAAATCTCGAAAACCCAGACGAACTCCCCGTTGTACTCCTCGCCCCAGCGCACATCGTGCAGCGTGTTCGCCGGGTCGAGCCCCATGGCGGTCCAGACCCGGTTGGTGATCAGCGCATCGACAGCCACTCCCTCATCCACTTCGTTGAAGTGCGGCAGAGCCGCTCCGGCGTACAGCTCGCGCTGGCCGTCACGGGAGAAGACCGGAGGGCGTTCGACGTTGTTCAGCAGGCCTTCGGCGAGGTCGCTGGCCGGCACGAGGTCCTTGAGGCCTTGCTGGTATTGAATACCGACGGCGTCGAGGCCGAAGTCATCCGATATGCGCAGCGCGGCGATGTACATCTTGAACTGGCTGTGCACCTGGGCGGGGGTGAGCTCGGTGGCATCGTCCGGGCCGAAGTGGAACGTGAACCCGGCGTTGTCCAGCCAGGCCTTGACCGTGTCGGCTTCCGCGTCGGTGACCAGGGCCATTTCGGCGAACAGGGCGCTCTGGGACAGGCGCTCCTTGTAGATGCCGAGCGGGTTGAGCAGCTCGTCGTCGATGATGGCGTTGTACATGCCCATGCAACCCTCGTCGAAGATTCCGATGATGGCTTGTTCCTGCTGCAACTGGTGCGCCAGGGCAACGCCGAGGGCGACTTCGGGGCTGGCCGCATCAAGCGCGGGAAGATCGCGAACGTGGCTCTCGTCGGGAATGATCCGTCCGGTCTCCAGCCAGGTTTCAAGCTGCGACACGGCCCACTCGTCGGTGAAGTCCTCGCTCCAGAGAGAGGAGTAGGCGATGCCGGCCTTGGTGAGGCTCGCGGTGAGATTGAGCAGGCCGACCAGTCCGGGGTAGTCTCCGGCCCAGTTGGCCACGACGAGAATGGGGCCCCGGTGGGCGCGCAGGCCGGCGAGCACATGGTGGCTGTACTGCCAGACGGCCTCAACCACCACAATCGGAGCGTCACTGGGGATGGTCTTGAAAACCTCGATGCCCATGCGCTGGCTGTCGATGAAACCGTGGCCGCTCGCAGTGTCGGCGGCGTGCCCTCGCTTTACGCTCCAACCGAACCGATTCACCGCTGAACCGAAGTCCGCTTCGAGTTGCTGCTGGGTGGGCCAGCACCTGAGGTTCGCAGCCTGGCGGAGGTCTCCGCTCGTCACGGTGAAAATCGTGCGCTCGGGCGTCGATGCCCGGGTGAGCGGTGTGGGCAGGAGGTAGCTGGTCATACAAGACTCGCTTTCTGATATTTGGTGTCGGTTTGTGTCGCGGTCGGTGAAAGGGAAGGGGACTCCGCTCGGCTCTGCCGAGCGGCGAGGGAGTGGGAAATATCCCGGGTAGCCGGGTACAGGTCGCGATACAACCCGTACAGCTCGTCGTAATCGGCACGAACCGCGGGATCGGGCTGTCGCACCTCGGCGGGCGGGTTCCACGAGTCGATATCTGCAGTTGAGACGGCGAGAGCGGCGAGAAAGGCAGCGCCGAAGCTCGCTCCGATCAGCACGCTCGGGATCACCTGAGGAAGCCCCGTGACATCACTGACGATCTGGGTCCAGAGGTCGCCCTGGGCGCCGCCGCCGACGGCCACGATGCGCTCAATCGAACCGCCGGCCAGCTGCATGGCTTCGATGTTGTGCCGCACTCCGAATGCCGTCGCCTCCAGAGCGGCGCGGTACAGATCGCCCGCCGTGTGGGAAATGGTCAGGCCGGCGATGACACCGCGGGCATTGGGATCTTGAATCGGGGTGCGTTCCCCCGCGAAGTAGGGCAGCATAAGCAACCCACGCGCCCCCGGACCGGATGCCGCCGCCAGGGCGAGCAGCTCGGGAAAGTCACCGGCGCCGAGCAGGTCGCGCAGCCAACCGGTGATCGCACCCGACGTGGCCATGCCGCCCGCGAGGTTATGCGTGCCGGGGAAGGCGCCGACCGTGCCCCAGAGGCCGACGGCCGTGACCGGTTCAGGAACCGTATTGACCAGAAACATGGTGGTTCCGTACATGAGCATGAGATCTCCGGGATGCTGGGCGCCCACGCTCACCGCCTCGGACCAGGCGTCGATCGTGCCGGCGATCACGGGGATGCCCGCGGGCAGCCCCGACTCGGCGGCGGCGGCATCCGTGATGTGGCCAGCGATGTCGCCGGGCCAGCACAGGGCCGGGAGTTCGATCGGTCCGGCTAGCGGCCGCGCCCATGGTTCGTGCCAGGCGTGTGCGCCGGCGTCGTAGAGCGGGGTGCACTGACTGGCGGAGTGGTGGTCGAGCACGTAGGCGCCGGTGAGGTTCCAGGCCAGCCAGGAGCTCGGCATGAAGAGCCGGCGTGATTGAGCGAAGACTGCGGGTTCGTTGTCCGCGAGCCAGGCCAGCTTGGGGCCAACGGCCTGGGTCGACAGCGCCGACCCGGCGCGAGCCATGATGACGTCGTCGCCGCCCAGCGCGTGGGTGAGGTCGGCGATCTGCTGGGTCGCACGGGTGTCAATCCCGTAGAGGATGGCTGGTCGCAGCGGCATTCCGGAGGCGTCGGTGACCAGGACACACGGCCCCATTCCACTGACTCCCACTGCGATGATGTGGACGTTGTCGTCTGAGGCCGCATCGAGCAGTTCGCGGGAGATGGCGACGAATTCGCTCCACCAGAGGTCGGCATCCATCTCGACCCAGCCGTCTCGGGGCCGGGACGGGTCGTGCGATCGGCTGGCCGAGTGCAGCACGGTTCCGTCGAGCGTCACGAGCACGCCCTTGCTGCTGGACGTGCCGATATCTACGCCGATAATCGCATCAATGCTCATGGAGCCAGCCTAAATGAAATCGATTTCAGGGTCAACAATGCGGCCCCTGAACGCGGAGGTCTGATCAGGAGAGATTGCTGAGTGTGATGGTGCGAGGAGGTTGATCGTCACCGCGAAGGCGCTCGATCAGCAGCCGAGCTGCGGCTTCACCGAGCAGGCGTGCCGGCAGGGGGATCACGGTCACCCCACGGGGCGACAGAGTGGCAAACGGCAGGTCACCGAAACTGGCGACACCCACTACGGGTGGGGTGAGATCCCGCTCGATCAGTGCTCGCAGGGCTCCGACGGCCATAAGGTTGTTCGCGACGAAAACGGCGTCCGGTGGTTCCGGCAGATTCAGCAGCTCCAACATCGCCGTATGGCCGCCATCCACGCGAAAATCGGCGTGCCGCAAATACCGGTCAACGCTCCCTGACGCCGCGGCATCGGCATCGACGATCTCTCGCCAACCGTCGGCGCGGGCCTCGGCTGTTCTGCCGCCGCGTGGCCCCGTGATGCAGCCGATGCGCCGAAAGCCTTGCTCCAGCAGGGCCCGCGTCGCATCGCGTCCGCCCGCGACGTTGTCAACGGTCACGGTATCGATCTCAGGCAGGCTGCGATCAACGGCCACCACGGGGCGCCCGCGCCGGGTGAGGGGGGTCAGATTAACGTGATCGGTTGCGGCGGCGAGAATGATGCCGGCCATGTTCTCTGAGACGACGACATCGAGATAACGGGCCTCCTTGGCGGCATCCTCATCGGTGTTGCACAGCACGACCGAGTAGCCGGATTGCTGAGCCACGTCTTCCACGCCGCGCGCCAATGCCGTGAAGAACGGGTTCTCGATGTCCGGAATGATCAGCGCGATGACCTCAGAGGACTGCTTTCGAAGCGTGCGAGCGGTGCGGTTGGGCGTGAAAGACAGCCGCTCGGCCGCCGCACGAACCCGGTCGCTGCGTTCCGCCGAGACGGTGATGCCGTTGAAAACGCGGGACACGGTGGCCGGGGAGACTCCCGCAAGCGCGGCGACGTCATAAATCGTGGCCATGTAGGTCCTTTCCTGCAAGGGACTCAACCTTACTGAACGTTATCGGCGCCCGCCGCGCGGGCGCGACAGAAGCGGCACCGGCGCAGTTCACGCCGGGGTCCAGGTGAGAAATTGTGCGGCATTGGTGCGGAGTATCCGCTCCACCTGCTGGTTCCCGATCCGGGCGCGCAGGGCGGGAAGGTAGCGGTTCCCGAGATAGGCCAAGCCCGGCATTCCCCCGTAGGAGACGTAGCGGCTCCGGCGCGCCACGTCGCCGCCGATCAGCAGCCGGTTCAGGCCACCACCAGCGACGACGGCTTCGGTGAGCGTGAGTAGTTCGGCATCGCTGCGCGTGCGCGGGCGGGCGATGCCGTCATAGCCGAGCCAGGCGTCCCGGGCCACCAGCTCCAGATGCAGGGCGGGGTTCGGGTCGCGATCAGCATGCGCGAGCACAACTCGTTGCGGTGCCACACCGAAACCCTCCAGCAGATCGAGCACTTCGTGGGCCGCCGTGCAGTATTCCAGGTGCACCATGATCGGCGCCCCGGACGCCGCGTGAGCGAGGGCAACCGCCTCGAGCGTTTGCCGTTCGAACGGCGAGATCGACCAGTAACCGATCCCGGCCTTCAGCAGACCGGCGCGCACGGGATCGCCGGTCGGCGTCACGGCCCGTGTCGGCTGATCATCTCGTATCGGCATGCCGTCGTGCAGGTCGGCCAGGAACAGGGCGGCGCGACTGCCGGCATCCAGCTGACGAAGCCAGTGGTCGGCCGAGTAGTGGGCATCGCGATGGGCGCCGGTTGCGGCAATCACGGTGAGCCCCGACGAAGCACTGATTCGAGCCACCGCCTCCGGGTTGCGACCGAGCCCGATCGGGGTCGCGTCGACCATGGCATCAAACCCGCTCGCCCGTAACAGTCGGGCTTCACTGCCGGATGCCGCCTCGTCGTTCAGCTCGTCACCGAGCAGCAGCGGACTGACCTGAAAGAGGTGCTCGTGATAGTCGACCAGACCCAGCGTGGCTGGATCGACGTCGCCGAGAACGCTGCGAATCATGTTCATCGTGCAGCCAGCGCGGCCTCGGAGAGGCGGCTCACCAGGTCGTCGGTGAGCTCGATAGTGAACACCTCGGCTATGACCTGCGACCAGCCATGGATGAAGTAGCGCCAGCCGTCTATCACGGTGAGCTCCGCGGAATCCGCTTGCGCACGTGCCTGCGCCAGAAACTCCAAGCTGCCGCGGTAATTGAACTCCCAGACATACGCAGCTTCGGGAAACCGCGTTTCGTCCGGAACAGGGCTGCCCGGGCGATCCTTACCGAGCCCGCTGGCATTGACGATGAGGCTGTGCGCGGGGGCATCGGCAAGCACGGTCCTTGTGGTTTCGGGACTTTCGACCAGAACAAAACGGATCAGCTCGGCGGGAGTTCCTCGGCGAAGGTGCACCGCGCGCAAATGGTCAAGTCGACCCTGGTCCGTATCGGTGACAACGATCCGCTCTGGCCGGTCGGCCCGCCCGGCCAGATAGCAGGAGAGGGCGCCGCCGGCGCCGCCGGCACCCAGACACACGACGTGGCCTCCCGTGCGGGTGAAGTGATCGTCGGGGAGGAATTCCTGCGCGGCGAGCCCCGCCGTCAGGGGGTCCTTGGCGTGGCCGATGAGCCGGCCATTTCTCTTGGCAATACTCGAGAGTTCTCCGCCGACGGTGCTGAACTCGTCGAGCTCGTCGAACAGGTCGTGGGTGGCCGCAAACAGACCCATTTTGTGGGTGGTCACCAGGGCGCCCCAGTGATTCGGGTCGTCCCTGATCTGCTGCACGAGGTGAACGTACTGCTGGGGTGTGGCGTCGATCGCCAGGTCGTGACCGATCAGCGTGCGCGTCGGGAGACCGAGAATATCGGCCCAGGTCGGAAAGATTTTCATGATCGACGATTTCTCGGTGCTCACCCCGACAAATCCCATATAGCCGCTCATGCCCGTACCTCTGCCGGGTCCAGGCGGGTGCCGGCGGACACGAATTGAGCGGCGAGACGTTGGATATTGTCGTAGCGCCCGGCTGCGAGATCGGCGGCAGAGACCAAATCGCTGCCGGCTCCGACTGCGATCGCTCCGGCATCGAACCAGGCGCCGATGTTGCCCGGAGTGACACCGCCCGTCGGCATGAACGGAACAGCCGGGAACGGTCCGCGAAGGGACCGGAGAAAGGCCGGGCCGCCGAGTGAGGCAGGAAATATCTTCACCACATCGGTTCCGTATTCCGCGGCGGCCATGATTTCACTCGGAGTGAGCGCCCCGGTCATCACGAGCAGCCCCGTGGCCTTCATCGCCGCGGTGAGCTTGGGCCGGGTGCCGGGGCTGACCAGAAAGGCCGCGCCGGCATCCGCTGCTCGGCGCGCTTCATCGGCGGTCGTGACCGTGCCCGCGCCGAGGTAGACGGTGTCGCCGTACTGGGCGCACAGCTCGCGGATGACGGCGGGCGCGTCGGGGGTGGAGTAGGTGATCTCCAGCCCGGTGACCCCACCGGCCACGAGGGCATCCGCTGCCCGCAGGGCTACGTCGGCGGAGGGGGCGCGCAGAACGGCCAGAATGCGGGTGCTGGCGAGGCGATTTAAGGAATTCTGCATGATCACGCTTTCGAGGAGACGGGATTGGCGGGGGAATCGCCGGCGAGAACGGAGAGTAGGTTGCTCACGGCCATCGAACTCATGGTGTCGACGGCCTGGGTGGTCTGGGCGCCGAAATGCGGGGTGACGATCACTCGGTCCTGCAGCTCGGTCGCCAGCAGAGGGGAGGACAGCCCCCGGGTATCGCCCGCGAGGGTGTCGGCGGCGAACCCGGCGATGCGCTGCGAGCGGAGGGCCTGTGCCAGAGCATGTTCATCGACGAGTTCTGGTCGCGCCGTGTTGACGACCACGAGCCCCGGCCGCGCGCGGGCAAGCCAGCTGTCGGAGACGATGCACGTGCCGCCGGGGCTGTGCAGGGTGACCAGATCGCACTCCGCCGCCATGGCAAGCACTCCGATCGGCATCGCTCCTCCGTCGCTGATGGCGTCATTGCTCAGCCAAGGATCGTGCGCGACGATGCGGGAGCCGAAACCACGGAGGCGACGGGCGACGCCCTGCCCGATCCGGCCGAATCCGACGATGCCAATGGTCAGGGCGCCGAGCTCTCGCCCGCGGAGCACGGTCCAATCGTTGGCTCGAACGCGGCGGTCTCCCGCCGTGGTGCCGCGCAAGATCGCGAGCATGAGGCCGACGGCATGGTCGGCGACCGCGTCACTGTTGGCGCCGGGCGTATTGGTGACGACGATTCCGCGTTCTTCTGCCGCAGCGATATCGACCGATTCGACGCCGACCCCGTAACGGGCGATCACGCGCAGTTGGGGCGCCGCGTCGAGATGTTCCGGAGTGATCTCACCGGTTCCGGCGATCCACCCGACAGCGTTGCGCAGGAGGCCCTGAAGAACGACGAGATCATGGCTGGCCGGGCCCGTGACGACCGCGTGGCCGGCATCCGAAAGACGGCCTGCTTCATCGCTGTTGCCCGACGAAAAGGACCGACTGGTGACCAGAACGGTGCCCATCAGCGCCCTGCCCGGGTGGCGAACCACGGTTGGAGGCACTCATAGCCCTCGACGAAAACGGCATGGCGGTCGAGGTACTCGGCGTGACGATCACGGTCGGGGGAGAACTCCGCGGACACCTCCGAGAGGCCGCGAGCCGCCCCGAAGTCATCGACGAGTCCAAGCCCGACTGCCGCCGTGACTGCGGCGCCGAGACTGTTGGCCTCTTCCACGATGGTGCGTCGTCGCACGGGGATTCCCCAGACGTCCGCGAGGATCTGCAGCCAGGCATCACTGGCGGCCCCGCCGCCGATCGCATCAACGCGCTCGATGGCGGAGCCCGAGTCCCGGAAGGCCTGCAAGCAGGTGAACAAGTTGAAGGCGACGCCCTCGAGAACGGCCCGCGTCATTTCGGCGCGTCCGTGGTGACGGTTGATTCCGATGAAGGATCCGGCGGCATCTGAATTCCAGTAGGGCGAGCGCTCGCCGAGCAGATACGGCAAAAAGTAGAGACCACTGGACGACGCCGACGCCGTTGATGCTGCGGAGACCAGGGCGGCGAGGTCTGTGCTGGAAGGCTGCGGGTGGAGCAGTTCCGACACCCAGGCCAGGGCGCCGCCGCCGGCCTGCATCGTTGCCGTGGGCACGTACTGGCCGGGAACCACATGGTCGAAGGTCATGGTTCGCTGCAGCGGGTCGTGCACCGGCGCGGCACTTGCGAAGGAAATCCAGGACGAGGTCCCCAAACACACGTAGGCACCGTCTTCGGGTGCCACGATGCCCGCACCGACCGCCGCAATCGGGCCGTCGCCGCCGCCGAGCACAACGCGAGTGGTGACCGCCAATCCGGTCTCGCGTGCCGCTTCGGGGGTGAGGGTGCCGACGACGGCGGTGGCGTCAAGGATGTCGGGGAAGAGACGAGCGTCAAGACCGGCAGCCTCCAGCATCTCCGTCGACCACTCGCCGCGGGTTTGATCGTAGGCGTTCGTGGCGGAGGCGTCGGAGCGATCGGTGACCAGACGCCCGGTGAGTCGCTGGACCACGAAGTCTTTCGCCAAACAGAAGTGGCGAACCCGCGAAAATGTCTCGGGCTCGTTGTCGCGAACCCACATGATTTTTTCCAGCGAGTACGTGGGGTTGAGGCGATGCCCCGTCAACGCGTACGCCCGATCCTGGCCGATGACGCGTTCGAGATGTTCGGTCTGGGCCGTGCTGCGGGTATCGGCCCAGATGAGCGCGGCACGAACGGGCCGGTACGCGGCATCCAGCAGCACCGCGCTCATCATCTGGCCGCTCACCACCAGGCCGGTCACCTGTGCCGGGTCGGTGCCGGACCGCGCGAGCAGACCCCGGGTAGCTTCCACGACCGCCCGCCACCAGTCGTCGGGGTTCTGCTCCGCGACGCCGTTGTCGGCGAAGCGGGCGCTGTAGCTCACGGTGACGGAGGTCACAAGCCGTCCATCGTCGCGGTGCAGGGATGCCTTGTTCCCGGTGGTGCCGAGGTCGTGCGAGATGATCACGGCCGGGCGCCCGTGAAGTAATCCCGAAAGACAACACCGTCGTTCTCTGTGCATACTCGCTGGCCGAGACCGTGCTCGAGTACCCAGCCATAGTCATGACCCGCGCCGCCGGGGTAGACGGCGAGGAACGAATACGGTTCCTTGCCGACATTGACGCTGCGGTGGGCCCAGCCCGGGGGAATGTAGCCGATGGTGCCTGGGGCCATGTCCACCCAGTTTGTGCTGGTTCCGTCAAACATGAGCAGGCCGCCGCTGCCCGAAATGCCGAGGTAGATTTCTCCCTGATGGTTGGGGTGCTGGTGGCCCTTGGTCATCCAGAATTCACAGCCGGTGACGCCGGGCTGAATGGTCGTGATCGATTGGGGAAGCTCGCGGTCGATTTCCGGGACGCGGCTCGACACGACCGAGTAGACGATCGGGTCGCCGTCGGCGAGGGCCGAGCGCCAGGCATCCTGGTCGAGGAACAGGCCTTCGAGGTCAGACATGCGCCTGGTGAGAGTCGGTCCGGCGGGGCGGAGGGTGCCGGCAGCGTGATCGAAACGGATACTCATGGGCAAAACGGGCAGTTCGGAGTAATCAGACACGTCGTCTCCTGGCTCAGCGGCAGCGGCGGTGCTGCCGGTTCAGCGTAACCTGTAATTACATGTCACGTGTAATTACAGGTTGTATTCATCCGTCGTAGCAGCGGCCTCCGCGGCGGGGATCCCGGTATGGCGCAGCGCTGCCGTGCTCTGGGTGGCGGACGACGCACTCAGCTGAAACTCGAAACGACTGCGGTCACCGCGGTGATGGGCAATGAAATACTCCATCGGCTGTTCGTTTTCGTCATAGCTAATGCTGCGCAGCACGAGCAGGGCCCGGCCGATTCCGACCTTCAGCAGTGCCGCCTGCGCGCGATCGGCGGATGCTGCTTCAGCGGACCGAACACCGCGTACCGCGCGAACTCCGTGGTTGGCCAGCAGCGCATAGAGCGATTGATCTCGAAGGTCTTCCTGCAAAACCAGCAACCCGATATCGTGCGGCAAATACGTTGTGGTCCAGGACCACGGTTCTTCGTCGACATAGCGCAGCCGTTCGATCACGACGACCGGCGATCGCGGCGGCACTGCGAGCGAATCGGCAACGTCGTCGTCTGCCTCGATGATCTCCTGTCGGCGCACCTCGCTGCGAACGTGCCCCCCGCGGGCGGCGACTTCTTCGTATAAACCGGTCAGCGTGTGCACGAGGCTTTCCGGCACCTTCTGACGCGCGACGAATGTGCCTTTGCCTTTGACTCGTTCGATCACCCCCTGGTACTCGAGCTGGGCCAGCGCCTGCCGCACGACCGTGCGCGAAACCTGGAACTGCTCGCATAACCGGTGCTCGCCCGGAAGGATGTCGCCGGCCCGCAATCCCTGACTGGCAATATCGTCGAGGATGCGGTTCTTGAGCTGGTGATACATGGGCGTCGCCGCCTGGCGATCGATTCCCGGCGGGTTGTGCGGATCGAGGTTAGTGGCGTGCGTCTGTTTGGTCATCGGTCAGGCTTTCGTCGCGCGCATAGCGGTGTGGCGAGTGAGCAGAGTCTCGACGTCAGCGCGCGAGGGGAGGCTGGGTGAGGCGCCGCGCTTGGTCACGGTGAGTGCGCCGGCGGCCATGGCGCGGCCGATGGCATCCGGCAGGTCGTGGCCGAGGGCGAGGGCCGCACCGAGGTATCCGGCGAAGGCGTCCCCTGCTGCCGTTGTGTCAACAGACTGAACGGGAATCGCGTCGAAATGTTTGATCTCGGTTGCAGACACCAGGAGCGCGCCTGCCGCCGCCATGGTGATCAGCGCGTAGCGAACGCCCCGGTCGACGAACCATCGTCCCGCGGCGGTGGCGGATTCGAGGTCGGTCACGACTATGCCGGTCAGCAGCCTGGCCTCGGTCTCGTTCGGTGTCACGATGTCGATGAGCGGCCAGATCGCATCGTCGAGCACGGTCGCGGGGGCCGGGTCGAGGATCACGGTGAGTCCGGCCTCGTGCCCTTTTCGAATCGAATACTGCGTGAGTGCCCACGGAATCTCAAGCTGGGTCAACAGCACCGTCGATGACCCGGCCCGGGCACTGAACGCCGCATCGATCTGCGCTTCGCTGAGGGAGGAATTCGCGAGGGGCACCATGACAATGTCATTCTCGCCGGAATCATCAACCCGGATGTGGGCGATTCCGCTGGGTCCGGAGACTCGACGAACGTGCTCGGTGTTGACCCCGGCGCTCTGCATACCTTCGGTCAACAGTGGCGAGAATAGATCGGTGCCCACGCACGAGACCATGTGTGCCGAGCTCCCGGCGAGGGCCGCGGCTATCGCCTGGTTGGCGCCCTTCCCGCCCAGCACGAGCGTGAATTCATCCCCCAGAATGGTCTCGCCCCGAGCGGGAAGACGGTGCGAAAACGTAGTGAGGTCGGCCGTGATGCTCCCCACGATCAGGACTCCACCGGATGGGGGTGCCGACGACTCTGTCTGGCTCATTTTTTCCTTTCGCACCGCTGGCGTCGCTTTGACGTGTAATTACATTACCGGACAGGTCGGGACAGATCCCAGTGTTTCGTTGCTACTGTCGAGTATCAGCCAGAGCCGGCGGATCGAAAGGAAGCTCCCACATGAGCCGAGAACGTCGCTTGTATGTTGACAGTGCAGAAGCCGACGAGGTCGGCGAGTTGCTTCGTGATGGGCTCGTGCACGGCGTGACGACGAACCCCACGATTCTCGAGCGGGCTGACCGCTCGGTTGCGGATGCCCCGGAACTGTATGCGCGCTGGATCGCGGAGGGCGCACACGAAGTCTTCTTCCAGGCCTGGGGTGAGAGCCGCGGCGCACTGCTCCGCACCGCCGAGGGAATACTGGCGCTCGGACCCGAGGTCGTCGTCAAGGTCCCCGCCACACGCGAAGGGTTCGTCGTCGCCGCCGAGCTGAGCAGAGCGGGTGCGCCGGTGCTGCTGACCGCGGTCTATTCGCCGGCCCAGGCGCTGATGGCGGCGACTCTGGGCGTGCGCTATATCGCGCCGTACCTCGGGCGGATGCAGGACAGCGGCCTGGACGGTATCGCCGAGATAGCGGTGATGACGGCCGTCGTGGCCGGGTCCGGCACCGATGTGTTGGCAGCGAGCCTGCGCACGCCGGACGCGATCGTGGCGCTCGCCGCGGTGGGCGTGCCGTATTTCACGGCCGCACCGGCGGTCATCCTGGCGGTGTTGCACCACGATGTGAGCGACCGTTCGAGCGAGGAGTTCGAGGCGGCCGTTGCGCGCGGTTTGCAGGGAGCCTAGTCCGCCTCAGGCAGCGGCCACCGCGTCGCGCAGCCACTGTTCGATTCCCGAGATGTGTACGGTGGTCAGGGCCTGCGCGAGGTCTGCGTCGTGGCGTTCCAGGGCGTCGGCGATCGCCTTGTGTTCGGCCAGTGTGCGTTCGACGGAGTGTTCCTGGGTGAGTCCGCGCCAGATCCGGGCGCGAATCGTGTGGCTCGACAGCGAGTCGATCAGACTCGCCAGATAGGTATTTCCGGCCGCCGCCGCGATGGCGCCGTGAAAGTGGATGTCTGCCGCCACCAGACCCTCGACATCGGTCGACTCGTTCACCAGTTCCAGAAGCGCCCGCAACTCGGCCAGCTCCTGGGGGCTCATCCGTACGGCGGCCAGTGCCGCTGCGGCCGGCTCCAGAATGCGGCGCACCGCGAACAGCTCCAGGATGGATGAGTCCGTGTGCAGATCGGTGATGAAGGTCATCGCTTCCAGCAGCAGACGTGGCTCGAGGCTCGTGACGTAGGTTCCGTCGCCTCGCCGCACGTCGAGCACACGGATCACCTCCAGCGCCTTGACGGCTTCCCGGAGAGAACTGCGCGAGAGCCCCAGCCGCTCGCTCAGCTCCTTCTCCGGGGGGAGCTTGTCCCGGGGTTTGATCTCACCGGACAAGATCATGTCCTTGATCTTGAGGATCGCTTCGTCGGTCACAGCCATGGAGAGATCCTACCTTTGAGACAGGTTCCCGGTGGAGGGAGAAACTCAGCGCGGAGCTGCCGGGCTTTCCTAGACGAAGCTTCGATCGAGTCCGGCCGCGGCGTAGATGGCATCGATGGCGATCATATTGTTCAGCGAGTCAGCGCCCTCCGTGGGCAGCGCCGTGTGATTCTTCAGGCCCACGATGATCGCTTCGAGCTGGTGATCGTAGGTGGTCCAGCCGCGCACGGTGCTCACGCGGGTTATCCCGTCGATGGTTTCGCTGATGCTGTGGCCCGCGGAGGGAAAGACGAGATTGTTCACGTGCAGAGTGCCGAGGGTGCCCACGATGTCGAGTGTTGATATCTCGGTCGGGCCGGCATCCATGCTCGCCGTGATGCGCGCGGTTGTCCCCGACGGGAAGCGTAGCTCCGTGTCAATGCTGCTGTCAGCGCCGAGTGGGTTCGTTGCGGCGATCGCGCTGACGACGGTGGGCTCCTCATTCATCAGTGCGCGAACCCAGTGCAGCGGATAACAGCCCAGGTCCATCAGCGCCCCACCGCCGAGTTTCGGATCGTGACGGATGCCGCTCGGCTCGAAAGCATTGCTGACCGAGAAATCCGCGCGCAGCGAGACGATGTCGCCCAATCGCTTCGAGGCGACCAGGGCATCGATTTCGAGGCTGAGCGGGTGGTAGCGGTCGTGGAAGGCCTCGATGAGCCGCCGGCCGGTGGCATCGGCCGCTTTCAGCATCCGCTCGGCCTGCATCGCGTTCATGGCGAACGGCTTTTCGCACAAAACATCCTTGCCGGCTTCGAGTGCCGCGATGGACCACTCGGCGTGTTCGGACGGGGGCAGGGAGTTGTAAACCAGGTCGATGTCGGGGTCGGCCAGCAACGCGCGGTAGTCGTCGTAGGAACGTTGAATGCCGTGAGTTGCTGCGTAGGCGGCGGCGGTTGATGCGCGGCGCGAGGCGACGGCCACAACGGCAACGTCTTCTCGCCGGCTGGCCGGCTGGATGACTGCTGCGGGGGCGATTCCTGACGCACCCAGAATGCCGATACGGAGCACGATGTCTTCTTTCCGAAAGCTGTCGTTGAGCGTTGAGCCATGCGCCGGCGGCGATGCCGGGATTGTGACGTGCGAGAAGCAAAAGCCCTGATGAATTGCTGAACCACACACTCTCGGCAATGCTAGCAAGTAGCCTCAACGCCTGACGCGCGCGCCGGCATCCGCTCACCGCGCCCGTTACCGGTCATCGCACCAGCCAGAACTGGCGCGGAACCCCGCGCTAGACGATCTGCTGCTGGGATGCCTTGACCGGCAGGAGGAGGAGCAGGCCGAGCAGCAGCACGAGCATGATGCCGAGAATTCCCCAGTAGGTGGCGCCGAAGATCGACACGAAGACGGCGAAGGCGGTGGGTGCCAGAAAGCTCACGGCGCGGCCGGTCGTGGCGTAGAGCCCGAACACCTCGCCCTCGCGCCCGGCCGGAATGAGTCGGGCGAGAAAGGTGCGACTGCCAGATTGGGCCGGCCCGACGAACAGACATAGGGCGAGGCCTGCGGTCCAGAACACGATCTGGCCGCCGTCGTGCAGCAGGAAGACCAGCATGCCGCTCACGAGCAGGCCCACCAGGGCCGTCACGATCACCGGCTTCGCGCCCAGGCGGTCGTCGAGCACCCCGACCGCCATGGTGGCGATGCCGGCCACCACGTTGGCGGCGATGGCGAAAATAATGACTTCCCCCGGTGAGAAGCCGAAAACGGATGCCGCCAGCACGCCGCCGAAGGTGAACACGCCGGCCAGGCCGTCGCGAAAAATAGCGCTCGCCAGCAGAAAGTAGACGGTCTGCCGGCTCGTGGTCCAGAGGCGTTTGACGTCGCGGGCGAGCACGACGTAGCTCTGGAAGAAGCCGACCTTGACTCGCCGTTCGGCGGCGGGGGCGCGGTACTCAGGGACGCGCAGCAATAGCGGCAGCGCGAAGAGCCCGAACCAGGCGGCGGCCACCAACATGGTGACCCGCACGGCCAAGCCGTTCTCGCTGGTCACGCCGAACAACCCCACCTCGGGAGCGATGAAACCGAAGTAGACGATGAGCAACAGCACGATGCCGCCCAGATACCCCATGCCCCAGCCGAAGCCGCTGACCTTGCCGATGGTGCGGGGAGTCGATACCTGGCCGAGCATCGCGTTGTAGTTGACGCTGGCGAACTCGAAGAACACATTTCCGGCCGCGAGCAGCAGGAGCCCGAGCAACAGATAGCTGGGGCTGGCCTCAACGAAAAACATCGCTGTGGTGAGGCCGACGACGGCGAAGGTATTGGCCCCCAGCCAGAATTTGCGCCGGCCGGAGGTGTCGGAGCGCTGCCCCGTGATCGGTGCCAGCACGGCGACTAGGAGTCCGGCTATGGCGAGGGCCCAGCCCAGTTGCGCGGAAACGACGGCTTCGTCGCCGAACGCTGAACCGGTGAGGTAGACACTGAAGACGAACGTCGTAACGACCGCGTTGAAGGCCGCCGACCCCCAGTCCCAGAATGCCCAGGCCGCCACCCGACCACGCGTTGGAGGGGCACCCGCGTCTACGGCGACAGTCTCGGTCATGTGCACAATCTACTGCCCCGGGGTAAATATCCGGATTTGCCGACCAGCGGCATCCGCTTTGAAAGTTGAGCCACTCACACTCAACTTTCAGCCGCAGAAATTGACAGGGACGAAACGGCTCTGGAATACTTGAGCCATCGAGGCTCAAGTCTTGAGATTACTTAGCAGTTCGTTTCGCACATGATTGAAGGAGAACAACCCAGATGGCTCGTGCAGTAGGTATTGACCTCGGAACCACAAACTCGGTGGTGTCCGTGCTCGAAGGTGGAGAACCCACCGTCATCGCCAACGCTGAGGGCTTGCGCACCACCCCCTCGGTGGTCGCATTCACCAAGGACGGCGAAGTTCTCGTTGGAGAAACCGCCAAGCGCCAGAACGTGACCAACGTCGACCGCACCATCTCCAGCGTCAAGCGCCACATGGGCACTGACTGGACCGTCGCGATCGACGACAAGAAGTACACCCCGCAGGAGATCAGCGCGCGTATCCTCGCCAAACTCAAGCGTGACGCCGAGCAGTACCTGGGCGAGAAGGTCAGCGACGCCGTCGTGACCGTGCCGGCGTACTTCAACGACGCCGAGCGTCAGGCCACGAAGGAGGCCGGCGAGATTGCCGGACTCAACGTCTTGCGCATTATCAACGAGCCGACCGCCGCCGCGCTGGCCTACGGTCTCGACAAGGGCAAGGAAGACGAGCTCATCCTGGTCTTCGACCTCGGAGGCGGAACCTTTGACGTGTCGCTGCTCGAGGTGGGCAAGGACGACGACTTCTCCACCATCCAGGTGCGCTCGACCGCCGGCGACAACCGCCTCGGCGGCGACGACTGGGACCAGCGCATCGTTGATCACCTGATCAAGCGCTTCAAGGAGACCACCGGCGTTGACGTGTCCAAGGACAAGATCGCCAAGCAGCGCCTCAAAGAAGCCGCTGAGCAGGCCAAGAAGGAACTCTCCTCGAGCATGTCGACGAGCATCCAGCTGCCCTACCTGTCGCTGACCGAAAACGGCCCGGCCAACCTCGACGAGACGCTCACCCGCGCCCAGTTCGAGAAGATGACTGAGGACCTGCTCGACCGCACCAAGAAGCCCTTCCAGGACGTCATTCGTGAGGCCGGCGTCAAGGTCGGTGACATCGCCCACGTCGTTCTCGTCGGTGGTTCCACCCGGATGCCCGCCGTCTACGAGCTCGTCAAGAGCGAGACCGGCGGCAAGGACCCGAACAAGGGCGTCAACCCGGACGAGGTCGTCGCCGTCGGCGCCGCACTGCAGGCCGGCGTGCTGAAGGGCGAGCGCAAGGACGTTCTGCTCATCGACGTCACCCCGCTGAGCCTCGGCATCGAAACCAAGGGCGGCATCATGACTCGCCTGATCGAGCGCAACACGGCCATCCCGACCAAGCGCAGCGAAACCTTCACCACGGCCGACGACAACCAGCCGTCCGTTGCGATCCAGGTCTTCCAGGGCGAGCGTGAGTTCACCCGCGACAACAAGAACCTCGGAACCTTCGAGCTCACCGGCATCGCGCCGGCGCCGCGCGGAATCCCGCAGGTCGAGGTCACCTTCGACATCGACGCCAACGGCATCGTGCACGTGTCCGCCAAGGACAAGGGCACCGGAACCGAGCAGTCGATGACCATCACGGGCGGTTCTTCGCTCGCGAAGGAAGACATCGAGCGCATGGTGCGCGAGGGTGAAGAGCACGCCGCAGAAGACAAGCGTCTGCGCGAAGTCGCCGAGACCCGCAACACGGCCGAGCAGCTCGCCTACTCGATCGAGAAGCTGATCAAGGACAACGTCGACAAGCTCCCCGAGGACGTGAAGAATGAGGTGCAGGCTGATGTCGACGCCCTCAAGTCCGCTCTCGCCGGCGACGACGACGACGCGGTGAAGACCGCGTTTGACAAGCTCAACGAAAGCCAGGGCAAGCTCGGCGAAGCCATCTACAAGTCCAGCCAGGCGGATGCCGCAGCCGGCGCTGATGAGACCAGCACCGACGAGGCTCCTGCCGAAGAGAACAAGGACGAAGACGTTGTCGACGCCGAGGTTGTTGACGACGACGAAGACGAGAAGAAGAAGTAGGCCGCAACCATGGCTGACAAGAAACATCCAGACAACGACGCGTCCGCTGCGGGGGTGCCCGATGACGGCACCGCCGCCGCGGGCGCGGCCGCTGCTGATGCAGCATCCGCTTCTGAACCTGACAGTGCTGTAGCCGACGGTACGGCCGACGGGATCGAAGAAGACGAACTGACCGTTCAGGACATTCTGGACGCGGCGGAACGCGAAGTTGCTGAGCCGACGAGCGAACACCTCGCCGACCTCAAGCGCGTGACGGCCGAGTACGCCAACTATCGTCGGCGCACCGAAGCCAACCGGGCCATCGAGAAAGAGCGCGTGACCGGGGATATCGTCAAGGTGCTTATTCCGGTACTGGACGACATCTACCGTGCTGAGAAGCACGGCGATCTCGTGCCTGACTCGGCCTTCGCCACGATCGCAGCCAAACTGCGTTCGAGCGTTGAACGGCTCGGGCTGACCTCGTTCGGCACGGTCGGCGAACCCTTCGACCCGACCATGCACGAGGCGATCTTCCAGCAGCCGAGTGCAGCGGTCGACGTGGAAACCGTCGGCGACGTCGCGGAGACGGGGTACTACCTCGGCTCCACGCTGCTGCGCGCGGCCAAGGTCGTCGTTCAGGTACCGAGCGATGGCTAGCCAGGATTGGTTTGACAAGGACTTCTACAAGGTTCTCGGGGTATCGAAAGATGTCACGCCGGCCGAGTTGAAGAAGGCGTACCGCAAGCTCGCGCGTAAGTACCACCCGGATTCCAACCCGGGGAACCCCGCCGCCGAGGCGAAGTTCAAGGAACTGAGCGAGGCGCACTCGGTGTTGGGCGATGCCGCGCAGCGCAAGGAATACGATGCCGTGCGGGCCATGGGCAGTGGGGCGCGGTTCGCCGCGCCCGGCGGCCGGGCCCAGAGCGGTGGCTTTGAGGACGCCTTCGGAGGCATGTTCGGCGGCGGAAGCCGTCAGCAAAGTTATACCTTCGAGCAGGGTGGCTTCGACGATATCCTCGGGGGTATGTTCGGCAGAGGTGGCGGCGGTGGCGGCGGCTTCGGCAACCCCACCGGCGGCTACCGCGGATCGGGCGCACCTACCCGAGGCCGCGATGTGATCGCGTCGACGACCATCGACTTCATCACGGCTACCCAGGGCGACCAGATCAGTCTGCAGACCCAGGACGGCCGGCCGATCAAGGTCAAGGTGCCAGCCGGCGTCGCCGACGGGCAGAAGATTCGCCTGCGCGGCAAGGGCCAGCCCAGCCCCGACGGCGGAGAAACCGGCGATATCGTGCTGACGATCACCGTGCGCAAGCACCCGGTGTTCGAACGGGACGGTCTCAACCTGCGGGTGACCGTCCCGGTCACCTTCGTCGAGGCGAGTCTCGGTGCGACGATCGAGGTGCCCACTCTCGGTGGTGCCCCGGTCAAACTGCGCGTGGCCCCCGGCACTCCCGGAGGACGCGTGCTGCGGGTCAAGGGTCGCGGCGTCACCACGGCGAAGGGCGCCGGCGACCTGCTCGCCATCGTGCAGGTCGCTGTACCGTCACACCTGTCGAAGGATGCGGAAGAAAAGCTCGCAGCCTTTGCCGAGGCACTGCCCAAGGAAAATCCGCGTGATGAACTGATCGCGCGAGCGAAGGGCTAGTCATGGACGAGACCACCCGGGTTTTCGTGATTTCCACGGCAGCAGAGCTTGCGGGAATGCACCCGCAAACCCTGCGCCAATACGATCGCCTGGGCCTGGTCAGCCCGGAGCGCACCCCCGGAAAGAGCCGTCGCTACTCCATGCTCGACGTGGCAAAGCTCCGTGAAATTGCGTTCTTGGGCTCAGAAGGTGTGAGTCTGGAAGGCATCCGTCGTATCCTCGAACTCGAGGATCACGTGCGCGGGCTCGAAAAACGTCTGCGCGAGTTGGAATCGACGCTCGCCGACGAATTGCTGAACCGTCCGGGCCGCCGCGTTTTCGCGGCTGGCTCGGCCGGCGACGTCATTTCGATGAAGGCGGGCACCCGCACCAGACGCAGCAACCAGATTGTCATCTGGCGGCCGCGAGACCACATGTAGTTCTACAACACCTAGCTCCACGTTTCGCTTTCACAGCACGAACTGGTTGCACCGGCACCACTTTCAGGGGGAACCATGTCCGAATCGGGCACGCACGACCAGTCCGCGCTGCGGAACACCAACGACTTCGACTTCGATCGGGTGCGACGTCGCCCCGACATCGAGGCCGAGAACCTGTTCGCCGTCGACGCCAGCGACCGGCTCATCCTCGATGAGGCCGCCGGTGCGATCGCCGCCTACCGCAGCGGTGGAGTCGTCGTGCTCGAGGACCGCTATGGCGCCCTCACCCTCGGCGCCGCCGCACTGCACGATGCCCGCGGCATTCGCGTCTATCAGGACGCCCTCTCGGGCGAGTACGCGCTTGACAGCAACGCCTCCGGCGTCAATCTGACGGATGCCTACCGCTCCCTTCCGCTCGGCGAGGAGCTACTGGCCGACGCCCACGTCGTGCTGCTGCAGCTGCCCAAAAGCCTCGACGCCCTCGATGAGATCGCCGGCGCCATCGCCAAGTACGCCGCCCCCGACGTGATCGTCTTCGCCGGCGGCCGCATCAAGCACATGACCGTGAGCATGAACGAGGTGCTGCGCCGTCACTTCGGCGCCCTCAACGTGCGCCCGGCTCGCCAGAAGTCCCGTGTGCTCATCGCCTCCTCGCCGCTCACCACGTCGACGACCGACTGGCCGCACAGCGAGAAGCACGAGGACTTCGACCTCGTGGTGCGCGGCCACGGCGGAGTGTTCGCCGGAACGAGCATCGACATCGGCACCCGGGCGCTGCTCGAGGTGCTCGACCGGATGAAGCCCGATGCCGAGCGCGCCATCGACCTCGGCTGCGGCACCGGCGTGCTCGCCGCGGCGCTCGCGGCGCAGCGACCCCTGCTGCGGGTGCTCGCGACGGACCAGTCGGCCGTTGCCGTGGCATCCGCTCGTGCCACCGTCGACGCCAACGCGCTCGCCGAACGGGTCACCGTCGTGCGGGCCGATGGCCTGTCCGGCCAGGCTGATGACTCCGCCGACCTGATTCTGCTCAACCCGCCCTTTCACATCGGCGCATCCGTGCACGCGGGCCTGGCCGAGAAGCTGTTCATCGACGCGGCCCGAGTGCTTGCGCCCGGTGGCGAACTGTGGACGGTCTGGAACACGCACCTCGGCTACCGTCCGATGCTGACCCGCATCGTCGGTTCGACCCGCCAAGTCGGCCGCAACACCAAGTTCACGGTGACGGTGTCGACCGGTCGCTAGCTTTTTCGGGGTGGCTTACGGCGGTCCTGCGGCGATCTCGGCAAGCTCGATCAGCGGATGGTGACGACCGGCAGACACTGGTCTGCGGTGATACTTCGGGCGCGATCAGGCGCGTACGAGCGGCTCGCCGTTCAGAACGTCGAGCTGCCAGGCGGTCGATCCATCAGCGTGTGTGTGGTGGTGCTGCACGACGTTGAGCGAGGCGTTCGTAATGCTGCCGATGGGCTGGTCGAGCGCGTTTTCGAGGCTCAAACGAATGAGCGTGCCGTGCGCGACCACAATGATGCGCGCTCCAGGGTGCTCGCGGGCGAGGTCGCGCAGGGCATCGATGCCGCGCGCGGCGACGGCTTGTTCGGTCTCGGCACCGTGGAACCCGCCGGGAAAACGCAGGGCTTCGAGTTCGGCGCCAGCGCTCAAACCCTCGGCCGGCCCGTAGTTGCGCTCGATCAGTGCCGGGAGGCGGCGGGCCGTGTCGAGGCCGAGCCGCTCGCCGATCAGGTCGGCGGTTTCCGCAGCACGGGAGAGCGGGGACGAGACGATGAAATCCCAGTCGTAGCGTTTCAGGGGAGCGACGGCATCCGCTGCCTGACCGCGCCCCACGTCATTCAGCGGGATATCGGTGGCGCCCTGGATGCGCGCGGCGGCGTTCCAATCGGTCTGGCCGTGGCGGATGAGGGCGAAGGTCGTCGTCGTGGTCACCCGTCTATTCTGCCTTGGCCGACTGGGAGTGCGCGCCGCGCGCCAGCGGCGGCCTCGTTCCGCGGTGCGGTGTGGGCCGACCGTGCGAGCGCGACGATGGACCAGCCGCCGAGTGCGACGAGCAGCCCGTTGCGCGCCGTGAGCAGCAGCAACGAAAATAGGTTGCCGTCGATCAGGGGCAGGTAGAAGATTGGAAAGATCAACGTCGTCAATGCTGAAATGGCCAGCATCAGCACGGCGGGCACCCGCCAGGCCGCCCAGCTGCGGCCAACGCCGACCGCGACGATCGGCACCAGCCAGAGCATGTATTGCGGCGACCCGACCTTGTTGAAGATGATGAATGCGCTGACCAGGGCCAGGGAACCGAGCAGCAGCAGCTCGGCGGCATCCGCTTGTCGACGTTGAGCAATGACCATCAGCACGAAGATCGCCGCGATGGCACCGAACATGACCGGGGTCATCAGGGAGGCGACGAGACCGGCCCCGGGGCCGCTCACCTCGCGGGTCGCGATGGCAAAGTTTTCGTAGATGACCGTGTCGTGCTGGCCGAGCGAGGCCAGCCACACCCACGGAGTCGTGACCGGAGCCTCGAGCTGCAGCGCACGGTCGGTCTGTTCGGTGACGAATCCGGTGAGAAACTGCGCAGCATCGAGCAGCCAAACGGATGCCGCCACCCCCGCCGACAACGCCGCTCCGGTCAGGACCATCGTCAGTTTTCGCGACGATACCGTGACGACCGCGAGGAAAACGGCGGCCGGCCAGACCTTGATCCAGGTGGCGAGGGCCAGCAGGAGCGCGGCGATGACCGGTCTACGCGCGAGCAGCACGAGGCCGACGATGACGATCGGTGCGGTGACTCCTTCCAGGCGTAACAGCCCGACCGGGCTCAGCAGGAACGAGCACAGCAACCAGTACCAGGCCGGCTTGTAGCCGCTGCGGCGGCGTCCCCAATCGGTCAGGGCTCCGACGGCGACGGCGTTGAGCGCTGCCGTCATCAGAAACCAGAGCAATTGGTAGAGCAGCGGCCCGGCGATGCCGGCGAACGCGATCGGCAGCATGGCCCCGATCGGATACACCCAGGCCACGTCGAGGCCCTGCCAGAAACCGTTGCCCAGGCCGAGTTCGGCCCATTGTCGGTAAAGCGGGAGATCACCGAGCACCCGGCCGGTGAGGATGGTCGGGAGGAGCGCGACGAGAAAGACCGCGTGCAGGCCCAGGAACCCCAGGGCCAGAGTGCGCGGTCGTTGCAGGGTGAGACGGCGGCTTGGGGTGAGCGCCGTGGCGAGGCGGGCGTCGATCCAATCGAAGGTTCTAGACATGTCACCGTTTCTGCAGCGCGGGGTGGGGAGTCGCGGGCAGTCTAGGGGTGGCGAGTGAACTTCTGGTGACGGATGGCCATCCCCCGGGCCCAGGTTGTGGAAGCGGGCCCATGATCTATCATGGGCCCGCTTTCCGGGCCCGGGCCCCGACCGCAGGGGGTGGAGGGGGTCAGGCGAGGAGCTCTCGGATGTCGGCGGCGGTCAGGGCGGTGCCGGCCGGGGCACCATCGGTCATAACGCTTTCGAACAGGCGGGCCTTGGTGGCTTTGAGGGCCATGACCTTCTCCTCGATGGTGTCCTTCGACACCAATCGGTAGACCATGACGTTCTTGGTCTGGCCGATGCGGTGTACGCGGTCGACCGCCTGTGCCTCGGTCGCCGGGTTCCACCACGGGTCCAGCAGAATAACGTAGTCGGCCTCGGTGAGGTTGAGGCCGAATCCGCCGGCCTTGAGGCTGATCAGGAAGACGGAGCTCGAGCCCTCCTTGAAGTCGCTGATGGCCTTGGCTCGGTTGCGGGTCTTGCCGTCGAGGTAGGAGTAGCTGATGCCGGCCGCGTCGAGCCGGTCCCGCGCCTTGCCGAGGTACTGGGTGAACTGGCTGAAGATGAGGGTGCGGTGGCCCTCGGCGACGGTGTCTTCGAGCAGCTCAAGCAGGGCGTCGAGCTTGGTCGAGGGAACGCTGTCGTACTTCTTGTCGTACAGGCTCGCATCGAGGCTGAGCTGGCGCAGCATGGTGAGCGAGCGAAAGATCTCGAACCGGTTCGCGTTCATGTCCTCGATCAGGCCGAGCACCTTCTGGCGTTCCCGGGCCAGGTGCATGTCGTAGACCTTGCGGTGCCGCGGGTGCAGGTCGAGTTCCAGCACCTGCTCCTGCTTCTCGGGCAGGTCGCTCGCCACCTGGGCTTTGGTGCGGCGCAGCATGAAGGGACGGATGCGGCGGCGCAGCTGCGTGAGCCGCTCACCGTCGGCATCCGTTTCAATGGGCTTGCGGTAGTAGTCGGCGAAGCGGCTCGGGCTCGGGAACAGGCCGGGCGCGGTGATGGAGAGCAGCGACCACAACTCCATCAGGTTGTTTTCCATCGGCGTGCCGGTGATGGCGAGCTTGAACGGGGTGCGCAGCCGGCGGGCGCAGACGTGCGCCTTGCTTTGGTGGTTCTTCACGAACTGGGCCTCGTCGAGCAGTAGTCCGGCCCAGTCCTGGGCGTTGTATTCCTCGAAGTCGAGGCGAAAAAGCGTGTACGAGGTGATCACGACATCCGCTTCACCCATCACATCCTGCAGGCTGGAGCCGCGCTTTCCGGCGGTCTGGGTGATGGCTGCTGTCGCCAGGTCGGGAGCGAACCGGGCGCACTCGGTGGCCCAGTTGGAGACGACACTCGTGGGCGCGACGACGAGGAACGGCTTGCGCACGGTGCCCGGCTGCGCGCGTTCGCTGTCCCGGGCGTGGGCGATCAGGGCGATCGCCTGCAGGGTCTTGCCAAGCCCCATGTCGTCGGCGAGTACGCCGCCGAGCTGGTGGTCGTAGAGAAAGCTGAGCCAGTCGAACCCGGTCTGCTGGTAGGCGCGCAGGGTGGCGTGCACGGCCGGCGGGAGCGGGCGTTCGGCGATGGGAGCGGCTTCCGCCAGACCCTGAAGGGCGGCGAGGCCCTCGACGGCGCTGCGCCAGGTAGCGGCCTGTTCGGCGACCACGCCGAGCAGCTGCAGTTCGTCCCAGAGGTCGGCCTGAAAGCGGCTGAGGCCGAGCGCGCCGGCGTTGCTCTCCTGAAGACCACGGGCCTCTTCGATCAGGCGGCGCAGCTGCTGCAGCTCCGGCCGGTCGAGGCTGAAATAGGTTCCGCTGTCGAGGATCATCAGGTCCTGATCGGTGGCCAGTGCCCGAAACAGGTCGTCGAAGGGAATGTCTTCGCCCTCGATCGACACGGTGACGGCGAGGTCGAACCAGTCGCGGGTATCGGTGCTCTCGGTGGTGGCCAGGCTGATCACGGGCGCTTCGTCGGCCTCGCGATAGCTTGGCGCGTCAGCGGAGACCTGCACGATGACGCCATCTTCCGCGAGCCGGGGTACGGCTTCACCGAGGAAGGTGATCATGACGGCGCCCTGCAGCTCGGCGTGCTCGAGCAAACGGGCCGCACCGATCGGGGTTGCCGGCTGCCAGAGCTGCTCGAACGAGCTGATGGCGCGTTCGACGTCTCGCAGCGTGTCGCCCTCGCGGGTCGCGTCGCGAAAGCGGGTGTCGTTGGGTGTCGGGCGCAGCGGGTGGCGGTAGAGCACGGGGGCGGGCTCTATTTCGACGGCGTCGGTCGGGACGGCTGCGGCCTGGTCGGTGGGCGCGACGTACTGCCACTCCCAGGCCAGGGTGATGCGGGCATCCGTTTGGTGCGTGATCGTGAGGGCGAGTTGGGGGCGGGCGGTCTTGGGCAGCTCAAACGATGCGTCATGGCTGGTCAAGACCAGTTTCTGCTGAAGAAAGGGGTAGAAGTCGGTGAGGAAGGCCACCTCGTCGTCGGCCGGAATATCGAAGCCGCCGGTCACGGCCAGGGCGCGGATCTCGGAGTTCACCGTGGCAGTCAGCGGGGCGAGGATGAGCTGATTGCCGGTCGCGAGCGGGTCGGCCGGGGCGGTCCAGGTGTAGGCGCCGTGCGCCGGATCGCCGAGAAAACCGAATTCGGAGCCGCGGTGCAGCTTCTCGTTCAACACGAGCAAGGGGGTCAGCTGCAGGCCGTCATCGTCCCGCCGAATGTCGACCTCGAGCGAGGCGGGCGTGGGGGAGAGGAGGACGGGATTCTGGGCATCCGTTGCGCAGACGAGTGGCAGACCGCTCAGCTGAGCCTCGTGCAGTAGATCCCAGAGGGCCTTGTTCTCGAAGTTGTCGAGGTAGAGCCAGTGGTCGGTGTAGCTGTAATAACGCTGCCCGGTGGCCGAGAGGGCGTAGAGGGCGTTCAGGATTTTGCGGTGGCCGCGGTTGTAGGTGCCGGGCGTCCAGGACAGGTTGTCCCAGGTGAGGGAGCCGCGGATCCACTTGCCCTTCTTGCCCATCACCATGGGGCGTGCGCCGAGGCGGCGAGGCCCGGTGCGGCGGTTCGGGCTGTAGGCGGGATCAAGCAGGTCGAATTGCAGCGCGAGGGCCGTGCTCGTGACCGTCTCGGCGCCGCTCGGCTTCGCGAGCGGGGCCAGGGCGGCGCGCCAGGCCGGGACCGGCGGGCGAATGGGGACGACGGGGGCCGGGGTGGGCGGCTGATAGGCGGCCGGCACGAAGGTCGACTCGAAGACGGGGGTGCGGCGGTCGCCGATGGCACGCACGTTGGACGCCGCGCGCTCGGCATTCAGCTCCGCCGGCGTGCTGCGGCTCGCCAGCAGCAGGGCGGCGACGTGCTTGCAGTTGCTGGCCATCGGGCAGGTGCACGTTCCGCTGGCTCGAACGGCCTGGCCGGCCGCATTGAGGGTGAACGAGACCAGCACGGTGTACGGCTGGGGACTGGTGCCGCTGACGCGTCCGGTGAGGTGTGTTCCCGACGGAGCCCAGGACTGTTCGGTGACGTGTCCGTTGCGGGCGTACCGTTCACCGCGCGAGAACGACTGGCTGCCGACGATGCGGGCGATCTCGTGAGTGCTGAGGGAATGGGCCATAGGTGAGGGAGCTCCGTAAGAAAAAGGGACCAACCCTTATTGTCTCACGCGAGCCTGAGCGGCTCAGCTCAGCGTGGTGTCTCACGGGGCTGCCTGGTGGCTAATTCAGGAAACTTCCTGAGCCGGGGGGAGTTGCGCCGCATTGGTTCGGGAGCCGCGGGGTCGCTCGCTGAAATTATCCTGAATTAGCCACGATCGACGGGCTGCACCGGCGTGCCAGGAGTGGAGATAGTGCCGGCGGCAGTGGCCTGCAGCAGGGCCAGGGCCTGCGCCTCGATGTGGGTCTGCAGCACGATCACGCTCGAGGAGCGCACGACCGTTTGAGTGGCGACGATGAGGTCGAGCACGCGCTGCACGTCGGCGTTCGACCGGGCGACGACCCGGGCGAGCATGTCGCTGTCGCCGGAGACCGTGTGCAACTCCAGAATCTCGGGAATCTTCGCGAGAGCCGCAACGACAACCGCGTGGCCAGAGTCCTGCCGCACGGTGAGCGAACAGTAGGCGGTGACCGGGTAGCCGAACTCGCTCGGGTTCAGGGTCGGCGCCCAGGATTTGATCACCCCGCGGCTCATTAGCCGGTCGAGCCTGGCCTGCACGGTTGCCCTGGCCACCTTGAGCCGCCGTGAGGCCTCGAGCACCGAGAGCTTCGGCCGCTCGCAGAACAGTGTGACGAGTCGGGCATCCAGCGAGTCGACATCCATGAGCGTGACCTTTCGGTGGTCCGGTCGGGCATCGTTGCCGAGCGGGGGTGTACCAACTGTATGGTGTTTCGTCGAAAATGCACACAATTATTCACAGAGTGTGCACTTCAAATGGTCACTGTGGCAGACGCTCGGCAAAGTCACTAACTTTGCTGTAGCCCGCCCAGTCAACGATCAGAAGGAGCCAGCATGGCGACTCACGCCCTCGACACCCTTCCCGTGCGTTCAGGGCAGATGCAGATGCAGAGTGCGGATGTCGGCGACCTCACCCCGGATCAGCTGCGCGACCTGTATCGGATGCTGGCGAACGTGCGTCAGCTCGACCGCGATGCCGTGGCGTGGCAGCGCCAGGGTCTCATTCCCGGTTACGCGCCGATGCTCGGCCAGGAGGCAGCCCAGGTCGGTGCCGGCTTCGGCGTCGATAAGACCCGGGACTTCATCTTTCCGACCTACCGTGAGATGGGCGTGGCGTACACGGTCGGCGTGAACATGGTCGAGTACATATCGACCCACAAAGCGATCTGGCACGGCGGGCTCTACGACCCCGGGGCCACCCACTTCGCGCCCTTTCAAGCGGTTGTCGGCGGATCCGTTCTGCACGCGGTGGGCTGGGCGCACGGGCAGACCCTGAACGGCCAGACGCTGAACGGGACGGCTGCGGCAACGGGCGGTGCGGCATCCGTTTCAACAACCGGCCTCGGCGTGGGCCTGGCCTTTCTCGGCGACGGCGCGAGCTCGCAGGGTGACGTGCACGAGGCGATGAACTTCGTCGCCATTCTGAAGGCGCCGGTGGTGTTCTTCGTGCAAAACAACGGCTGGGCCATCTCGGTGCCGACCGAACAGCAGGTGGCCGGCGGCTCGGTCGCCGCACGCGCTGCCGGCTACGGCATGCCAGCCGTGCAGGTCGACGGCAACGACGTGCTCGCCGTGCTGGACGCCACCCGACGCGCGGTCGCCCACGCCCGCGCGGGCCTCGGCCCGGTCGTGGTCGAGGCGATGACCTACCGGCGCGGTCCGCACTCCACGAGCGACGACCCCGGTCGCTACCGCACCCTCGAGGACGAGAAAACCGGCGGCGGCGAAGATCCGCTCAACCGGTTTCGCGCGGTGCTGCTGGCCGACAACGTGGCTGACTCTGCCTTCTTCGCCGTGGCTGACGCTGACGCCCGGGCGCGTGCCGACGAGATTCGCGACGGTGTCGTGGCCCTCGAAAGCCGGCCCGGAAGCGAAATGTTCGACTTCGTTTTTCAAGAATCAACCCCGACGCTCGGCGCCCAGGCGCGCCAGTGGAGAGAGGAATCCGAGCATGTCTGAGTCTATGAACGGCGCCGTCCTCGAACTCGTGCGGGAGACCCCGCTCCTGCAGCTCTCCATGCAGCAGGCCATCAACCGGGCGCTCGGTGAGATTCTCGAAACGGATGAGCGCGCCCTCATTTTCGGCGAAGACGTCGGCGTGCTCGGCGGAGTCTTTCGGGTCACCGACGGCCTGCAGCAGAGCTTCGGCGCGAACCGGGTCTTTGACACCCCGCTCGCAGAGTCTGGCATTCTCGGCACCGCTATCGGGCTGGCCATGGCCGGTTTTCACCCGATCCCCGAGGTGCAGTTCGACGGGTTCGCCTACCCGGCCGTCAACCAGATCATCACCCAGCTGGCCCGCATGAACTATCGCAGCCGCGGACGCCTGCCGATGCCGGTGACGCTGCGGGTGCCGAGCTTTGGCGGCATCCGCGCCCCCGAACACCACGGTGAGAGCCTCGAATCGCTGTTCGCGCACGTGCCCGGACTCAAGGTCGTGTCGCCGGCCAACCCGCAGCAGGCCTATCACCTGCTCAAGCACGCCGTCTCGATGCCCGACCCGGTCATCTTCATGGAGCCCAAGGCGCGCTACTGGAACAAGGCCGGGGTCAACCTGGTCGACAACGTGGTCGGTGATGGCATCTCCGGGGGAACGGATGGCCCGCTCACCGGCCGCGCCTCCCTCGAGGGCTCGGTGATCGCCTGTCCGGGCAAGCATGCGACCCTCATCGCGTGGGGCTCAATGGTCTCCCGCTGCCTCCAGGTCGCGGAGTTGGCCGCGGAAGATGGCATCGAACTCGAGGTGCTCGATCTGCGCTGGCTGAAGCCGATCGACGAAGCGGGGCTGGCGGCATCCGTTTCACGCACGCGTCGGGCCATCGTCGTGCACGAGGGGCCGCGCACCATTGGCCTCGGTGCCGAGGTCGCCGCGCTCGTCTCGCAGAGCTGCTTCGACACGCTGCGGGCGCCGGTCGAGCGCGTGACCGGCTTCGACGTGCCGTACCCGTCTGGCGATCTGGAGGACGAGTACATCCCGAACATTGATCGAATTCTCTTCGGAGTTCAGCGAGTATTGGAGTACCGCCGTGGCTGAAATCTCTTTTCCCCTGCCCGACCTCGGTGAGGGACTGCTCGAGGCGACCGTGCTCGAATGGCTCGTCACGGTGGGTGACCAAGTCGAACGCAACCAGCCATTCGTCGAGGTTGAAACGACGAAGTCGTCGGTGGAATTGCCGTCACCGATCGCCGGTATCGTGCTCACGCTGCACGGCGAGCCCGGCGACAGGGTGCTCGTCGACACACCGTTGATCACCTTCACGGTCGCCGACGACTCGGCCGGCATCGTCGGCACTGTGCCGGCAGAGGCCGCGCCGAAACGCCGCGTGCGCCTCACCGCCGTTCTCGACGAGGACTAGACATGCTCACCAGTTGGCGCCAGCACGAACCCGAACTCGACGCGGGCCTTGCCCCAGTGCTGCTAGTGCACGGCTTCGCCTCCTCCACCGCCCTCAATTGGGAGGCGACCGGGTGGGTGCGTGACCTCGTGAGCGCCGGCCGGCGCGTCATCACCATCGATCTGCTCGGTCACGGCGCAAGCGCTGCACCGGCCGAAACGGATGCGTACGCCCCCAGCCGCCTGCGTGCGGCGGTTCTCGAGGTGCTCACCCTGGCCGGCGCCCGGCCCCGCGAGGCCGGCCAGCCCGCATCCGGTGTCGACCTGATCGGGTACTCGCTCGGCTCGCGCCTGGTCTGGGAACTCGCCGCCGAGCGGCCCGACCTGATTAATCGCGCGGTGCTCGGCGGCATGAGCTCCGAGGACCCGCTCGCCGACTTCGACCTCGAAGCAGCCGCCCTGTTTCTGTCGGATTCCAGCGCGATCGCGCACGAGTCGACCGCCTCACTGATGACCCTGATGCAGCTCGCTCCGGGCTCGAACACCCCGGCCCTGCTGCGGCTGGTCGCCGCGATCAAGGCTGAGCGGTTCGAGCCGGGCGCATCCGTTCCGTCTCGGCCCCTTCTCTTCGTCACCGGCGACCGCGACGTGCTCGCGACCGGCACGGCCGAGCTCGCGGCGCTCGCCGCCTGCTCCGAAGTGTTGTGGCTGCCGGCCCGTACCCATATGAACGCGGTGAGCTCACGGGCCTTCAAGCAGGCCGCGATCGAGTTTCTCGGTCGCTACCAGTCGTAGCGGAACGACCCGCCCCCCCAGTAACTAGCGGTCAGTCCGGACCCAGCAGGTTCTGCAGAGCCGCGTCTGTGGCGCGCATTTTCGAGCCATTCAAGCGACCGGCGAACTCACCCAGCCGGATTTCCTGATTGACCGCTGTCAGTTGCTCGACCAACACTCCGGTCTTCGTGCCGTTGATTTCGACCTCGGGGCGAAATGACGCTTCGCGTCGTCGGGCTGCAGGACCACAGCGAACCGCACCCCAGTTTGCTCGTGTCCACGAGGGTCACTCGGCGTCTTCTGGATCGTTCCGGATCGTTCTGGAGCGCTTCGGACTCGGCCCGGAGTCGAGCGCGGCGGTGAGTACGTTCAGACTCCATGATCGCCATCCGAGCGGCCTCCGAGCGGGACAGTCCATCACCGGTCAGCGCCGCTAGGAGCGTGAGTCAGTAACGCCTATTTCGGCTTGATGCCGCGGAATACGGGTCCATGTCTCGGCGTGGGTTGGGTGTTGCTGGCGCGGTAGCCAATGGGGGA
>NZ_SOGF01000002.1:0-117933 GCF_004402355.1 Cryobacterium sp. TMS1-20-1 | reverse complement strand
TCACCAGCTTCACGGCTTCGTCTTTGTACTCAGGAGTGAACTCCCGACGTGTGTTTCCCATGTGAACATTCTCTCTTGTGAGGTGTCCAGTCAACGGGGGCAGGGCCAGTTTTCTGCTGTCGACGAGCAGATTGAACTCGGCGTTGTGGCCGCGATGGCCGGAGCTGACTCGCTCGATAGCCCCACTCGCCACGAGTTCTGCAATCGCCCGCTTGACCGAGTGATACGCAGACTCTGATCCGTTGTCAGGAGCCAGATAGCCCAAAGCGATCGCCGATGATTCGCGGGATGCGAAGTACCGGCGCGGCGGTTGATTGCCTGGGTTGTCGGTGTCGTCCCAGCTTTCCAGAGCCATGTGCAGCAGCAACCGGGTCGCCGCGTGCCCCAGACCCAAACGTGCAGCCACGAGAACGGCACCCTTCGCCGCATAGAGGCCCACAGCGCTCTCACCCACCAGGTCGGGTGCGAAGCGTTGCGAGCTGGCAGAATTTCAGTACTCTGGTCATAGATCAGATCCTTTGCGGGTGTTCGATCCTTGCCCCGGGGTGCAACCCGGGGCTTTTTCTTTGGCCTGCCGCCGGCCGGCGTTTTCGGCGTTGGCAGCAGGAGAAGCGGCCTCACCGTGCCACGAGCGCGGGCTCACCCGTCTGCACTTGGGCGCTCGCCTCGATCCAAGCGATGATCTCGGACCTCTTGTAGAGAACCTTCTTCGGGGTCGGCTTGTAGAACCGGGGACCGCGGCCGTTATAGCGCAGCTGCGCCAAGCCGCCGACAGTCAACCCGGTCAGTTCCGCCGCGACAATCGGGAGAACGAATTCTTCACTCATCACTACTTCCCTTCGTTGACACGAGACACTCGTTATCTCGTGTTGCGATCACAATAAAGCGCTTCTGACTGTTTGACAAGAGTCAATCCCTGTACGGTGTCGACATGACAGGTTTTGTGAGGCAGTCCGGAATTGGTGAGCGGATCCAAGCCATCCGGAAACGGCACGGCATCCGCTCCGCCAAGGACCTCGCCGACCTCATGCCCGGCGGCAACGTCACCGAGGCGATCCTGCAAAACCTCGAAGCCGGCCGCAAACAAGACCTCTCGGTCAGCCAACTCCTGAACATCTCCCACGCCCTGCGAGTTCCACCGGTTTTTCTCCTGGCACCGATCGGACGCCCCCAGGACCCGCTCGACCTGGTCAACCTCAGCGATACCTTCGAGGGCATGACCGTCGCTGAATTCGATGCCTGGATCTCCGGGGAAACGAATGGCACTTACCGGTGGCGTGACCTCACCGAACGCACCGAACGCTCCCAACTCGAAGCGATGCGAGAACTGCTCGCCAGCCTGCGCGAGCGCCACCGTCTCACCACCAACATGCTCATCGAGGCGCAACTCACGCCGCCCGACGAGGTCAACACCGGTCCTGCGATCTGGGACACCACTCAGGAACGACTTGCCGAGGCAAACCGGCGTATCGACCAGCTCAGCAGCTATCTCTCTGCCGCGGGCTGGGTCCTCGAAGGATGGGTCAAGTAGACCGCTGAGTCCGGGCCGAATGAGTGTCATCCGCGTGTGAGCCGTCGGTGTGGCGGCCTCCAGTTGTACTCTGTGCGCGTGACGAAATTTCTAGCGCAGGTTGGGATCGGCGACCGCATTTATGCGATCCGCAAACAGCACGGCATCCGTTCGGCCAAAGCTCTGGCCGAACTCATCCCCGGCGATAATGTCACCGAATCGATCCTGCAGAATATCGAAGCAGGCCGCAAAGACGACCTTCTCGTCAGCCAACTGCTCAACATCGCCAAGGCCCTCCGCGTCACGCCGATTTTCCTGCTCGCCCCGATCGCCACACCATCGGCCCGGCTCGACATCGCCAACCTCAGCTCGAGCTTCGATGACATGACCGTGGTCCAGTTCGATGACTGGATCTCGGGTGAGCCCGACGGCGCCTACGACTGGAACACCCTCGCCGGCCGCGCCCAACTGCACGGCATGCGAGAACTGCCCGAACGGATCCGTGAGCGCAGGCGACTGGTAGCCAAACTCGATGCAGCGATCGACTCAGGCGGAGGCGACTACGCCGGGGACATGACCAAGGGCCGCCTCGAGGATGCTGACCGGCGCATCGCCCAGCTCACGTCCTACTTCGCCTCGGCGGGTTTGGATCTTGAAGGCTGGGCAGACTAGCCGCCGCAACGGAGTGTCGGTGGCTGGATGCATCGTTGGATCAGCAACGATAAGTTCCGACCCGTCGGGCGCAGTCTCGTCGGAGAATCCGAGGTGAACTCATGGCAACAATTTCCGCGTACCAGTCGGCGAACGGACGTCGATATCGGGTGCGGTATCGAACGCCGGACCGTCGACAGACGGACAAGCGTGGCTTCACCAGCAAGCGTGAAGCTGAGCGATATCTGGCTAGTGTTTCCGTCGCGAAGGACAAGGGCGAATGGATCGATCCAACCTTGGCGCGCATCTCCGTCAACGCCTGGTCGCAGGTCTGGCTGAGCGCCCACTCAAATCTCAAGCCGACTACTCGCGGCGCGTATGCGTGGATTCTCAAGAAGCACATTATTCCCCGATGGGGCCGGGTCGCCCTCATCGATGTGACCCACACCGCAGTGCAGGCTTGGGTCACAGAGCTCAGCGATTCCCTCGCCCCCTCGAGCGTGCGCAAGATTCACGTCGTGCTGTCCGGCGTCATGAAATACGCCGTCCGGGATCGTCGCATCCCACGCAATCCGTGTGACGGAGTGCGCCTTCCTCGCGTCGCTGAGAGTGACCGGGGTTATCTGACGCCCGAACAAGTGGATGAGCTAGCCGCGCTCTGCGCGCCCTCTTCGACGGTGATCTACCTGCTGGCCTATACGGGCCTCCGATGGGGCGAGATGGCCGCCTTGAAGGTCAAGAGGCTCGACTTGGGGCGCCGACGCCTGGACGTAGCTGAAGCCATTACGGAGCCAACGGGAGCCATCCTCTGGGGCACCCCGAAGAACCACGAGCGACGGTCAGTACCGTTTCCGGCGTTCTTGACCGAAATGCTCCAGGCCCAGTGCGCAGGCAAGTCTCGGGAAGAACTGGTGTTCACCTCCCCGGATGGCGTCGTACTCCGAAGTGGGAACTTTCGACGTCGCACCTTCACGGCGGCCGTCACCGAGCTCAGGCGTCGTCATCCAAACCTGCCCGCGATCACCCCGCACTCGCTGCGGCACACCGCGGCGTCGTTGGCAATTTCGTCAGGCGCGAGCGTTTTGTCGGTGCAGCGAATGCTCGGACATGCCTCAGCAGCGATGACTTTGGATGTCTACAGCGACCTCTTCGAAGACGATTTAGACGCCGTTGCGGACGCCCTCAATAAGCGCGCACTTAAAACAAATGTGGGCAAATTGTGGGCAAATCCGTCAAATTCGAAGAAACATACCGCTGAGACGGTTTTAGAAACCACGTCTGACCAGGAGTTTTAGTGGAGCCGCCTGTCAGAATCGAACTGACGACCTTCTCATTACGAGTGAGATGCTCTACCAACTGAGCTAAGGCGGCGTTACCAGATCACCTCGAAAGGCAGTCGGTGACACAGCAGCCAAGCCTAGTCGTTTCTGCGAGTGATTCTGTACACCTCGGCGAATGAGGCGTTCACGCACTCCGAAAGCGGGGCCACATCATCGCCCTCCGCCCAGACCCGCCAGGCATGACGGATCGCCGCGACGGCTACGAGCGTGAACAACAGGGCCCGCTGATTCCGCTCGGCCGGGTCCTCGGCTCGCTCCGGGGCATCCGCTCTGAAACGGCGCTCGATAATCTGCTGCAGCTGGTCCTCGAAGTCGCGCAGGGTCGCCATGCGCATACCGAACAGGTAGGCGTTCTCCTTCATAATCGTGCGGCGCAGCTGGTGAATCTCCCGGTCGGCCTCGGTGCGCTGCAGACTCTTGGCGAGCAGCAGGGCCAGATCGGCGAGCACGTCGCTGCTCGGGCCAGCCGCGACAAAGATTTCTATATCTTCAGCGGATGCCATTCCGGGCGCGTCCCCAATTAGGGCGGCGTCTTTCGAAGGGAAATAGTTGAAAAAGGTGCGCGGCGAGATATTGGCGAGGCGGCTGATCTCCTCGACCGTGACGTGCTCAATGCCGCGCTCGCGGGACAGGGTCAGCACGGCGTGTTGGATGGCTCGCCGGGTGGCGAGGCGCTTGCGCTCACGCAGGCCCGGCTGTTCCGTTTCGATCGACATGCCCCAATTGTTCCACAGCGCTCGAACGCCCTTGAGTGGTTAGCACTGCGGGTCGGCGGCCGGCACGATTCCGTCGACGAGATAGGAGTCGACCGCATCATTCACGCAGGAATTCGACTTGTTGTAGGCGGTGTGACCTTCACCGGTGTAGGTCACCAGGGTGCCGCTGTCGAGCTGCTCGGCCAGCTGCTGCGCCCAAACGTAAGGGGTCGCCGGGTCGTTGGTGGTGCCGACGACCAGAATCGGTGCCGCGCCCGCCGCGTGGATCTCGTCGCGTTCGCCGGTGAACGTGTATGGCCAGTTGGCGCACCCGATGTCGCCGAAGCTCATGTACGGGCCGATCACCGGGGCAGCTTCGGCGAGTTCGGCGGCCTGGGCGCGCATCGACGCCGGGTCGGCGTTGTAGGCGTAGTCGATGCAGTTGATGGCCATGAATGACTCGGTCGAGTTGTCGGAATAGTTACCGTCGGCATCCCGGCCGTTGTAGGCGTCGGCGAACTGAAAGGCGCCGTCGGCGCTGCCGTGCATGACGGTGTCGAACATGACGCTGAGCTGCGGCCACGCCGTGGCCTGATAAAGCGGATAGATGATCGCCGTGAGCAGCGCGTTCGCGCCGAGCTGACGGCCATCCGTTGCCGTGATCGGGCTCGCGTCAACCGACGCCATGAGCGCCCCGATTGTCGTCAGAGCGTTGTCAACACTGCCCCGGAACGGGCAGTCCTCCCCCGTCACACAGTCGGCGAGGTAGGCGCGCAGCGCATTTTCAAAGCCCACCGCCTGCGTCTTGGTGACCTCGAAGTTGCTCGTCGACGGGTCGACGGCCCCGTCGAGCACGAAGCGCCCGACCTTCTCGGGAAAGAGCTCGGCATAGGTGGCGCCGAGAAAGGTGCCGTAGGAGTAGCCGAGAAAATTGAGCTCTGTGTCGCCGAGGGCGGCGCGCAGCAGATCGAGGTCACGGGCGGCGCTCTGGGTGTCGACGGTGCCGAGCAGCGGCCCGGTCTCGTCGGCGCAGGCCGCTGCGAAGGCGTCGGACGACGCTGCAAGCTCCGCGATCCAGGCATCCGTGCCGCGTTTCGCCTCGGTCAGCCCATACAGGTACTCGTCCATCTCGGCGGAGTCGTAGCAGGACACCGCCGAAGAACGGCCCACCCCGCGCGGGTCGAATCCGACGATATCGAAGCTCGCCTGCAGTTTTTTGTCGGTGGCGTAGTCGAGGGAATCCGCGACAAAATCGTAGCCGGAACCGCCGGGTCCGCCGGGGTTGACCAGCAGGGAACCGATGCGATCGTTCCCGGTGGCCACGTGGCGCACGAGGGCGAGCGAGATCTCCCCGGCGGCCGGATCGCTATAGGAGAGCGGGGCGGACGCCTCTGCACACTGCAGGCCGTCGCCGCAGCCGTCCCACTGCAGCACCTGGCTGTAGAACGGGGCGAGGTCGCTGTCAACCTGTTCGCCGGTAGGCGTGGACTCGGCCGGGCCGTCATCCGTCGCAAACCAGGCGGAGCATCCGCTCAAAATAAGCGTGAGCGCCAGTGCGGCGGCCGTGGCGCTCAGTGCGCGGATACTGCGGTTCAACGGATTTCCTCTTTCCTGAAGCGGATGCTACGGCTCACGCTACCGAAAGCGGCTGGGAGTCGCTGTTGTCGACGTCGCTGTGTTACTGGTTTCGACGTCGCTGTGTTACTGGTTTCGACGTCACTGGTTTCGATGTCACTGATTTCGATATCACTGGGGACGACGGATCGCCGACACCAGCATCGCCTCGAGCGCGAGCGCGGGCGCGACGTTGCCCTGGATACGCTGGCGGGCCACGGCGATTGCGTCCATGGTGGCGACGGTGGCCGCCGGAGCGCTGGCCGCACTCGCGGTGCGCAGTTCGGCCAGCAGCTCGAGATTGATCACCGCTTGGTCCCGGCCCAGCTGCACCATCATCACGTCACGGTAGAGGGAGGCGAGGTCGACCAGGATGCGGTCGATGCCGTCGCGCAGGCTGCGAACGGCCCGACGCTTCTGGTCGTCTTCGAGGGCCTTGATCTGGCTGCGCAGCCCCGGCGGCACCGACTGGCCGGCCTCGACCCCGAGCGAGCGCAGCATGCCGTCGCGCTCGGCGGCATCCAGCTCGAGGGTGATGGCCTTGGCGTCGTCGCCGGCGATGGCAAGCAGCCGTGCGGCAGCGTTGACGGCCGACGACACCGAACGGATGCCGAGGGCCGTGCGCAGGGTTTCCTCGCGTCTGGCCCGGGCGTCGGCATTGGTGGCGAGCCGCTTGGCCATGCCGATGTGGTTCTGGGCGAGGCGGGCGCTGAGTTCGGCGATGACCGGGTCGACACCGTTGCGGCGCACCAGCAGGTCGGCCACGTCGGCGACGCTTGGCATGCGCAGGCGCACGGTGCGTACGCGTGAGCGGATGGTGGGGAGCAGGTCGGCCTCGCTGGGCGCGCACAGAATCCACACGGTGCGTTCGGGCGGCTCTTCGAGGGCTTTCAGCAGCACGTTGGAGGTGCGCTCGACCATGCGGTCAGCGTCTTCGACCACGACGACGCGGTAGCGGCCGACCGAGGGCGAGTACTGCGAGCGGGCGACGGCTTCCTTGACGGATTCCATTTTAATGATGACGCCCTCGGTGGCGAGCACGCTGAGGTCTGGATGGGTGCGGGCCTCGACCTGGCGGGCCGCGGCGAGGTCTTCGGCGGGGGTGCCCGGGCTGAGCAGGGCTGCGGCGAAGGCGAATGCGAGGTTCGAGCGGCCGGACCCGGGTGGCCCGGTGATGAGCCAGGCGTGCGTCATCGAGTTGGACTCGGCGGAGCTGCTGCTGTCACTGGCGGAGGGCACCCGCTGCGCCGCCGCCCGGAAGATGGCGATTGCGTCGGCCTGTCCCGTTAGGTTGTCCCACACTGCCATGAGTCAAGGGTAACCCGCCCCACCGACACCGCCCGCGTGCGCGCGCTCGGGCCCGGGCCCGGTTGCGGAAGCCACGAGGTCACGAGGTCACGAGGTCACGAGGTCACGAGGTCACGACCGACTCAAGATGAGAACCCTCTCATGCTGCTCTGCGTGAGAACCTTCGTCGAGGCCCCAGACTGGAACAATGCAGACTTTCTGGAAGGTGGCGCTCGGTGCCGCGATTGTGGCCGCCCTCGGCGCCGGATCGGCGGGTGCCGTCGCGATGACGTCCGCTCTCACTATCACCGACGAGCCCGGGCTGGTTCAGCGAATCGATCCCGTGAGCACCGACTCTGACTCAAGCACGACCGATGCGGATACCACGCCCAAAATCGCACCGACACCCACGCCCACTTCGACCGCCACCGCTGATGTTCCGGTCGCCCCGCCCGTCGCTGTTCCCCCGGCCGGATCACAGAACATTGACGACGACGTTGACGAAATTGACGTCGTAGACAACGTAGACAACGCAGACAACGACGTTGACGACGTTGACGACGTTGACGACGTTGACGACGTTGACGTTGACGTTGACGACGACTGAACCCGGCGGGTCGCGGCCGCTGGAACAGGCGCCGGAGATTCTCGAGGCCGTCGCAGAGTCGCTCGGAATGACCCTGGTAGGGCTGCACCGGTTCAGCATCGAAACGACCGCTCGCGGCTTCACTGCCGGGTACACGATCGAGCTGGATCCCGGCACCCAGACGACCGAGTCCCACACCGTCTACCTCGAATCGAATCCGACCAAACGTGACCGGCCCGGCGTGCTCGCCTTCCGTGACGAGCAAACCGGCGAAACCGTGGCCGCCTGGCTGTACCCGAACGATCCCGAGCTACCGGCCCTGGCCGCGGCGGTCTACCCGGACGCCGCCCAGGTCCTGCTCGCCCGGCTCGGCCTGCACGCGAGCAGCCTCGTCGTCACCATCGCGGCTTATCGGCCAGGAAAACGCGCTGTCGTGCGTATGGTCGCTCCCGAGTTCACGGTGTATTTCAAAGTCGTTCGCCCGGCCGCCGCAGGGCCGCTTCATGCTCGCCACGTGTTCTGGGGAGCCGCCGGCGTTCCGGTACCGCGCAGCCGCGGCTGGAGCGCCGACGGATTCATCGCCCTGGAGTCCGTTCACGGTGTCGAAGCGAGCCAGGTGGTCGCGCAATTCTCGCCCGAACCTTTCCTCGACGAGCTCGATCGGCTCACAACAGAAATCGGCCTGATCGAAAGTTCCGGCCCGGCACGAGCATCGCTGTCAGCGCGCCTGCCCTGGTACGTGCAGCGGGCGGGTTCTCTGCTGCCGGCCGAATGGTCCGGGATCACCGCCCTCGGCGCTGCCATAGAACGGATGCGCGCGGCCGCGATTCCCGCCGCGCCCGTCACCGTGCACGGCGACCTGCACCTGGGGCAGATCTTTCTGGACCCCGACACTCTCGACTCCCCACGCATCTCCGGCGTGCTCGACATCGACACGGCCGGGCTCGGCGACCCGGCCGACGATGCCGCTGCGCTCTACGCGCACCTGGTCGTGAGCGCCCTGCACCACGACGACCATTCCAATCCCGAAGCCGCCGAAGGCTGCCGCGTCCTGGCTGCCCGCGCCCGCAGCCGGTGGCCTCGCCGCGGCGAGCAGTTTCTCAACCGGGCGCGGTACATCGCGGCAACCCACCTGCTCGGGCACGTGTTGACCCCGGGCGCACACAGCGCGACATTGCTCGCCGCGGCCACCGAACTCGTCGTCGACCCCGCCTCAGCCTGAGACCAGCGGATGCCTTCGACCAAGATGAGAGTTCTCTCACACCGGGCTCCGAGGCTTCTCATGCTGGGGCAGGAATCTTGAAGTAACAGCAGACGAGCACAGGCTCGACCCGCCAACTACAAGGAGACACCATGAACCCCAAGATGACAGCCAAGAAGCGTTGGATTGCTATGGGCGCCGGATCCGCACTCGGCATCGGACTTCTCGCCGGCGGTGCCGTGACCGCAGCGAACGCCTTCGAGATTGAGGACCGTTCGGGAAGCTCGATCGGTGTGCAGCCGGTGAGCTCCATCTCGACGAGCACGGCGATTCCGTTCAGCACGGCGAGTGTCTCGACATTCGACGACTCGGTGTCCTTCTCGAGCGATGATTCCTCCAACTCATCCGACAACTCAAGCAACGACTCAAGCAACGACTCGTCGATCAGCTCAAGCAGCTCGAGCACGTCGAACACCGTAAGTGTCGCGTCGGCGGTCTCAGCCGTTTCGGTGGTTTCAGTCGTCTCGGTGGTGACCCCGGTGTCCGCACCGTCCGTCGCGAGCCCGGTGTCTGCCGCCTCGGTCGCCTCGCCGGCCAGCCCGGCATCGGTGCAGAGCCCCGCATCCGTCGACTAAGCAGAGCGTCGCGGCCCAGGTCGAACAACGAGCAGCAGAAAGCCCGGGCCCGCGCCCGGGCTTTCTGCTTTCTCGAGCGGGATTACTTGAGCCGATATCCCATGCCCCGCACCGTCTCAATGCGTTCCGGCCCGAACTTCGCCCGAAGATATCGCACGTACACGTCAACGACGTTGGAACCTGGATCGAAGTCGTAACCCCATACCCGGCTCAACAGCTGCTCACGACTGAGTACCTGGTCGGGGTGCCGCAGAAACTCTTCAGCGAGGGCAAACTCCCGGGCCGACAGTTCCACGGTGCGCTCCCCCACCGTTGCACGGCGGGTGCGCAGGTCGAGGGCGAGCTCCCCATAGGCCAGCCTCGTCGGCGAGCTCTGCTCGGCATCTCGCAGTCTTAAGCGGATGCGCGCCAGCAGCTCATCAAATTTAAACGGTTTGGCGAGATAGTCATCGGCACCACCATCGAGGCCGGCGACCATGTCGCTGGTCGTGGACCGAGCGGTCAACATGATGATCGGCAGCGGCAGCCGTTCGACCCTGATCCGTTTCATCACCTCAAAGCCATCTATGCTCGGCAGACCAACGTCAAGCAGTAGCAGGTCGAAGGTGCCGGACTGGGCATAGCTCACGGCGTCGAGCCCGTCATCGACCACGGTCGAGGAATAGCCAGCGGCCCTCAGGCCCTTGCTCACGAACAGAGCGATTCGAGCCTCGTCCTCCGCGATGAGGATGCTGGTCATGTCGCGGCCACCACATCAACGGCGCGGCGCGGCACTAGTATGCCGAACCGGGATCCGTCGGGCGACGTCACCAGGTCGACATAGCCGCCGTGCGCCCGCGCGATAGCGTCGACGATCGGCAGCCCGAGGCCGGAACCTTCGACACCACGCCCGGAATCGACACGGCCGAACCGTTCAAAAATGCGGGCCTTGGCCTCCGTCGGAATGCCGGGGCCGTTGTCGCGGATCCAGAATTCCACCGCTTCCGCGTGTTCGGTGCTGCCTATCTCGATGGTCGTGCCGGAAGCTGAGTGTTTGGCGGCATTGTTCGCCAGCTGCAGGAACGCCTGAGTGAGCCGGGCCGGATCGACCGGCACGACAACGTGCGCGCGCTCGGCCAGGATCCAGACATGGCCGGGCAGCGCACTGACCTTGAGGCAGAACTGCTCGGTGAGGTCGCCGGCATCCGTTGGTACCCGCTGCAGATTGCCCCGCTGGGCGTTGGCGAGCGACTCGATGTCGTCGATGAGTCCGGTCATCCGGTCAAGTTCGTCAAGCGCAATTTCCCGAGCGGATGCGACATCGTCGGGATTGCGCGGATCCAGCAGCTCAAGATGGCCGCGAACGATGGTGATCGGAGTCTTGAGCTCGTGGCGCACATCCTCGAGCAGCTGTCGCTGCGCGGTCAGCGACTCGTCAAGACGCTCGAGCATGTCATTGACCGTTCCGGTGAGCTCGGAGATGTCGTCATGGCCGATCACAGGGATGCGCTCGTGCAGGTCGGTTGCGGTGATCCGCGACGCGGCGGCCTGCAACTGGCGCACCGGTCGCAGCAAGCGGCCGGCGACGAACCAGCCGACCAGCCCGATCGCCACGAGCGCCGCAGCCGCGACGGCCGCATAGATGCGAAAAGCGCTCGTCAACTCACCGAGCTCGGCGTCCAGATCAAAGGCGGTGACGAAGATTCCCGCTTCCCCGCTGCCCTCCACGGTCACCGGCGCGGCGATATACCGGAGGTTGCCGAGTTCGGAGACGGCAGTGCCGCGCACGACATTGACACCGGCCACTTCATCGAGAATGCGCAGGACGAACCCGGCATCATCCTCCAGGTGGAAAGACAACTCGGTGCCGGGGATCAGCGCCGGGATGCCGTCGATGATTCCGAGGGTGCTCTCGTTGGGGCTCGGAACGAGTCGGGCCATGACCGCTTGCAACGCCTCCCGGGTGGACGGGTAGCTCGCGCCGGACGCCTCCGGCAATGCCTCGACCTCGTTGAGGTTGGTGGTCGGCACGCCGGTGACGATGAAGCGCACGCTCTCGACGCTCGTCGCGAGGCGAGCGTCGATGTCGTGCAGGGCGCGGTCGCGTTGCACGAGGTAGGCCGTGCCGCCCGCGACGGCCAGGCCGAGGCCGGCGACGACCAGAATGGCGGTGAGGATGCGCACCCGCACCGACCAGCCGGATCGCACAGCGGACGAGGCAGTCGAGGTCATAGCTTCAGTATCCCTTAGAGAGTTACCACCCCGCCCACGTTCGGGGCCCGGGCGCCGACCGTGGGCCCAGTTATAAACCGGACTCGGGTTCCGGGCGCCGAACGCTAAAGGAGGGTGGAAACTCGAGCTCGGATGATGGCGGCGACCTCGGCGGCGGGGGCCGCAGCATCCACTACCAGAAACCGGGCGGGCTCGGCAGCGGCCAGCTCGAGAAAAGCGGCGCGCACGCGGGCGTGAAAGTCGTTCTTCTCGGCCTCGAGCCGGTCGAAGACCTTGTCGTCGGCTTCGAGGCGGGCCCGGGCGGCGCGCGAGTCGAGGTCGAGCAGCACGGTCAGATCGGGCAGAAGCCCCTCGGCGGCCCAGAGCGACAGGTCCCGCACCTCGGTGGCGCCGAGCACCCGGCCCGCTCCCTGGTAGGCGACCGAGGAATCGAGGTAGCGGTCCTGCACGATGACATCGCCGCGGGCGAGCGCCGGCCGCAGCTTCGTACCGACGTGCTGGGCCCGGTCTGCGGCGTAGAGCAGGGCTTCGGCGCGCGGATCCACCTCGCCGCGGTGGTGCAGTACGATCTCGCGAATCGCGACCCCGACATCCGTTCCGCCGGGCTCGCGGGTGCGCACGACGGTGCGCCCCCGCTCCTCAAGCCAGTTGGTGAGCAGGAGCGCCTGCGTGGTCTTGCCTGATCCATCGCCGCCTTCCAGGGTGATGAAGAGGCCGGTCACGGCGCAATCGTGGTGATCGAGGCCGCGTCAGCGGCAGAGCTGGCCGACTTCTTCACTGGCGCTTTCCTGGCGGCGGGCTTCTTGACCGCGGCCTTCTTGACCGCGGCCTTCTTGACCGCGGCTTTCTTGACCGGAGCCACTGGTGTGCCGGCCAACGCTGCTTTGGCCGCCGCGTTCGCGGCACGGGTCGCAGCAGCCTTCTTGGCGGTGGCAGCCTTCGCTGCTGCCGTCGGCGCCTTCTTCACGGCCGGCTTCTTGACGGCGGCCGTCTTGGCCGGCGCCTTCTTGCGGGGAGCCGCCGGACCCTTGGCCCGCTTGTCAGCGAGCAGCTGCACGGCCCGCTCGAAGTCGATCTCCTCGACGTCCTCCGATTTGGGAATCGTCGCGTTGGTGACCCCGTCGGTCACATACGCGCCGAACCGGCCGTCCTTGATCTTGATCGCCTTACCGCTTTCGGGGTCGGGCGCTTCGAATTCCTTCAGGGCGCTCGAGGCACGGCGGGCGCCATACTTCGGCTGGGCGTAGAGCTCGATCGCACCGGGCAGGTCGATGTCGAAGATCTGGTCTTCGCTCGTGAGCGACCGGGTGTCGATGCCCTTCTTCAGGTACGGCCCGAACTTGCCGTTCTGGGCCAGGATCTCGGTGCCGGTCTCCGGGTCGAGCCCCACCATGCGCGGCAGGGCGAGCAGGCGCAGCGCGGTTTCCAGGTCGACGGTGGCCAGATCCATCGATTTGAAAATGGATGCTGTGCGCGGCTTGTCGGCAGCGGCCACCTTCTTGACGGCCGGCTTGCGCTTCGGCTTCGTCACCGTGACCTCGCCGGTGGCGGGGTCGATCGTTTCCACGGGAACAGCCACGACAACCGGAACAACCGGCTCGTCCTGAGCTGGCGCGAGCTCGGTGATATACGGGCCGAAGCGGCCGTCCTTGGCGACGATCTCCTTGCCGTTCTCCGGGTTGAGTCCGATCACACGGTCGGTGACAACCGGGGCGTCGATGAGTTCGCGGGCCTTCGTCGCGGTCAATTCGTCGGGAGCGAGTTCCGGCGGAATGTTCACCCGGCGGGGCGGGGCATCCGCTGCAGCGTCGGGGTCGATGACCTCGAGGTAGGGGCCATACTTGCCGATGCGCAGGGTGATGTCATCGCTGATGGTGACCGAGTTGATCACCCGCGGGTCGATCTCACCGAGGTTGTCGATGACCTGGCGCAGGCCGCGATGCTTATCGCTGCCGAAGTAGAAGCTGTTGAGCCAGTCCAGACGGTTGGCTTCGCCGCCGGCGATGCGGTCGAGGTCGTCCTCCATCTCGGCGGTGAAGTCGTATTCGACCAGGTCTCCGAAGAATTCTTCGAGCAGGCGCACGACCGAGAAGGCGATCCAATTGGGAACGAGCGACTGGCCGCGCGGCGTGACGTAGCCACGCTCGGTGATGGTGGAGATGATCGAGGCGAAGGTCGACGGCCGGCCGATGCCGAGCTCTTCGAGCTTCTTAACCAGGCTGGCCTCGGTGTAGCGGGCGGCCGGGGTGGTCTCGTGGCCCTTGGCCTCGAGGTCGAGAAGGGCCAGCTTCTGGCCCTCTTCGAGTGGCGGCAGCTTGGACTCGGTCGCATCCGTCGACGCGTTGCGCTCTTCGTCCTTGGACTCTTCGTAGGCGAGCATGAAGCCGCGGAAGGTGATGACGGTTCCGCTGGCCGAGAACTCGGCGAGCGCTCCCGAGGCGGCGGGGTGCTCCGACGTGCCGGTCGGGCCGGCGGCGATGGTCACCGAGGCGGTCAAACCGGTGGCGTCCTTCATCTGCGAGGCGACGGTGCGCTTCCAGATGAGGTCATAGAGCTTGAAGTCGTTGCCACGCAGGCTCGACGCGAGCGAGGTCGGGGTGCGGAAGGTGTCGCCGGAGGGGCGAATTGCCTCGTGCGCTTCCTGCGCATTCTTGCTCTTGCCCTTGTAGGCGCGCGGGGCATCCGGAACCGTTTCAGCACCGTAGAGCGCGGCCGCCTGGGTGCGGGCAGCGGTGAGAGCCTGCTGCCCGAGCGACGGCGAGTCGGTACGCATATAGGTGATGTACCCGTTTTCGTACAGCGACTGCGCCACGCTCATGGTCTGCCGGGCGGTGAAGCGCAGCTTGCGCGCCGCTTCCTGCTGCAGGGTCGAGGTCGTGAACGGTGCGGCGGGGCTGCGACGGTACGGCTTGGAAGTGACCTTGGTGACCTCGAGCTTGACGCCCGGGCTCTTCAGAGCGATCGTCAGTGCCTGAGCAGCGGACGCGTCGAGGGTGACGGCCTTCACGGTCGGCTTGAGCGCACCCGAATCGTCGAAATCGCCACCGGTGGCGATGCGCTCACCGTTCAGACGCACGAGCTTCGCGTCAAAGGCCTGGTCTGTTTCTGAAGCGGATGCCCCCAGTCGCGCCAGCAGATCCCAGTAGCCGGCCGAGACGAACGCGAGGCGCTCCTTCTCCCGGTCGACGACGAGGCGGGTCGCGGCGCTCTGCACGCGGCCAGCGGAGAGGCCCGGGCCGACCTTGCGCCAGAGCACCGGGGAGATCTCGTACCCGTAGATGCGGTCGAGGATGCGCCGGGTTTCCTGCGCGTCGACGAGGGCGGTATCGAGGTCGCGAGTATTGTCCTTGGCAGCGAGGATGGCGTCCTTGGTGATCTCGTGGAACACCATGCGCTTGACCGGAACCTTGGGCTGCAGCACCTGCAGCAGGTGCCAGGCAATGGCCTCGCCTTCGCGGTCCTCATCAGTTGCGAGCAAGAGTTCGTTCGCATTCTTGAGGGCACGCTTGAGTTCGCTGACGGTCTTCTTCTTGGCGTCGGAGACCACGTAGTACGGTTCGAAACCGTTTTCCACATCCACCGAGAATCGGCCGAGCGCACCCTTCTTAAGTTCCGGCGGCAGGTTTTTCGGCTCGATCAGATCGCGAATATGACCGACCGAAGACAAAACTTCATAGCCGTCGCCGAGATACGCGGCGATCGACTTCATCTTGGTCGGTGATTCAACAATGACCAGCTTCTTAGTGCCTGGCACCAGACTCCTCTTTATAGGTAGTGGCCAAATGATGGGCCAAGGCACACCATACACACTGGAATGGAGTGCCCGCCTAATCGACGGGTGCCGGTCGGCGCGTCCCGCTGGCATACACGCCACTCCCAGCGACCATCCAGTTCGCTCTGGGCGTGCCGCGTGTCGGCTCGATACCCTTGCCGTTTGTAAGCCAGAGTGCAGAATAGACCCATGGGTACAATGACGGCCACATACACCGCGATGTTGACGGATGGCCCCCTCCAGGGCAAGACAATCACGACGACCTTCCTCGATTCGGGCGATCCGCAACCGCGCATTGAGATTCCGGCCGACGCTGGCAAACGATATCTCTATGCGCGTGGTGCCGGCCGGGAGTTCGAGGGCTCCGACTCCGGTCGTCCTACGGCGGTCGAGTACCGGTACCTCGAGGTTCTGCTCTCTTAGGTGGGGTCGCCTTCGGGCGGCTGAGTTTCGGGCGGCTGAGTTTCAGGCGGTGCAGCCTCCGGCAGTGCAGACTCCGGCGGCGGCCCGGCCCGTGCGCTCGCCGAGAGCTCGATGCCCAGAACCGTGCGACTCACCGAAACGGATGCGAGCAGCCCGGTCACCGCGCAGCGGGTTACGGCCACCTCATTGAATGCCGCGACGGCATCCGCCGCTGGGCAGGGGTAGCCCGCGATTGCCCCGGATGCGGTGTCGGCCGCAGCGAGCGCGGCCGCGTCAGCGGCATTCGCGACGGACCGGCCGACCGCGAGCAGCGCGAGGGTGGACACAACGAGGGTCGTCAGCAGCACGGTGGCACCGAGCACCGCGATCGCGAGGATCGAGCCTGCCCCCCGCTCGGCCCCGTCCCGCCGCCCGCCCGCTCTCACTGGCCACCGGCGAGGGCGCAGGAACGCGCTTCGAGGGTGAGCTCCGCGAACAGACCAGAGCCGGTCGCGGTGACTCGGGCGCAGACGAATTCGCCGCGTCGTTCCGCCGCCAGGCCGGCTCCCGACACTGTACCGGCGACGAGCGCCGCTGCGCGGGCCACACTGTCGCCGCGGGACAGGACCCGCGCCGCGGTGGCGGCGGCATCCGTCAGCCGCACCTGCACCCCGACGACTTGCACTGCGCCTAGGCAGCAGGCCAGCACGAGCACAACGGCCGGCAGCGCGGTGGCGAACTCGGCCGTGATACTGCCCCGATTCGCCTGACCGTTCATCCTTGACCGGCTGGCCCAATTCTCCCGACTCGCCCGGCTGGACCGGCTGGACCGGCTGGACCGGCTGGACCGGCTGGACCGGCTCGGCCAGGCCTGCCTCCGATGCGCGCGCCCTCGACTACCCGATGCTGAGTGCACGGCGCACCAGGTCGGTGAGCATCCCACGCACCTCGTCGCTGCGCAGAATGACGATGAGCAATCCGGCGAAGCCAACCGCGGCCATCGTGGCGACCACGTATTCGGCGGTGGCAGCTCCGGCCTCGTCGGTCAGCCGTCGCAGGGCACTTCGTGCAGGCAGCACAGTGTTAGCCGCTGATTCCTCCGGCACGGTTTCGGCCAGAACCACGTCGGCAGACACCACCGCGACAGGCACCGCTTTTTCCACTAACCCGATCTTTGTATACACAGGCTCGTCTCCTTCTGGCGTCTGTCGACGCGGGTTGGGCGGCACGAGCACATTCACTCTGCTCCGATCTGGAAGTGACGGCCGCACGCATCCGCTGATCTGTACACAGCCTCAGAACGTGGCGAGGGTGGAGGAGAGCACGCTGATCAGCAGTGGCACGACGCCGACGAGCATGAACGCGGGCAGAACGCACAGGCCGAGCGGCAGCATGAGCGTCACCGAGAGGGTCCCGGCTCGACGCTGTCCCGCACTTCGGGCATCCCGTCGCACTTGTTCGGCTTCGCTGCGCAACAATTCCGCTGCCGGAACCCCCGCCCGAGTCGACAGGTCAAGCACCCGCTCGATTGGATCATCCTCCGACTCCGCTCCAGACCCAATCGCATAGCGCTCAGCCGCAGCGTGCACGAACGCCCGGGAACGATCGATCGACCCGCCCCCGGACATGGCAATGGCCATGAGTTCGAGTCGCAAACCGGGAGTCAGCTCGGTCGGCGCCGCTCGGTGTACCAGCGCGCGGCTCCAACCCGCAGCGGCGGCCATGAGCACACCGCCGCCGGCCAGGCAGAGCAGCCCGGGCACGGTCGCGAACAGCGTGTGCACCGAGTCGAAGCCCATCAGGCTGCCAAAGAGGATGCCGATCACCGGCAGCACCATGACCAATCGTGCCGTCGCGCGCGGGGCGGCCAGCGCGACCTCGAGGTCGCGCTGCACCTGCGCAAGGTCACGCAGTGACGCGGCGAGTTCCCGCAGGCAACCGGCCAGTGGTGCCCCGGCCTGGGTGGCGACCTGCCAGGCCGCAGCCAGTCCCCGCCAGGCGGATTCGGTCTCGCCGCGTGCCTGCCCGGCGATCGCATCGGCCACGCTGTCGCCACGGGCCGCAGCCCGAGCGGCAGCCCGCAGAATGCCCGTGGTCGCAGTCTCCGCGCCGCCCGCCGCGGGCGATCCGGCGCGTGGCACGGTACGACTCGTTACCGCCGGCAGACTACCCGAGGGCGGTAACAAATAGCCCCAGGCCGAGACCGGAGAAACGCCGGCCGAAAGCAGCACGGCCAGCCGTTGGGTGACCGCCGCGACCTCCTCGATCGGCGGCACCGATTCACCGTGCCGCAAGAGCGGATCCTCCCCTCGCGACCGTGTGCAGAGGCACATCGCACCACGCGATCGCTACCCTTGGCCGCATCACAGGGCCTCGATCGCCAGGCGGTCCCGACCATTGAGCGTGAACCGGCCGACCGCCTCCAGCCGCCGCACCCCCTCGGTACGTTCCAGGTGCAGCACGAGCCCGATCGCGCTCACCGTTTGGCGGGCTACGGCCGCCGCACTCATGCCGGCGAGCGCCCCGAGGGCTTCCAGACGGGCCGGTACGTCGTCGAGGGAATTCGCGTGCAGGGTGCCAGCTTCCCCATCGTGCCCGGTGTTCAGCGCCGCGAGCAGCTCCCGAATCTCGGATCCGCGGCACTCGCCCAGAACGAGCCGATCCGGCCGCATGCGCAGAGCTTCACGCAGCAGGGCCTCGAGGCCGATGCGTCCGGCGCCCTCCAGATTGGCTTGCCTGGCCTCGAGCGCGACCACGTGCGGATGCAGGATGCGCAGCTCGGCCACGTCTTCGATCGCGACGATGCGCTCGTCGGCCGGTGCCTCGCCGAGCAGCGCGGCCAGCAGGGTGGTCTTTCCGCTGCCGGCCGCGCCGGTGATGAGCAGGTTCTGCCGACCGCGCACCGCCGCACGCAGTCGGTTCAGCCGGGCAGCGGATGCCTCTCCCACGCCGAACAAGCCGGCGTCCGCGAGCGCACCGAGGCTGCGATGCGCGGCGTGCGGAAGCCGAATCGACAGGAGCGTTCCCGTGCTGGATACCGGAGGCAGTACCGCGTGCACCCGAATGCCGTCGGCCAGCCGAACGTCAACGCAGGGACTGGCCTCGTCGATGTGTCGCCCGCCGAGGGCGATCAGCCGCACGGCCAGAGCACGTACCTCCGCCTCACCGAGCTGCCAGGCCGGTGCGAAGGCGAGGCCGTGGCCGGCATCAATCCACAGCCCGGATTCCCCGTTGACGAACAGGTCGGTGGTCTCAGGGTCTTCGGCGTAGCCGGCCAGCGGGCCGAGCGCCCGAAGGTCGGAACGGTTGGTCCCGGGGCGAGTCGGGCTGCAAGCCGGTTCGGCGCCGATCCTGCCGGGGATCCCGCCAGCAGCGACCGCCGACTGAACGGCGCTGTCCCGCGGCACGGTACCTACGGCATCCGTGGGCACCGTGCGATGCCGGGGAGTCGGCGCTCGCTGCGGCGCAGCGAGCGGTCGAGTGCCCGACGCGGTGCTCGGATTCGCAGGCGACGCCGCAACTGCGCCGGCGCAAGACGAACCCGCGACACCCGGAACGGCGTAAGACGGAACGGCGACGAAGGGCTGGACCATGCTCCGACCGTAGACCGGGTCCGGGCGCGCCGCCGGGCCGCCGCCGGGATCGGTAAGAAACGGCTGCTGGTCGCGTTTGGGGAGGATCGGCACCAGCCCCACGCAGCGCGCCTGGCAAGCCCGACCTGCCCTGAAATGAGCTGCGACGCAAGCGACCCGCGCCTAACGACCTGCGCATTTAAATAGAAGGGGCGGCACCTATTGGGGGGAACAGGTGCCGCCTAGCAACACGCAGATTGGGGGGAACCATACGTCTTGCTGGTCAGAACTTTCGTCCAGACGTGGTCCAGTTTACGCGGCCCGGGACAAATTGCAAGTCCAATGTCCTCCAAAGAGAGGACACTCGCTTGGGGGCGTACAGAATTGCCATTTCGAATCTAATTTCGGGGTTCCTGTTGCTCAAAAAGTCGCTCTGTATACAGAGATCGGCCCGGAACCGGTAGGGTTCAGTTGAGCTGGCAATGTCCTGCATGCACGTACCGCAAAGGAGCGAATTACAAATATGACGGTCAACATCGATACCCTCCTCCACGAATCGCGCCGATTCCCACCCACTCCGGAATTTGCAGCGGAGACCGCAGCTACATCGGAACTGTACACCGAAGCGCAGAAGGACCCGGCCACATTTTGGGCTGATCAGGCACGCAATCTGCTGCACTGGCACAAGCCGTTCACCAAGTCCCTCGACTGGTCCAACCCGCCGTTTGCCAAGTGGTTTGAAGACGGTGAACTCAACGTTGCGTACAACTGCCTGGACCGTCACGTTCTCGCCGGTAACGGCGACCGCGTCGCCCTCTACTTCGAGGGCGAGCCCGGCGATTCCCGCAGCTACACCTACGCCGAGCTCACCATCGAGGTCAAAAAGGCCGCCAACGTGCTGCTCGACCTCGGCGTCAAGGCCGGCGAACGCGTGGCCATCTACCTCCCGATGATTCCGGAGGCGGTGATTTCGATGCTTGCCGTGGCCCGCATCGGCGCCGTGCACTCGGTCATCTTCGGTGGTTTCAGTGCCGAAAGCCTGCGCTCGCGCATCGACGATGCCAACGCCGTGCTCGTCATCACGGCCGACGGCGGCTACCGCAAGGGCAAGATCAGCGCCCTGAAGCCGGCCGTCGACGCTGCCCTTCAGACCAACGACTCCTCGGTGAAGAACGTTCTCGTGGTCAAGCGCACCGGCCAGGACGTGCAGTGGAACGACCGCGACATCTGGTGGTCCGATGCCATGGAGACTGCCTCTCCCGAGCATGAGGCTGAGGCCTTCCCGGCCGAGAACCCGCTGTTCATTCTGTATACATCGGGTACGACCGGCGCCCCCAAGGGCATCCTGCACACTAGCGGTGGCTACCTCACGCAGAACGCGTTCACCCACCAGAATGTGTTCGATCTCAAGCCCGAAACGGATGTTTACTGGTGCACCGCCGACGTCGGCTGGATCACCGGGCACAGCTACGTCGTCTACGGCCCCCTCGCCAATGGCGCCACCCAGGTGCTGTACGAAGGCACCCCCGATTCTCCGCACACCGGTCGCTGGTGGGAAATTATCGAGAAGTACAAGGTCTCGATTCTGTATACAGCGCCCACGGCCATCCGTACCTTCATGAAGCTCGGCCGCCAGATTCCGCAGAAGTTCGACCTGTCGAGCCTGCGTGTGCTCGGCTCGGTCGGTGAGCCCATCAACCCCGAAGCCTGGATGTGGTACCGCGAGGTCATCGGCAGCAACATCACGCCCATCGTTGACACCTGGTGGCAGACCGAGACCGGATCGATCATGGTCTCGGCCCTCGCTGGTCTCACCGAGACGAAGCCGGGCGCGGCCCAGGTTCCGGTTCCGGGCATCACCATCGACGTGCTCGACGATGACGGCCTGCACGTGGGCCACGGCAACGGCGGACTCCTCGTGGTCACCCAGCCCTGGCCCGCCATGCTCCGCGGCATCTGGGGCGACCCGGAGCGTTTCAAGGAGACCTACTGGGACAAGTTCGAGGGAACCACCGGCGCGAAGGACGGCCCGCTGTACTTTGCCGGCGATGGTGCCCGCCTCGACCACGACGGTGACATCTGGCTGCTCGGGCGCGTCGACGACGTGATGAACGTCTCGGGGCACCGCCTGTCGACCGCCGAGATCGAGTCCTCGCTCGTGGCGCACTCGCTCACCGCTGAAGCGGCCGTGGTCGGCGCCGCCGACGAAACGACCGGTCAGGCCGTCGTCGCGTTCGTGGTGATCAAGTTCAGTCAGGCCGAAATCGCCTCGCACGAAGACATCGTGGGCATTCTGCGCAAGCACGTCGCCCAGCAAATCGGTGCGATCGCCCGCCCGCGCGACATCTACATCGTCGACGAGCTGCCGAAAACCCGCTCCGGCAAGATCATGCGCCGTCTGCTGCGCGACGCGGCCGAGGGGCGCGACGTCGGTGATGTCACGACCCTCGCCGACACGATGGTAATGAACACCATAACCTCGCAGATGAAGAAGAAGTAGCCGCGCCAAACTCGCGTTCAACCACTGAGGCCGCCCCACCAGGGAGCGGCCTCAGTTCTTTGCGGTGGCTAATTCAGGAAAACCGGGTCAGCCGTGTGCCGGCACCCCGCGATTGCGCGCCGCGCTGGACGCCGCCGTCGCATTTTTCCTGAATTCGCCACCGCGGGCCGGGCATCCGTTTCGAAAGCGGATGCCCGGCGCGCCGGACACGTACTTATGCGAAGGCGACGACGAACTCGATCTCGACCGGAGCATCGAGCGGCAGCACCGCAACACCCACGGCGGAGCGGGCGTGACGCCCGATGTCGCCGAAGATCTCGACCAGAACATTCGAGGCACCGTTGACCACGGCCGGCTGGCCGGTGAATGCGGGATCGGAGGCGACGAAGCCGGTGACCTTGACCACCTGGGTGATGCGGTCAAGCGAACCGATCACGCTCTTGATGGCGGCGAGGCCGTTGAGCGCGCAGGTGCGGGCATACTCCTGAGCATCAGCCGCTGGGATCAGGCCGTGGCCGTCGCCGACCTTGCCGGCAGCGGGCAGCGCGCCAGAAACCATCGGCAGCTGGCCGGCGGTGTAGACGAAACCGTTGCTGATCACGGCGGGCAGGTAGGCGGCGACCGGCGGCACGACGCTGGGCAGTTCAAGGCCCAGTTCGGCCAGGCGTGCTTCGATCTTCGACACGACTATGCCCCTTCCTTGGCGGCGAGGGGGCGTTTCAGGTAGGCAACGAGGCCACCTTCCGGACCCGGTACGACCTGCACGAGTTCCCACCCGTCAGAGCCCCAGTTGTTCAGAATGGCGGCCGTGTTGTGGATCATCAACGGCGTTGTGAGGTACTCCCAGGCGGGCATGTGACTCCTATTGAGGCGGGCTTTCAGATTTGTCGCTTACGCTCAAGTCTATGTCTGCCAAAAATCGAACCGTGAGCGGGGCTCTGGGGGGTCTCCTGGGTCTCGTCGGGATGAGTGCCGTCGCCGGTATTCTCGTGACCGCCGCCGTCGCCCCAGCCGTTGCCCTGTCCGGCATGGCCGCCACGAACACGATCAACGTGTTCGACAGCCTGCCCGAGTACCTCTCCATCGATCGGCTCTCCCAGAAGAGCAACATCTACGCGTCGACCGACGCCGCGGACCCGGTGGGCACCCGCGTACTCCTCGCCTCGTTCTACGAGCAGAACCGGGTCGATGTGGCCTCCGACGCGATCAGCCAGTTCGCCAAGGATGCCGCCATCGCCGGTGAAGACCCGCGCTTCATGGAGCACGGCGGCGTCGACATTCAGTCCAGCTTCAACGGTGCCGTGCAGACCCTGGCCGGCGGTGACACTCGCGGTGGTTCCTCGATCACGCAGCAGTACGTCAAGAACGTGCTCATTCAAAAATGCGAGGTGATGACCGACGCCGACGAGGCCGACGCCTGCTACTCCGATGCCACCAAGCCGACCGCTGACCGCAAGCTGCGCGAAATGCGTTTGGCCATCGGCATCGAGAAAAAGTACGAAAAAGCAGACATTCTTCGCGGCTATCTGAACATTGCCGGGTATGGCGGATCGGTCTACGGCATCGAAGCCGCCGCCAACTACTATTTCAACACCACCGCGGCCCTGCTCACCCTGCCGCAGGCGGCCAGTCTGGTGGCGATCGTGAACAACCCGGTCAAGTTTCAACTCGACCGCCCCGACAGCGAAACCAATGGTGCGGCCAACGGCTACGCCGACAATAAGTTTCGTCGCGACTACATTCTCAACGAGATGCTCAAGTACGACAAGATCGCCCAGGCCGACTACGACGCCGCGGTCGCCGCGCCGATCGAGCCCGTCATCACCGTGCCCAGCACCGGCTGCCAGACCGCCGGCGACAACGCCTTCTTCTGCGACTACGTGACCAAGGTGCTCAAGAACAATGAGACCTTCGGCGCGACCGCAGAGGAACGCCTCGACAACTTCACCCGCGGCGGATTCGACGTTTACACAACTCTCGACCTCGAACTTCAAGCCACCGCCGTGGCCGCGCTCAACGCCAACGTACCGAAGACATACAACGACTGGAACGTCGGCGGCGTCGTGACCAGCGTCGGGGTCGGCACGGGCAACGTGCTGGTCATGACTCAGAACAAGGACTACAGCCAGGACCCGGCGGTTCAGGCCACCGGCGCCAACTACACGAGCGTAAACTACAACACCGACTTCGCCTACGGCGGTTCGGGCGGATTCCAGCCTGGGTCAACCTACAAAGTGTTCACCCTGGCCGAGTGGCTCAAGGAAGGCCATGCGTTGACCGAGCGAGTCGATTCACGGCGCAAAGCCAACTGGGGCGATTTTCAGGACAGTTGCCTAGGTGTGCAAAACTGGGACGGCCGCTTCAACCCACGTAACGACGCCAACGAGGGCGGCGCCAACTATTCCGCCCTGCAGTCCACCACCGGCTCGATCAACACGGGTTTCATCGGCATGGCCAAAAAGCTGGACCTTTGCGGCATTCGCAAGACGGCCGAAACCTTTAACGTGCACCGGGCCGATGGGAAGGCCCTTGATCAGGGTGCATCGTCGGTCATCGGTACCAACGAGATCGCGCCGCTGACCATGGCGGTGGCTTTCGCCGGCATCGCCAACAACGGAATGACCTGCACCGAGGTCGCCATCACCAAAATCATCAGCACCGATGGAACCGAACTGCCGATCCCCGCGTCGACCTGCACGCAGTCGGTCGAACCCGGCGTTGCAGCGGGCATGCAGTACGCCATGAAGACGGTCATGGGAAGCGGCGGCACAGCTGCAGCGTCCAACTCCGCTACGTCTCCCCGCCTTCCTATGATCGGTAAGACCGGAACGACTGACGGTGCCAAGGACACCTGGATGAGCGGCGCCAGCACCAAGGTCGCCACCGTCGTCGGCGTGGTCAATGTGGGTGGAAACAACTGGAAGAATCAACGCAGCAGCCGGAGCAATCTGTTGGGTAAGTATGCCGCCACGGCACGCCACCGCATCTGGCCGATCGTCATGTCCAATGCCAACGCGAAGTACGGCGGAGACGACTTTCCGGAGGCATCGTCCAGCGTGATCAACGCGGTTGCCGTGCCGGTACCCGACGTGCGCGGCAAGTCTATGGCCGATGCCGAGTCCACCATTGAGGCAGCCGGATTCCTGTTTGTCAACGGCGGCGTGACGAGCTCCGAAATGCCGGCCGGTACCGTGGCCAATACCGACCCGGCCGGCGGGTCCTCCTCCACTCGTGGCGCCAGCATCACCGCCTACTCGAGTGATGGCACCGGCGTCACCATTCCGGCCGTCATCGGCAAGAGTGAAGCGGATGCCCGCAGCACGCTCACCGCCGCTCCGTACGGTTTCACGGTGGCCAAAACCGAACAGATCACAACGGACAAGGCACAGGACGGCAAGGTTGTCGCCGTGCAGCCCGGCGAAGGAACGGCCAGTCGCACCGGCGACGCCGTGACGATTGTCATCGGAAAATACACGGCCCCTAATGCGGACGCCAGCACCGACAAGAAGGACGAATGACCGCGGCTCGTGGCCTCGGCGGTGGTGGCCGTCTCGTCGGCACGTCCCTCGTCGCTGCTGGCGCGGTTGGCCTCGCCGTCTTCGTCTGGGGGGCACTGGTCGAGCGCACCCGGTTCACGCTGCGTGAGGTGAGCGTTCCGGTGCTCGCACCGGGGTCGGCGCCCATTCGGGTGCTGCATCTCTCCGACCTGCACATGGCCCCGTGGCAGAAAAACAAGCAGGAGTGGGTGCGCAGCCTCGCCACACTGAAGCCTGATCTTGTCGTCGACACCGGCGACAACCTCGGGCATGAAAACGGCGTCACCGGCATCGAATATGCCCTGGCACCGTTCCGAGGCATCCCCGGCGTGTTCGTCAACGGTTCCAACGACTATGTCGGGCCACAGCTGAAAAACCCGTTCACCTATTTCGGCGGCCCCTCCAGCCGCCGCACCGTGCGGCGCGAGGAACTAGACACCGACGCGCTGCGCCGGGTATTTGCCGGTCTCGGCTGGACCGACATCAACAATGCCGCCGAATCGCTCGACCTGAACGGCACGCACGTAGAGTTCTTCGGCGTCGACGACCCGCACATCGGGCGCGACCGGCTCGACCTGATCACCCGTGCGATCGATGACCTGCGAGCCAACGATCCCCTCGGTGACGACGTCTGGCCCGATCCGGAGGAAGCCGCGGCTCCGCGCTCCACGCTGACCATCGGCGTCGCCCACGCGCCGTACCAGCGGGTGTTGAACTCGTTCATGAATCACGGCGCCCAGCTGATTCTGGCCGGGCACACCCACGGCGGGCAAGTCTGCGTGCCCGGTTTCGGCGCGCTGGTAACCAACTGTGACATTCCCCGCCGCCAAGTGAAGGGCCTGAGCACCTGGAACCACGGACTGCGCACCGCCTTTCTGAATGTCTCGGCCGGCCTCGGCACGTCGATCTACGCTCCAGTTCGATTTGCTTGCCCGCCCGAGGCAACCCTGCTGACCCTTTGCGCTGGATAAGGCCTACCGCCTACCTGCTCGCTCAATTCGTCAGGACGGCCTCGGAGCGCCTATACTGATCTAGGCCCAAGGGCCATCGGGGTATGGCGCAGCTTGGTAGCGCGCGTCGTTCGGGACGACGAGGTCGCAGGTTCAAATCCTGTTACCCCGACAGTAGTAACACAAAACCTCCACTCCAGGCGAGTGGGGGTTTTGTTGTAGGATCTCCTGTGACATCTACGCCCGCTCCCCCCACAGCTCCGATCGTTTCCCGCCGGGCCTGGCAAGCCCTGATCGTGCTGCTGGCGGGCATGTTCATGGCACTGCTCGACACGACCATAGTGAACGTGGCGCTGCCGAGCATTCGCACGAGCCTCGATGCGTCGGAAGCGACGCTGTCGTGGATCATCTCCGGCTACGCCCTCGCCTTCGGCCTCGCGCTCATCCCGGCCGGTCGCGTCGGCGACCGTTACGGCCACAAATGGGTGTTCTTCAGCGGACTCGCGCTGTTCACGGTCGCGAGCCTCGCCTGCGGCCTCGCCCAGAATGACCTGCAGCTGATCATCGCCCGCGTGATTCAGGGACTGGCCGGCGGCATGTTCGTGCCGGCCGTGACCGCCGTCATCCAGCTGATGTTCCCGGCCAGCGCGCGCGGCAAGGCCTACGCCATCATGGGATCGGTCATTGGCGTCTCCACCGCGCTCGGCCCGATCGTCGGCGGACTCATCATCGAGGCCTTCGGCGTAGAGAACGGTTGGCGCCTGGTGTTCTGGGTGAATCTGCCGATCGGTATTCTCGCGCTCGGAGCCACCGTGTTTCTGCTGCCCGGCGGTGCAGCGCTGCCCAAGGCCGCGCCGACGTCGCGGGCCGGTATCGATTGGCTCGGCCTTGTGCTCGTCTCGGCGGGCCTCGTTGCCCTGCTGGTGCCGTTGATCGAGGGCGAAGATCAGGGTTGGCCGCTCTGGACCTTTGTCACCCTCGCGGTCGGGGTGCTGCTCGTCGTCGCGTTCGGCGTCTGGGAAGTCGTCGTCGCCAAGCGAAACGGCAGCCCGCTCGTGCCGCCGCACCTGTTCTCCCACCCGGCATTCACCGGCGGCGTCATTCTCGCGCTCGTTTATTTCGCAGCTTTCACGAGCATCTTCTTCACCATCTCGATTCTGTGGCAGGCCGGCCTCGGGCACAGCGCGCTCGAGTCAGGGCTCGTCTCCATTCCGTTCGCGATCGGAACCATTCTGGGGGCGTCGCAGAGTGACCGCCTGGCCAAGCGTCTCGGGCGTACCGTGCTCGTGGTGGGCGTCGCCTTCGTCACGATCGGCCTGATCTGGATCTGGCTGGTCATGCTCGTGGTGACACCGGGCGAGCTGACCAACTGGCACCTGCTGCCGCCCCTGTTCATCGCGGGCCTCGGCAGCGGATTCTTCATCGCCCCGAATGTGTCCTTCATCGTCGCAACCGTCGACCGTTCCGAAGCCGGCGGCGCGAGCGGTGTGGTCGGCGTCATGCAGCGCGTCGGTAGCGCGGTCGGTATCGCCGTCATCGGCAGCGTGTTCTTCGGTACCCTCACCGTGACCGGCCCGGGAGCGGATGCCGTGGCCACCGCCTTCACGCACAGCGCCACCATGGCGATGGCGGTCAGTGCCGGGTTCGCCATTCTCGCGCTCGTGCTCGTCTTCGCGCTGCCGAAACGCCTGGCCGCTGGTGCTCCGGCCAGCTAGCCGATGCGGGTGAGTGCGGTGAACGTCATGGTGGCACTCGAACCGTTCCGACAGGTCTGATAAAGCAGGTCGAACCCGCGCGGCACGTTGTCGGCGGTGTCGGTCGCGACATTCAGCACGGCGGTGACCGGCCCGACGCGAAAGGCGCCGCTGGCCGCCCCGGTCAGGGTGATCGTGCTGCCCTCCCGCGGAAACTGTGACCCTCCACACGACCAGTGCTCGGCAATCACCGGCACGCCGTAGTGCGCGCTGATGTCGACGGCACCCTGGCAGGCGTCGATCTCGTTCTGCCAGCCGGTCGTCCAGACCGATTTAGAGAATGAAACGAATGCCGGCGCCGGCGCGTTCCGGCCCGGTCCCGACGACTGGACGGGGCCCGACCGGGCGGCTTGTTCTGCCACCGCTCGCGCCGCTTCGACTCGCGCTGCCTCCGCCCGCGCTGCCCCTTCGGCCGCCAACCGAGCCTGCTCCACATGCCAGGCTGTGACGGCCTCGGCCACAATCAGCTCCGATGAGGCCAGCGCTTCCTCCAGACTCGCCAGCCCGGCGGCCCGATCAAAACGGATGCCGTCCAGCACCCCGGTCTGCGTGGCCAGGTCGGGCCGGGAGGGAAAGTACACGCCGCTGGCCGCGGAGAAGCCGATCGCCGTATTCGCCCGATCGAGTTCGCGTGCGGCACGATCCACCCGGCGAAGACCGCTGTCGATCTGCCGGCGCAGTTCGGCCCGACCGACACTGTCACCGATAGTGGCCGCGCTTTGCTGCCAGGCCAGTTCGGTGGCTGCGATGTCGGCGCGGGCCGAGCTGATGAGACGAGTGGCCTGCGCGCGGTCGTCAATGAAGCTCGCGACGGCCGAGTTGTAGTTGTATTCGGTCAGCATCTGTGCGGTTGGCGACGACACTGCCAGGGCTGGCGGCGAGCCGCCGGCGAGAAGGTCGGGTATTGTCGCGCACCCGGTGAGGCTCACGGCGAGCGTGATGAGCACCAGTCGGTGCAGCGGAACACGCCTGGCTCTGACCACAACAGTCCTCTTCGGGAGGGTCGGCTTGCGGAACGGGACAGCAGCGCAATGGGAGGTGCGCGGTGGGGTGCCATTAAACATCCACTTCGCCGACTTCCACAGGCCCCAGCCGGACTAGACCGGGCGTTCACGGCTTGAAATGTAGGGCATAGTGACTAGTCGGCGTGCCGGCTCAAACGGGCCGGCAACCAGGAGGTGTCATGACCGCAAACCGACGACGTCGGCACACCATGTTGCGCCGCGCCGCGGGGTGGCTGGCACTCGCCTACCTCGCTGCACTGGCCTTGATCGCGTTCTGGCCGACGCCGGTCGACCGCGGCCTGAACGGATCGATTTCAGCGTTTGTGCTGTGGCTGCACGCGAACGGAGTGCCGGCCTGGCTCGACTACGAGAGCATTGAGTTCAGTGCCAACATCGCTTTGTTCGTTCCGGTCGGCCTGCTCATCGTGCTGCTGACCGGCATACGTCGCTGGTGGATCGGTACGCTGATCGGCACTTTGATCAGCTGCACCATCGAGCTCGGCCAGCTCGTCTTTCTGCCGGAACGATTTGCCACCGTCAACGACGTGATCGCCAACAGCCTCGGCGCCCTGCTTGGAACCCTGATCGCTGCCGTCGTGCTGCGGGTAGCTCTCGGCCCGGCCCATCCGCCGGCCGCGGTGGCACAAACAACCTGATCCCGAAATTTGAGTTGGACCTCAGAGAGTCTCTCTGCTATCTTCGGCAGAATGGATCGTCGAGGGTTTCTCACATTATCGTCCGCTGGCGCTGCAACGCTGGGTTTCAGTGCGCTGGGCGCACCCGGAGCCTTAGCCGCGACCGCCCCGATACTGCCAGGGGAGGTATCCCGCCTCTCCAATGTGCTCACCCAAAAGGGAAAAAAGCTGTACGACAATATTGAAGTGGACATCGGCGGCGACCGCGCCCGCCTGTTCATTCCCCAGACCGTGTCGCGCAATTCGACGGCCTCGATCGGAGCCGTCTGGTTCTACCACGCAGCCTCGAGTTCGCACAACGCGCTCAACGGCGGCTTCAAGTACCCCGGCGAACTCGTGGTCGATCAGAACGCCATCGCCATCTGCATCAATGCCGGCGGTACCCAGTACACCAACTCCGTCGCCACCAACGCGCAGAAGAATGCGTGGACTTACCTGAACGCGCTGTACACCGTGCGCCGCAACTTCTTACGCGCGACCTCGTTTGGCGGATCCCTGGCCTGCTACACCTACGGCAAGAAGCTCATTCCGTACATTCGCGGCCTGTACATGGTCAACGGACTCTACGACAACGAATGGCTGTACGCCTACGACACCAAGAACCAGGCCCACGTCGGCGATGCGTACAACAACGACCTCACCCTGATCAAGGGCACCAACCCGGCCCGGATCAGCGCCACCCCGTGGACAAACAGCCGGGTCAAGGTGCTCGTCTCCGACGACGCTCACCCCGACAATGTCGTCATTCCGAGCAGGAACGGCCTCGCCCTAATCAATAAAATCGCGCCCGTCGCCATTGCCGCCGAGGTGATGTACCACACGCTCGCGCACGACACCCCCGGGTTCGCCCACACCGACATGATCAAAACCTTCGCGCAGTGGTCGATCTAGCAGGGAGGTAGTTCGTGGCGGAACGCACGCGGGTCGACTGGGTTGACGGGGCCAAGGGCATCGCGATTCTGCTTGTGGCCCTCGCGCACGCGGTGCAGTGGACGGTACTCTCCGGCCTCGCGCCGGAGTTTTGGAACAAGATCAACCTGGTCTTCATCGTGTTTCGCATGCCGTTGTTTTTCTCGCCTCCGGCCTGTTTGCCGCCTCGATCATCAAACGCAGCTGGCCAACGCTGTGGCGAACCCGGCTGAGCCTGCTGGTCTGGGCCCTTCTCCTGTGGACCCTCATTCGTTTCGGCTATTTCTCGCTCCTGACCAACCCGTCCGGCTTCGACGAGACCAACCCGATCGATCTGCTGCTCGCGCCGGTGCGCCCGAGCAACGGCCTGTGGTTTCTCTACGCCCTCGCCCTGTTTTTCATGGCCGCCAAACTCATGCGCAACCGCATCGACTGGCGGGTGCAGCTCGGCGGCGCCGTCGTGCTGTCGGTGCTGTTCTTCGCCCGCGCGGACACCGGCAACATCGCCTGGAACGGCATCGGCCGCTACTTTCTGTTCTTTCTGCTCGGCTGCTACCTGCGCGAGTGGATCCTCGCCTTCGTCAACCGCCCCAGCCGCCTCGGCGCGCTCGGTCTTGGCCTCGGCTTCGGCGCTGCCTTTCTGGTGTTGGCCGGGCTCATTCTCACCGTGGATTCACGCCTGCCGTTCATCACCGGAACGCTCGTCGTGGTGAGCCTGTTCGCCCTCGGCGCTGGCCTGCTCGTCGCCCGATTCCTGGTCGGCTTTCGCGCCATGGCCTGGCTCGCCTATGTCGGCCGCAATACCCTGCCGATCTACGTCGTGCATGTACTCCTGGTGTCGCTGATCACGAGCCTGCTGCTGCTCTACCGCGGCCAGGCCTGGCTCGATCGCCTCGGCCCGGCACTCCCCCCGCTGGTCGCTGGCCTCGCGGTCGCCGCGTCGCTGTTGCTCTGGCGACTGGTGCGCGACCTGCCGGTGCTGCGCTACGCGTTTGCGGTGCCGATCTGGTTTGCCGGACGGGCACCGGCGGCGGGTGAAGCAGCGGCATCCCCTTCAGCAGAAACAGCAGACCCGGCAGAGCGGATGCTGCCGCGCAGCGAGTGAAATCGCCGCACCACCGCGCCGGGCGCCAGCGCGCCCTCGTGCTCCTCACCGGGCTCATCCTGCTGACCGTTGGCCTGGTCGCCGTCACCACGCGAACGGTCATGTTTCCGCGTGAAGACGCTCCGAGCAGCGCCGACGCCATCGTCGTGCTCGGCGGGCTCGGGAGTGCGGCCGTCGTGCAGAAGGCCCTCGATCTGGCCAAGGCCGGGTACAGCGATCACGTGCTCATTTCGGATGCCTTCGGCGGGGACACCCGCCCGGCCAACCTGTGCGGGCGCGACCCGGCCGTGCCGGGCACGGCGATCGAGGTGGAGTGTTTCGACCCGCACCCCACGAGCACGCGCGGGGAGGCCGAAGCCATCGCCGCCTTCACGAGCGCTCAGGGCTGGAACCGCGTGATCGTGGTCACCTCGAGCTATCACGTGAGTCGGGCCCGCCTGCAGATCTCCCGCTGTTACCCAGGGGTACTCGCGGTGATCGGCGCCGCGCAGCCGATGGATCCGCCCAAGTGGGTGTACCAGTTCGGGTACCAGAGCGCCGGATTCATCAAGGCCTGGCTGACGCCGGCCTGTTGAATGCGCCGACGCAACGCGCCGGCTCAAGCCGTCAGCGCCGGGCCATCAGCCCCTCGGCGATCGAATCGACCCGCTCCCGGTAGCTCTGGCCCACCATGTCGGACTCGGCCGGCCACTCGCGCAGCGCCGCGTGAAACTCGGGCCAGGCCTTGATCGGGCGGGCCGGAACGCCGGCCACGATGGTGCCGTCCGGCACCGATGCCGTCACGACCGACCCAGCACCCACCACGCAACGGTCGCCGATGCTCACTCCGGGCAGCACTGTCACGCCGGCGCCGATAAAGACATCCGAGCCCACCCGAATCGGCGCGAAGCGATAGCGGCGGCCACGCTCATCGCGGCAGAGCCAGCCCGATCCGTCGTGGGTGATGAAGGTTACCCCGGAGCTGATCGTCACCCGGTCACCGACCGAGATGAGCCACGGCTCGGTAGTGGCGATATCAGAGAGGATGCGACATCCACTGCCGATCTGCACACCCAGCGCCCGAATCGCGTAGACCCTCCCGCGGGCACGCCGCAGAATCTTGTAGGTCAGTCGGGATAATTTCACCGTAAGACTCCATTTCGTCGGCTGTGCGGTGCTTGAGCAGCTGGAATTTTGCGGCCTGTGCAGCCCAACCCGCCTAAAGTATCGGTTTTCCGGCCGTCTTACTGGCGCTGAGGAAAATTCACGTGTTATCGTTGCGCCTAATCGCATCAACAGCGCTGCGGCTCCATTCCGTCCATTCCCTGCGCGATCAACAGTTTCTGCGCCACCACTCTGCGCTACCACCCGAAGGCGGCCGATGTTCGATTTCACCATGTTGCGATTGCGCCGCACGCCGATCATCATCAGCGCGCTCGCCGCCCTGTTCGTCATTGTGGCGAGCCTGGTGCTGCCGCGCTTCGTGGCCAGTCTCGGCTTTATCGTGATTCCGCTGGCCCTGCTCGCCTTCGTCGCCATGGTGACCCTGTTCCTGCTACCCGTGCACGTTCTGCCGGCCGTGGCACTAGTCACCTTTGCACTCATTCCGGCCCGCATGCTTCCCCAGGACGGCCCGATCGGCGCCTTGCCGCTGACCACCATGATCATCGTCGTCTGGGCGCTGCGCCGGCTGATCACCACCACGGCGAACGTTCCGCTCACGACGGCACCGGCCCCGTTCAAGTCGGCTACCCGCTTCTTCGCGGTGCTCTTTCTGGTCTGGTCGCTGTTCACGCTGCTGCACAGCCCCGACCTGCAGGCGAGCCTCGGCTGGACTATCAGTTTCAGCGCCGGCGCGTTGCTTCCGCTTTTCATCGGCACCGCGAGCCGGGAGGCCTTCTGGATTCGGCGGGCCTGGCTTCTGCTCGGCGCCTGGCTCGGAGCGTACGCCCTGATCGAGGGGGCCCTGCGCGCCAATCCGATCTGGGGCACGCTGTACACGGTGCTCGGCCTGAGCGACAGCCAGCACTGGTCGGTGTATCGCGCGACCGCATCGTTTGGGCATCCGCTGTTCGCCGGCCTGTTTTTCGCCGTCGCCTGCGCCCTGGGGATCGGCGTCTGGCTGCGCGAGGACTCGAAACCGGCCCTCGTCACCGCGATCCTGAGCGGCCTCGGCCTCGTCGCCACCGTCTCGCGCGGTGCCATCCTGTCGGCGGCGATCGCCATCGGTTTCGCCTACTTCGTGTCGCTGGTGCTGCGCGGTGAAAAGCACTGGGGCAAATTCGCGCTGCTCGCGGTACTCGTGGCTGCGGGCATCGTCGCACTCTTCCAGTTCGATGCCTTTACCGCCCGCAATAACTCGGTCGAGGCCGAACTGTCGTCGCAGGCCCGCGACCTCGGCGTCTGGGTGTCCCTGCAGGCCGCGAATCTGACCGGTTGGATCGGGTCGGGGCCTGGCACTTCCGGCATCACCGGGCGCCTGTTCAACGATGTCACGATCGAGAATTCGCTGCTGCAGCTGCTGATCAGCATCGGCCTGCCCGGAGTGCTCCTGTTTCTGCTCGTGATCGGCTCGGCCGTGGCGCACGCGCTGTCCCAACGTGCCGTCGGCGCCGCGGCCGCTCTCGTCGCGTACACCGTCTGTATCGCCGGATTCAACGCGATCGACGCACTGCGCCCGATGCACCTGCTGCTTGGTTGCCTGTTGATTCTGACGCTGAATCCGGGCAAAACGGATGCCGCCGCCGGGCTTGCCACGGCGCCGGCACGACGATCACTCGCTCGCCCCAAACGGGGGTATGCGCGCTTCTAACGTGCCGCCGGCTGGCACGCTACTCTAAACCGACAGATTCTCAGTTACCGCCGGCATTCCCTGCCGGCCCGTAAGGGGTATGGGCGTGACGACGATAGGTTCGACAGGCACGGGCTCGACAAGAATCACCGTGTTGCAATCGCTGAGTGCACCCGATGGCACCACGCGCTACGTCAACCAGGTCGTCGAGGGCGCTCCGGACGCCGTGACCATGCGGTTCTTCACCTGGCGCACCGCGCTACTGGGCCGGTACGACGTGTTCCACGTGCACTGGCCGGAGCTGCTCATTCGCGCTCCCCGGCCGCTGAAGGCAAAGCTTCGTCGCGCCGCTCTCTACGCACTGCTGCTGCGCGCGCGGCTGCAGCGCATTCCGATCGTGCGCACCATGCACAACCTCACCCCGCACGAGGCCGGACAGAACGCGGAAACCCGCGCCCTCGAGGCGCTCGATGCCCGTACGGCGCTCGTTATTCGACTGAATCCGACCACCCCGGTCGAACCGGAGTCCAAGGCCGTCACCATTTTGCACGGCCACTATCGGGACCGCTTCGCCGGCATGCCGCTGCCGAACTCCGTGCCCGGGCGTATCCTCTATTTCGGACTGATTCGACCCTATAAGGGGGTCGAAACCCTGCTGCAGGTATTTCGCGCGGTGCCGGGCGCGGATCTGACGCTGCGCATCGTCGGCCGTCCGTCCAGCGGCCTCGGCGCGGTCATAACCGCCGAACAGGCCGAGGACGAACGCGTCAGCTCGGTGCTGCGCTTCGTCTCCGACGAGGAACTCGTGGTGGAGGTCGGCGAAGCTGAACTGGTTGTGTTGCCCTACCGCGAAATGCACAATTCGGGCGTTCTGCTCGTCACCCTCTCCCTGGATCGGCCGGTGCTCGTGCCGTCGACACCGTCCAATCTGGCTCTGGCCGAGGAGGTCGGCCCCGGCTGGATCTATCTGTACGAGGGCGAGCTCACGCCGTTGATCCTGCGCCACACCCTGGAGCGGATGCGCGCCGCCGGCTCTCGGCCGCGCCCCCACCTTGACGGGCGCGACTGGAAAACCCTGGGTCTGCAGAGTTATGGCACCTACCTGCGGGCCTTGCAGCTGACCGGACGGCCCCGCCGGAGCATCCGTTGACCGTGACGATGCCACCGTCAACCCCCTCAGCCCCGCTTCCCCGTTCGACCGCCGGACTCGGGCACACAGCAGGCCGGGGCGCATCGACGACCCTGGTCGGCCAGCTCATTCGCATCGGCGTGCAGCTCGGCGGCATCGTCGTGCTGGGCCGGCTGCTCGACCCGAGCGATTACGGGCTCGTCGCCTCGGTCGCCGCCATCATCGGTGTCGGCGAGGTGCTGCGCAACTTCGGGCTGTCGTCGGCGGCGATTCAGGTGCGCGAGCTCAGCCGGCAGCAGAAGGACAACCTGTTCTGGATCAACAGCCTGATCGGGCTCGCCCTCATGCTGCTGGCTGTGCTGTTCAGCCCCTTGATCGCGACACTGTACGGCGACGACCGGCTCGTGCTGCTCACCCAGGTACTCGCCGGCACGTTTCTGCTGAACGGCCTCGCCACCCAGTTTCGGGCCGATCTCAACCGCAACTTTCATTTCAAGGCGCTGGCCGGCTCGGAGATCGGCGCGCAGGTCGGCGGGCTGACCATTGGCATCGTCATGGCGCTCAATGGTTTCGGCTATTGGGCGCTCGCCGGGCAGCAGATCAGCCAGGGCATTCTCACCATCATCATTCTCGTTCCCATCACCAACTGGTTTCCGGGCTGGTTTCACCGCAAAACGCCGATGCGACACCTGATCGCGTTCGGCTCCAACCTGGCCGGCACCCAGCTGCTCGGCTACGCCAGCCGCAACACCGACACCATCGTGATCGGCGCGACCCTCGGCGCGGGCCCGCTCGGCCTGTACAACCGCGCTTTTCAGCTGCTGCTGCTGCCGCTCAACCAGATCAACGGCCCGTCCACCCGGGTGGCGCTGCCGGTACTGGCGCGGCTACAGGACCACCCGGCCAAATACGACCGGTTCATTCTGCTCGGGCAAACTATCATGCTGCACGCCGTCACCATCGTGCTCGCGTTTTCCTGTGCTCAGGCGCTGCCGATCATCAGCATCGCGCTCGGCAGCAATTGGCTCGGCTCCGCGCCAATCTTTCAGATTCTGGCCATCGCCGGGTTCTTCGAGGCTGCGGCCTACGCGACCTACTGGGTGTTTCTGTCGAAGGGCGTCACCAAGCAGAACCTGTACTTCGCCCTCTGCACCCGGCCGCTACTGGTCGCGTTCGTGCTGCTCGGCTCCTTCTGGGGTGTCTACGGCGTCGCCGCCGGATATTCACTCGGCGTCGCCCTGATCTGGCCGATCGGCCTGTGGTGGATCAGCCGGGTAACGGATGCCCCGGCCCGCGCCATGTTTTTCGCCGGCGTTCGCGCCATCCTCGGCTACGGCTTCGCCACCGGGGCGTCCTGGGCTGCCGTGCAGTGGATTCCGATCGAACTGCCCCTCGCCCGGGTGGCGCTCGGCGGTGTTGCGCTGCTCGTTGCGATTGGCATCGTCATGCTGGTCTGGCCCCGGTTTCGGCGCGATGTTCGCTCGATCGCGCAGGCCCGCAGCTTTCTGCGGTCGGCGAAGGTCTCACCCGCTGTTGCCGGTGGGTCCGCGACGGCGACCGATCAGCTCACTCCGGCGCCCCCCGCCGCGCGCAGCACCCGCCGCGGTGGGCGCACCCGGCTGCGCATCGTGCGCAAGCTGGACCGGATTTTGCACGGCCTGGCCGCGGCATCCGCTCTGCCGTATCTGCGTGATCGGGCCGCACTGCGCCGGGCGATCGGGCGACTGGGTCCGGCCCCGGATGGCACCGAGCGCTGGCACGTGCTCGTTGCGCCGCCCGGCGAGGGAAACATTGGCGATCAGGCCATGATCGAGGCGTACCTCGAGAACGTCACAGGGCCGGTGCGGGTACTCGTGCGGGGCCCCAATGATGTGCGCATTCCGGCGGAACATGCCGCCCGGGCACGGCTCGAGCCGATCGCGCACCTGATCTATGGCAACGACCGCGCCCACCGACAGTCCATGGTGCAGCTCGCGGCCGTGCTGCGCGGGGCCCTGTCACTGACCGTGGTCGGCGCCGACATCATGGACGGCGCCTACAGCGTGCGTGCCTCGTCACGGCGAGCGGATGTCGCGAGCCTGGCCCGCAGCGTCGGGGTTGAAGCGCGCATTCTCGGCTTCAGCTGGAACGGCCACGCCAATCTGGGGGTACGCCGTTCACTCGGCCGCGCCGGTCGGTTGGGAACCCGGCTGCAGCTGCGCGACCCGGTCTCATCCGCGCGAGCGCGCGCCGACCGATTCAAGAACGTGATCGACGTCGCCGACGCCGTGTTCGCGGTGCGCACGAGCTCACCCACCGCCGCCACGGAATACCTCGGCACCGCGCCGACGCCCTTCGCCGTGGTGAACGCGAGCGCGCTGGTCGGGCGCAGCTTCGACCAGATCTCGGAGTACGCCGTGATCATCACCGCCCTGCTCGAGGCCGGGCTGAGAGTGGTGCTGCTGCCGCATGTCGTGCGGCACAGCGGCGACGATGCCGCCGCCTGCCGCGCGGTGTTCGACCGGTTCGCCCAGGGGGCCGGCGCTGAAGATCGGGTGGTTCTGGTGAACCGGCTGCTCACCCCGGCCGAGGTGCGCGGACTCTGTGCTGGGGCGTCGATCGTGCTGACCGGTCGCATGCACCTCGCCGTGCAGGCGCTGTACCACCGGGTTCCCGCCGTCGCGCTGTCCACCCAGGGCAAGGTCGCGGGCATGATGAGCCTGTTCGGCACGCAGGACCTGTGCGTAGAACCGGGCGTCGGCCTGGCCGAGCGTATGGTTCCCGTCGTGCGCGCGGTCCTCGCCCAGCGAGGCGAGTACCGCGCCCGCCTGGCCGCCCAGCTGCCCGAGGTGCAGCGCCTCGCCGCCCTCAATTTTACCGGGCTTGCGAGCGGCGCCCGAGCCGACCCACCCCGATCGAACCAGCCCCGATCCCGCCCCACATTCTCGCGACCACGCGACGACAGAGAAGGCCGAGCATGACCCAGCCCACATCGCCCGACACCACCCATCCCCCGGTGAACCCGAAGCCGGCGCACCCACTGCTGCGCCGCATCCTCTTTGTCATTCCGTCGCTGCACGGCGGGGGCGCGGAATTCGTCGCGCGCACCTGGATGGGTTGGCTCGCCGACCAGGGCTACGAGGTACGTGTTGTGCTCACCGCCGGCGATGTGGAGCCGGGATACCTTCCCGAGGGGGTCGAGGGGCGATCTCTCGCCGGACAGCACGGGCATGTCGCGAAGACCGCGGCCCTGCGGCGCAGCCTGATCGACTGGCAGCCCGATGTCGCCGTGGCCCTGCAGGTGTATCCCAACCTCGTGCTGCTGACCGCGGCCCGGCTGCTGCCGGCGCGCGTGCGACCCCGGGTGCTCGTGAGCGAACGCAATCTGGTCTCGCTCGGCCTGCCCGGATCGAGTCTCGCCCACCGGGTCAAGATCGGCATCGCCAAGCGGATATATCGGTGGGCTGACCATGTCATCGCCATCTCGCATCCGGTCGCCGCTGAGCTGGTCTCGGCGTTCGGCGTGCGCGGAGACCGCATCACCGTCGTCGCCAACCCGGCCACTGCGAAGCTGCGCGGAACACCGCGCGGGCCGGGCCGGACGAGTGTGCACGCCCGCGTTGACGGAGACGGAGACGGAGCCGTGACCGAGAGCGGAGCCGACCGGACCGGCACCGCTACGATCGTGGCGCCCGGGGCGCGGCGGCCGGGCACGGCCAACGGAATTCAGATCGTGCTGGCCTGCCGGCTGGTCGAACAGAAGCGACCGCTGCTGGCCATTGCGGCGGCGGCCGAACTGGCCAGGCGGGGCGTCGCTGTCGAGGTCGTGTCGTTCGGCGGCGGTCCGCTGCTTGGCGATGTGCAGGCCGCAGCCCGACAGGCCGACGTGATCTTTCACCACCGCGGCTGGGTCGAGACCTGGTTCGACGAGTTCGGCGACAACGCCGTGGCCCTGCTCACCTCGAGCCGGGAGGGCTTCGGCAACGTACTGGTCGAGGCCGCCGCGGCCGGGTATCCCTCGGTGGCCGTATCGGGGGCGCTCGGCGTAGCGGATGCAATTGTGCCCGGCATCACGGGCGAGCTAGCGTTGTCCGCGCGGCCCGCGGACCTCGCGGACGCTATTCTGCGCGCAGCCGAGCTCCCGCTCGACCACATCGAGCCGTGGCTGGCTCGCTTCTCCGAGCAATCGAGCGGCGCCGACCTGGAGCGAGTGCTCATTTCGACGCTGGAGCGCGCATGAGAATCTTTGCCTCGGCCATGGGCCAGATCGACAATGTCGGCGACACCGTGCTGCGCCGGGCCTTCCTCGACGCCCTGCGGGAGGCCGGCGAGCTGCAGGTGTTCGTCGGATCCCGAGCGGACTTCTACCTGAGCGGACTCGGTCTGCACGACGCCGATCGGCTGTTTCGCACGAGCACCGACTGGCGACGCGAGATTTCACGGTCGACGCTGCGGGAAGCATCCGTTTATGCCTTCAATGCCGGGGAAATGGAGCTGCAACGCGCCTACGCGCTGCGCTATCTGCGCCTTGCGCCGCACCTCGCGCTCAATCGGCTGCGCGGCGGGCACGCCGTGCACACCGGGTTCGGCGTGCGGCAGAACACGAAGTGGCGCATTCCGGTGGCCGCGACCCTGCGCCTCTGCGACCTCGTGGCCTGGCGCGACGACTATAGCCTGGCAGCGATGGGGCTCGGCCGCATCGCTCCCGACTGGGCTTTTGCCACCGGGGCAGCGGATGCCGACCTGCTCGCGTCGACGCCCGACCGGCCGCTGCTCGCCGTGTCGGTGCGCTACAACGGGCGGCGCCCGGACTCCGAGTGGATTCAGGCCATGCGCGGCCTCGCCAGCGCCTTCGGGCTGCAGATCGTCGCGGTCTCCCAGATCGAACGCGACGGACCGCTGGCCGAGGAACTCGCCGTCAAGCTCGGCGGAACCGCGCTGGTTTGGGATGGACCGGACCATGCCGAGCAGGAAGTGAAGCTGCGGGCGGTCTACCAGCGGTCGCTGCTCGTGGTGACCGACCGGCTGCACGCGGCGGTGATCGGACTGACCGAGGGCGCCCTGCCGCTCGTGATCGCCGAGGGCGGACACTCCAAGGCGGCGCGCACGCTCGATGCGGTCGGCATCAAGGGCGCCACGATCGGCTGGACCCTGCCAGACGCCGCGGCACTCGAGCGTCGCGCCCGCGATGTGATCAGCCGCCGGGAACCGATTCTCCGGCACGTGGTCGAGGCCCGGGCTTCGCTTTCGGAGTTGACCCGCGCGATTCGAAAGCTGACCGAGTGAGCGAGGCCGACGCGACCGAGTGCCCGGTCGTGAGCGTCATCGTTCCGGCCTACAACGCCGCCGAGTTTCTGGAAGGTGCCATCGACCGGCTGCTCCACCAGACTCTGTCCAACATCGAGATCATCGTGGTCGACGACGGCTCAACGGATGCGACGGCCGCGATCGGTGCGCGGGTGGCCGGCGCGCACGCATCCGTTCATTTCTTTCAGCAGGAACGCAACGGCGGAGTCGCGCTCGCCCGGAGCCGGGCGGTCGCCGAAAGCCGGGGTGAGTTTCTCTGGTTCGTCGATTGTGACGATGATTGGGCCGAGTCCGCGCTGGACAAGCTCGTGACTGCGGCCCGGTCGACCGGCGCCGACGTGGTGATCTGCGGCGCGGAGTACGTCTATCCCGGCCAGCGGCGCGCCCTGGCCGCGCCCGCTCTGCCGCAGCCGATCACCGGTGCGGCGGCATTTGGGCTGCTGCTCGACGGCGACATCACCGGGCATCTCTGGAACAAGCTGTTCCGACGTGCTCTCGCCAGCGAGATCGAGTTCACGCCGGCCCGGGTGCACTCCGACCTGGCCATGGTCGCGCAGCTGCTCGCCGCGTCCGATCGGGTCGCAGCGATCAGCGACACGCTCTACTCCTATGTCGTGCGCGGCGGGTCGATCATCCGCTCCGGGTCGCGCCGGGCTGAATCGCTGCTGTTGGTCGAGCAGGCCGTCACCACTGCCGCAATCACCCTCGACACCCGCATCATCGGCTCCAACTCGTACGGCTATTTTCGACTGCGCTACGTGCTGCTGTCCGGGCTGAAAGACGCTCTGAGCGGTCCATACGACGCTGAGGAGCGCGACGAGATCGTCGCCGAACTGCGCTCGCGGCTGACCTGGCGGCTCGTGCTGCTCGCCGCAAGCCGCCGCGATTGGAAGCGCCTCGCGCTGGCCGCCACCGCCAAGGTGAGCGTTGGGCTGCACCGTCGTGTGCTGCGCCTCGCGGCCGAGCAGGGCGCCGCCTGAGCGGCCTCGCTGCGGCATCCACTCACCGAGCTGTGAACCTCTTGCCAACGGGAACGATTTTTCGCGGTGGAACTCACGGCTCGGCAGAGTCGATGCCTCCGCCCGCCGGAATATTTCGTCACGCGGGACAGCGGCATTCGGGGCACTTTCACAGGAAAGTGAAACGGATTCGACTTTGGTGATCGATAGGCTCGGTCCGATAGTTCAATCCGAGTAGTCCCTACGCTGTCGGTCATCGAACGCTGAATACGCACCATGCACCCACCGGGCCAGCATCCGCCACCAGGCACCTGTCAGAACGACACGCTGCTTCAGATAACGCGGAATCACGACACTCCTGACCGGATCGCCAAGGTCGACGAACCGACCCTGTCCGCGCAGCCGGTGCGACCGCTGCATCAGCTCGTTCGAACCGTACCTAGCGCTTCGAACGAGTACAGCACCCGCTGTCCATTCGTGAACCCGATTCTCCGGAGGACGTCCACCGTGCCCCTTTTTCGCCAGCCCACTGACAGTAAACCGCACGCTCACCGGCCCACGACGTCCGCCCGCCACGCCGTGATTGCCGTCGCCGCCTTCTTCGCTGTCACGATTGCGGTGCTCGCTCCCCTCACCATTCCTGTTCCAGGCGGTGAAGTGGCGGCCGCGGCGACCGTACGCACCGTGATCGACAGCAAGTCGTCAAAGATCAACTATTCCGGAACCTGGCGCACCACCCGCAATGCCGCCGACCGCGGCGGATCGGTGCGGTTTCAGTTCAGTCCGGGCAGCGCCTCGATGACCTTTGAGGGATCCAGTGTCGCCTACGTGACACGCACCACCACGAGCTCCGGAAAGAGCACGGTTTCCATCGACGGCAAGGTCGTCGCGACCGTCAACGGTTACTCCGCGACCACCCAACACAAGCAGACCGCGTTCAGCACGACGGGCCTCGGCAGCGGCAGCCACACCATCACAATCACCCGCACCGGCAAGAAGGACCCCCGCTCCACCGGTACCAACAGCATTATTGACGCGTTCGTCGTCAATCCCCAAGCCGCTTCCGCTCCAGCACCGGCGCCGATCGCCGCCCCAGCTCTCCCGCCCATGCAGACGCCGTCCGGCGCGCACCGCTACGCCGACTGCCCGGCCGCGACCGAGGCGGTGAGCAACGCCGCCGAGCTCATATCCGCCGTCGACCGTGCCCGACCCGGGACCGTCATCCACCTGGCGCCCGGCACCTACCGGGACCAGATCAACATGCACGCGAACGGCACGAAAGCCGACCCGATCTGGGTCTGCGGCCCGCGTGACGCCGTCATCGATGTCGGCAGCGTTCAGGACAACCACGGCATCCAGATCAAGAATTCCTCGAACCTCGTGATCGCCGGCATGACCGTCACCAACAGCCTCAAGGGCATCAGCGTGGTTCACAGCACCAACGTCACGATTGCCGACACGCGCGTCGAGAACATCGGCTACGAGGGCATCCACTTGCGTGATTTCACGACCGACAGCACCGTCGTCGGCAACACGATTTCACGCACCGGCCAGCGCGATGCGCAGTTCGGCGAGGGCGTCTACATCGGTACCTCGGAGAACAACTGGTGCGCGCAGACCGACTGCAGACCGGACCGTACCGATCGCATCCGGGTGCTGGGCAACACGATCAGCAGCACCAGCGCCCAGCCGATCGAGGTGAAAGAAGGCACGTCAAACGGCGTCATTCGCGACAACGTCATCGACGGCGCCAACGGCATGCGGAACGCTCAGGAATGGGTCAAGGTCAAGGGCAACGACTGGACCATCGTCGGAAACACGGGCAGCAACAGCCCCCTGCACGGCTTCGCGGTCAACGGCAGTGTCGCGGGCTGGGGCCTGCGCAATACCTTCACCGACAACTCCGGTGCGGTCAATGCCGGGGGATACGCCTTCTTCATCCACGAGAAGGGCCGCAAGGGCTCGAGCGACACCAAGGTCTCCTGCGCGAACTCGGTCACCCGCGCGGCCGAGGGCTTCTCCAACCTCCCCTGCACCGGGTAGCGGCTGCGGCGCGCGGCCGAACGCTGCACGCGCTGAGCTGAGTTGCTCGCGCCAGCAGCAAACCCGCGCGGCCGAGCAGTGCGACAGAAGTCCGGGAGACGAAAGGCCGGGAGACAGAAACTCAAGGGTTCAAAAACCACTCTAGGCACTTTCACAGGAATGACGGGTGCCGCACGTCGGACAGCCCGCCGCCTCCTTCCCGTCGAGTCGGTGACTTAGCCCACAATGGGCATTAGCACTGGTCAGGGCCAAATCAAGAGGCTCGCTCAGTTTCGCAGCGGCCGACCGCCGAGACGGGCGCTGCAGCGCACGCGCACGCCCGCGCGAGGAGAGGCGTTCGCATCCGCTTAATTCGTGCCCACAAACCCATTTGCACACGGGTAACGTGCAGCAGTTCAGACGCTAATTGACGACGTGAGCACGGCAATCACCGCCGAGTATCACGAAGATCATGTGCGTCGAAAACCCCCGGGTTCACGGACGTAGCCAACAAGTCCATGAACATCCGGAAGGTCCACTATGTTGTTCCCCCGCTTCACCCGACGTGCCACCATCGCCGCCGTCGCCATCGCCGCGCTGGTTCCGCTCAGCGCCATGATCCCCGCCGCAGCGGCCTCCGCCGCGACAGCGCCCGCCGGCACCACGGTGATCGACAGTTCCTCCGCACAGGTCAAGTACGTCGGCACCTGGCGCACCACGGGCTCACCCTCCGACAACGGAGGATCGGTAATGTTCGCCTCCACAACGGCGACGAGCGCCTCGCTGACCTTCACGGGCTCGACCGTGGCCTTCATCACCCGTATGACCAGTAGTTCGGGCACGAGCGATATCTCGATCGACGGCAAGGTGGTCGCCACGGTCAACGGCTACTCCGCCACGACGAAGTACCAGCAGAGCCTGTTCAGCACCACGAATCTCTCCAGCGGGACCCACACCATCAAGGTCAGCCGCACCGGCCAGAAGGATTCCCGATCCACCGGAACCAGCAGCATCGTCGACGCGTTCCTCACCAAGTCCCCCGCAACCGCAACCGCTCCCGCCCCGGCGCCGACGCCCACCCCGACCGCCACGGCGGTCCCGCTGACCACGACGGCCACGATGGACGCCCCGACCGGCTCGACCACCATCGACAGCGAATCGGCGCAGGTCACGTACGCCGGCACCTGGCGCACCTCCGGCTCCAGCAACGACTCCGGCGGATCGGTCAGGTTCTCGACCACCTCGAGCAGCGCTTCCTTAACCTTCCAGGGTTCGAGCATTGCCTTCATCACCCGTCTGACCAGCAGCTCCGGCACGAGCAACGTCGCCATTGACGGCCAGGTCGTCGCCACGGTCAACGGCTATTCCGCGAGCACGGCCTACAAGCAGGTTGCTTACAGCACGACGAGCCTCTCCGCCGGCACCCACACCATCACGGTATCCCGCACCGGCCAGAAGGACGCCCGCTCCACCGGCACCAGCAGCATCGTCGACGCCTTCGTCGTGTCGGCCGTGCCGAGCACCGCGCCCACCCCGGCACCGATCAGCACCCATCGCTACGCCGACTGCCCGGCCGCGACCGTCACCGTGACGACCGCTCAGGAGCTCATGACCGCCGCGGCCCAGGCACAGCCCGGCACCGTCATCAAGATGGACCCCGGCACCTACAACGCCCAGATCAACATGACCGTCAACGGAACAGCCACCAACCCGATCTGGGTCTGTGGACCGCGCACCGCGGTGGTCAACGTCGGCAGCATCCAGAACAACCACGGTATCCAGATCTCCAACTCCTCGAACCTCGTGGTCGCCGGAATGACCGTCACCAACAGCCTCAAGGGCATCAGCGTGATCCGCAGCAAGAACGTCACCATCGCCGATACCCTGGTTGACAACATCGGCTATGAAGGCATCCACCTGCGGGCTTTCACCACCGACAGCAAAGTCGTCGGCAATACCATTCGCAATACCGGCAAGCGCGACCCGTTCTACGGTGAGGGCATCTACATCGGAACCTCAGACGCCAACTGGTGCGCCCAGACCGACTGCCTGCCCGACCGCACCGACCGCACCCTCCTGATGGGCAACACCATCAGCCTGACCGGCGCCCAGCCGATCGAGGTCAAGGAAGGCACCTCGTACGGCATCATCCGCGACAACGTCATTGACGGCACCAACGCCATGCCGCGCGCCGAGGAATGGGTCAAGGTCAAGGGTAACGACTGGCAGATCTACCAAAACAAGGGTACCAACAGCACCATGCACGGCTTCGCGGTCAACGGAAGCGTTGCCGGCTGGGGCCTGCGCAACGTGTTCTTCGATAACACCGTTCCGGTCAACGCCGCGGGCTTCGGCTTCTTCATCCACGAACAGGGCAGCAAGGGTGCCAGCGGCACCAAGGTCTACTGCTCCAACACCGTCACGGCTGCTGGGTCCGGTTTCTCGAGCCTGGCCTGTACCTCTTAGCCACCCGGTCGCTTCGTCGTTCGAGTGCAGTGGTCCAGCTGCGCTCGATACGAGGAAAGACCGCGGCAGCCGAATAGGTAGTCTCAAAGGCGGATCTGGCCAGATCCGCCTTTTTGGCGCGCCAGGGGGCATCCGTCATCGCCCGGTGCAGGGCCGCCTCGAGGGCGTCGACGTCGCCGGGCTCCATGAGCATGCCGACCCCACCGGCCAGGACGGCCGGCACCCCACCGACGCTGGTCGCCACGACACAATTGGTGCGCGCCATCGCCTCGAGAATGAACATGGGCATCGCCTCGTCGCGGGAGGGCAACACCGCGATCGCGGAGCGCTCGAGCAGCTCCATTAGGGCAGCATGGCTGAGCGGGCCGACAAATTCCGCCCCAGTCAGCGGCTGCGCAGGCTGGTCGCCGATCGGCCCGGCAATGACCAATTTCCAGAGCGGATGCTGCGGCGCGAGCCGTTCCCACGCCGCCACGAGTACGTCGACGCCCTTGCGCTTGCTGACCGCACCGCCGAACACGACGAGGTTCTCGATCTGCCGCACGGCACCAGCGGCGACGGCGTTCGGCACGAGTACAACCCGCTCCCCCGGCACGAACTCCGCCGCCGCAGCGTGCGATTCAACCGACAGGGTCAGCACCACGTCGGCGGAGCGCAGCACGCTCCCCACCAGACCGGGGCGCTTGCGGGCGAAGTCGGCAAACGAACTACCGTGCAGCTGTGCCACGGTCGCGAAACCACGCGCGTGGGCCAGGGCGAGCAGAGCACCTTCCCGCGCGAAGGATCCGCCCTGGGACAGGTGCGCAACGACGACCGTGCGCTCCGGGTTGGCCAGCCGCAGCAGCTTCCAGAAAGCGGATGCTGCAACCCCGGCCGCGCGCAGCCCGCCGCTGCCGTCCCGCGAGGACACCATACGCAGCTCGAAGTCGACAAAGGAATGTGCCAAATAGCCATTGACCACCTGACTCATGCCGCCGGCGACCTCACCGCTGCGTCCAACGTGCACGGCAATGAAACGTTCGGCCGTGCGCCGGGATACGTGCCGCTGGGCGGCGACCGGGGTGGTATTGAGCGGGTCAGCGTTTTGCGGGTTGATCGTGAGCGCCGCTACGTTGATCGGCTCGGTATCGTCCGCTTCGCTGATACTCACCGCACACTTTCGATGCTCAGCACCTGGTCGAGCAGGCGACGCACGGTCTGTAATTCGGCCTGCGCTTCGGCCAGGCCGGCCAAAATGGGCTCGCGCCGGCCGAGCAGGTTCTGCAGCCGATCCCGGATTTGGGCGATACTGAGTCCTGCGCTGTCAATGCTCACGTCGTGCAGGCCGGCCGCGGCAAAATGCCGGGCGATCTTGTCCGCCCGACCACCTTTGGGCTGTCCGCTGACCAAAAGTGCGGCCGGAACTGCTCCCTCGGTGAGCGCGCCGACGAGCACGTGCAGCCGGTCGCTCACGGCGAGCGCCGCCCGTCGGTAGAGGTCGCGCAGGCGCTGCTCCTGCTCGTCGTGGCCGGTGCCGTTCCAGCGCAGGGCCTGCCCGTCGAGGTCGGCGGCGAGTTGGCCGCACTTGTCGTCGTCGCGCAGAACCTGGGTCACGCACCAGATCGTGAGGCCATTGTCGGCCGCCACGGCTCGCACCCCGGCGAGCCACTCATCGCTCGGATAGTCCAGATCGGAGCGCATGGATACGACCAGCACGTCGCGAACCTCGTCGGCCAGATCACGCTTTTCTGCCCGACCGTCGCTCGCAAAGGCGAGGTCGGGCATGATGCGGCCCTGCCCGAGATATCCGGCGGTGGCGGCATCGCGCCAGAGCGACAGATTGGACAGTGCAATGGACGGACCCATCAGGGCGCGCGGCAACGGTGCAAAATTGCGGCTGCCCACGCCCACCCGGGCCACCCGGCCATGTCGAGCGCGCACGAGCGCGAGCACCGGCAGCATGGCGAGGTGCTCCTTCATACCGATCAGGGTCAGCTGAATTTCTCCCGGCTTGAACACGTACGATGCTCGGCCGCGGGCGGCGCTGCGCAGTGCCGCCGCGTACCAGGCACGAAAGGACCGGTACTGCACATCGTCCGGCGCCAGGCCGAGTCCTTCCGCGTAGCCATCGGGGGCTTCGCCGACATAGATGTGCAGCGGGCCGTTGGGCCGCAACCAGTCGAGCAGCTGCCGGCGGAGCAGAATGTCACCAATGTTGTCGTACTGTCCGCGGGCCGGCACGAAAATTTCGCGCGGCATCCGCTCGTCTGGTGCGGTGGCGCTCATCGGTCGGTGGTCAGCGAAACGCTCACGCCGGTGTCGATCGCGCGGCCGGCAGCGAAGCGGATAACCTCAGCCGTCAGGTCGGGCGCATCAACGGCCCGAGCGACTCCGAGGCATTCGGCGAGCTCGGCGATCTGCATCTGGTGGTCGTCGACGTGTTCGCCGCGGTGCTTGCGGCGGGTCACGATCACCGGAAAGACCCCCAGCTCAAGCAGGCCCATGAAGGTGCCAACGCCGGCGTGGGTGATCACGACGTCGGCCGTGAGGGCAGCATCGACGAACATCGCGGTCGGCATCATCTGGTGTACCTGACCGGGCAGGTCGGTCCGGTCGGTGGTGAAACCGAGCTGCCAAACGGTGCGTTCGTCGGCGAGGCCGCTCGCGAGCACGGCATCGACGAGGGAGTCGAACCGGTACCCCTCGATGGTGCCGAGGGTGACGAACAGGCTGGGGCGGTCGGGCGCGTGTTTGACCAGCGCATGGTACGTGGAGAGCACACTCGGGTATGTTCTCCACCGCTCCGTCGCCCAGGCCGGGTGCTGGGTGCGCACGCTGACCAGCCGGCTGGCGGCGAGCACCCGCCCGCTGAGTGAGGGGCCTTCCACTCGCGAGACGCTCTCGATGTACAGGCTGGGCACGCCGCTGATCGCGGCCTGGGGCAGCGCCGCCACGGCCAGGCCGGCCCCCGTGCTCACAGCACCGTCGAAGGATTCGTGTTTGAGCACCCGCCGGACGATTCCGGCCGCGCGCATCATGCCGAGATAGTCGCGCGGGCGTACATAGGGCACGTGGATGCGGCGCTGACCGGCCAGCAGGGATCGGCTTTGCATGGAGTCAAAGGTGACCCAGAGCGAGCTCGGCGAGGCGCCAAGTCCGGGGGCGAGGCGAACGAGCTGAGCGAGATGGCCGCCGGTTGAGGCGACGAGCAGAAGCTTCCGTGGCGTGGGCGGCAGCGGAGCGAGCGGGTATGACGAGTGCACGGACACTGAGGCTCCCTTCGGGTAAAGCCTGGGTGGGACGGTTTCGAACGTGCGTCATCGAACGTGCGCTATTCGGGCGGTGGAGTTGTCGATCGGCGAAGCTGAACTGGTAAGGCTGAGCAGGTGTCGCTGAATTACCAGGTGACGCGGGTGTGGGTCGGGTTGTCTGTCGAGGAAATGTCGCTCTCGACCGGCGTTGGGCCGCGATCGATCGCGGTCGCGGCGGCGGATCGGCTCGGCCGCAGGGACGGGCGCAGGGGCGGGCGTGGCGAGACCGCGAATCCGCCGTCGCGCACGAGCGCGTCGGGGCCGCGGGTGGGGACCATGGCAAGCACGACGCCGAGCGGCGTCGTGCCGACGGCTTCGAGGGCGTCGAACGCGGCGAGCAACTCAGCCTCACTCACCCGGTTGGCGCCAACTACCAAAACCGTGCCACCGGTCCAGCGGCTGAGCACAGCAGCGTCGGTGACCGCGAGTACCGGCGGGGCGTCGATGAGTACGTAGTCGTAGCTGCTGCTGAGCACATCGAGCACGGTGCCCATGGCCGTCGAACCGAGCAGTTCACTCGGGTTGGTGGGGATCTTGCCGGAGGAGAGCACGGTGAGCGGATGCAGCGTGCCCCACGATTGCAAGGAATCCTTGAGCGGCACATCCCCGACCAGCACGTCGGTCAGGCCGCGGTCTGGGTCAAGGCCGAGGTAGTCGGCCAGCCGGGGCGTGCGCAGATCGGCGTCGATCACGGCGACGGTCGCGCCGCTCTCGGCGAGCACGATGGCAAGGTTGACCAGGGTGGTGGTCTTGCCCTCACCCGTGACGGACGACGTCACGACCAGGCTGCGCCGGCTGGTATCGGCGTCGGCGAACTCGAGGTTCGTGCGCAGCACCCGGAATGCCTCGGCGCGTGCGGTGGCCGGACCGTCGGGGGTGATGAGCGGGTTGGCGTGCGCTTCAAGGGGGATGCCGCCGAGCACTGGAACCACCGTGAGGCGCTCGATGTCGTCACGGTTGTAGATGCGACGATCGAGCAGTCCGATCAGGAACGCGGTCACCAGGCCGACCAACAGTCCAATGAGCAGGCCGACAGCGAGGTTGAGGTAGAGCTGGGGCAGCGCCGGGTTGTCCGGCACCACCGCGGGGTTGAGGACACCGACCGTGACCGGGCTGGCTCCGCCGTCCGCTGGGGTTTCCAGCTGGTTGATGACCACGTCGGTGAAGCTTTCCGACACGGCCTCGGCGAGTTGCTGCGCGGCATCCGCTGTCGAAGCGAGGGCGGTGATTTCGATGACGGCCGAACCGGGCTGGGTGGTGGCGGTGACCCGCTCGGCCAGGTTGGCGGCGGTCTCGTCGAGGCCCAGGCTCGTGATCACCGGGTCGAGCACGCGGGGGCTGGTCGCCACGTCGAGGTAGTAGGGCAGCTTCTGCACGACAAAGTTGTTGCCCTGCACCAGATCACCGGGGGTGGATCCGATCTGAATCTGCGCGGCTACGAAGACCCGGGTCGAGGCCTGGTATTGCACGGGGGTGAGCAACGCGGCTGCGGCCCCACCGACGACGCCCAACAAGGTGAAAGCCACGATGAGAATCCATCGCTTTCGTAGAATTCGAGCCAGACGCTTCAGTTCCATGCGCGCTTCTCTCCGAGTGATTAATGCGTCGTACTTCGGGTGTACGACGACAGAAACCTATGTTGGCATAAAAATCCTCACTTTTGGACCGTCAATATTGAAGATTTAATCCGTCCGTGTTGAGGAGTTCACGAGATTGTCGATCAGAAACTGACGAATACTCGCTCGGGTTGCCTCGTCGAGCAGCTCCAAAGCGTGTCGTTCACCGGGTTTCACGTCGAGGGTGACGGGAACGCCGACGGCCGTGAGTGCGTCCGCCATCGCCTCGGCTTGCTGCACCGGAACGAATTCATTTTTCGAGATGGCGAGGTAAAACGGTGGATCGGTCTTGTCGACGGCGTACAGCGGCGAGGCTGTACGCGAGTTGGGACAATCGGTGAAGTCGTCGCAACCGAGGTATTGCAGGATCGACCCGACGGCCAGCCTCGAGGGACGACCACGCCTGAGGCCCGTCTCGGTGAGGTCAACCGCCGGCGACAGCGCTACGACCGCGGCAACCCGGTCGCCCTCGGTGAGGCTGCCGGAGCCGTTGGTGCCGATCGACGAGGCGATGATCGCCCCGGCCGAGCTGCCGAGCAGTCCGATGCGCTCGGGGTCGATGTTGAATTCCCTGACCTGCTGCGGATCGCGCAGCCACTCGAGCGCGTCGGTGACATCGTTCACCTGCGCCGGAAAGGCGAATTTCGGGGCGAGCCGGTAATCCACCGCGAACGCCGCCACGCCGCTGCCGGCCAGCTCCTCACACAGGGCGGTCATGCCGCCAAAATCTTTGCTGCCGCTGTCGAATCCGCCGCCGTGAATGAGAATAACGGCCGGGGTGCGCTGAGTCTTCTCCTCGGGCAGACAGGCGTTCAGCATCAGGTCCTGCCCCTTGGCCGTGCCGTACTGCAGGTCGTGCTCCACCACGACCGGGCCGGGCGGCGCAGACCGGTCGGGCGTGGTCGGCGTGGCGGAGCATCCGCTCAAGAGCAGACAAACGACCAGCAGGCCAACGAATGCCGCGCGCGCGGGCTTCACAGCAGGTCTCCGTTCAACCGTGCGCGATGCGAGACCGATTTGGCCTGCCGCTTGCGGAACGGGCTGACCCAGAGGAAGGAGAACCGGCGCAGGAGCTTGGCAAGGTAGACCGAGGCGACGAGCACGATGGCGGCGAGCAGAAACGGCAGGGCGTTGGCCGCGCGTTCCAGCCAGGCTGCCTCGGCGATCGGGACGAGCAAGGCGAGGGCTGTGGCCACGAGAAACAGGTGCAGCAGGTAAACCTGAAAGCTGTACTGGCCGAGCGTGTTCATAAAATTCAGCCATTTCACGCGCACCAGCAGGGTGGCCAGGGCGACCCCCATGGCCACGGCGACGGCGCTTTCGAGCAGGATCAGGCCGGGCAGACGGGACAGGTGGAACGGCACCAGGAGCACGGCCAGGCCGAGGTAAGCCACTACCAACACGATGGCGTGCCAGACCCGCACCCGCGCAGCCAGCCGGTACACGGTGTGCGGAAAATAGACCGCGACGATGAAGAAGATGAAGTTGGCGGCGACTCGGTCCCAGCCGACATTGTCGAGGTCGAGCAGGTTTGGTGTCGTGGACGCTGCGGCGACCAGTGCGGCGAGGGTGATCTGCACGCTGATCGGCAATTTGCGTAGCAGCCAGGCGAGCAGGGTGAAAACGGCGAGGGCCCAGATGAACCAGTAACTGCTGGTCGGCCAGACCGGCAGGAGAATGATATTGAGCAGGTCGGTGGGGGAACGCTCGGTTCCCCGCAGGTGCGGCACGACGACGTAGAACAGCACGCGAATAACCGACCAGAGCAGATACAAGTAGACCAGGGTGAGCAGTCGGCGCCGCCACAGGTCGTGCAGGTTCCAGGTGAGCATGCGCCGGGCAGTGAGGCCCGCGATGAAAAAGAACACCGGCATGGGAAAGTAGCTGAGCACCAGGCGCAGTCGCGGGGTGCTTCCGGCCAGGCCGAGATCATTCAGAAACAGCGACGAATGGTAGAGCACGACGAGGATGATCGCCGCGCCCTTGGCGAAGTTGATCCACTCACGATTCTCGGGGGCCTGTATCTCTTTCACAGACGAAATGTACACGAGAAAAACTCAGGAGGGAATCTCGGACCGGGTTGCAGGGGCGGTCAGGCGGCCGAAGCGGTCCGTTGCAGCGGGAGAATCCTTGAACTCGGGGTGAAGCTACAGCGGTGCCGACCGCGTGACCGCGGTTGATGAGCTGCCCCCGGGGCTAAATCAGGAAATCTGCCGGGAGCGGAGTGGCGACCCGCGTGTTTCGGCATCCGCCTGCAGCAGTCCTCCTGAATTAGACGCGGCGCGCCGGCGTACCGGGGGCTGCCGCGCGGTCAGACGGTGACGTAGCGCGGAATCAGGTCTTCGAGCAGGGCGACGGTGTCGGGCCAGCCTTCGACGGCGATGCACTCGACGCCGAGAACCTTGACCGGGTAGTCGTTGCCATTCTCGTCCAGGCGATCGCCGACGAACAGCATGTCGTCGAGGTCGACCCCGGTGATGGTGGCCAACCGCTTCATTCCGTAAGCCTTGTCGATGCCCTGCCGGGTGATATCCACGGAAGTCGACCCCCCCGAACGCACCTCAAGGTCGGGCAGCAGTGCCTGCACGGCCTCCCGCAGGGTGTTCTTCTTCTCACCGGTCGGGTCCCAGGCGATCTTGGCGGCGACCGGGGCGGCCTGGCCGAGCGCGGAGAAGGTGATCTGCGAGCCGCGGTCTTCGAGGATGGGACCCCAGGTGTCGCTCTCCCAGTAGCCGAGGCGGCGCGCGGTCTGCTCGACGACATCGAGGGCCCGGGTCTTCTGCTCGTTGGTCAGGTTTTCGGCGTAGACCTGCGTCCAGCCCTGGGCTTCGCTGCGGTAGTACTGAGTTCCACAGGTGGGCAGCAGGTGCAGCCGCGCGAGCAGATCGGGGCGAATCGAGGGCAGGTTGTCGATGATCTGCGCCTGGAACTGGCCGAACTGACCGCCGGAGATGACGCAAACTTCGGTGACGCCGAGCAGCTTCACCAGCAGGTCGATCATGGTCGGGTCGAGCGCGGACTTGGACGGCGCGAGCGTATCGTCGAGGTCGAAGGCCACCAGGCGGGGAAGAATAGGCATCAGGCCAGTCTATCGATCGTGGGGGCCGGCCGGGGTGAGCTGGGCCGGGGAGGGATGTGAGTTGTTAGCCTGAGCGAGTGCGTACCGACTTCGATCCCCGAGACCTTGCCCGCCGCGACTTCTACCGCCTGCTGAACTCCCTCGTGGTTCCGCGGCCGATTGCCTGGGTGTCGAGCCGCTCGGCAGCCGGGGTCGACAACCTGGCGCCGCATTCATTCTTCACCGTGGCATCCGTTTCGCCGCCGATCGTGCAATTCACCTCGGTGGGTGTCAAGGACACCGTGCGCAATATCCTTGAAACCGGGGACTTCGTGGTGAATTTCACGCCGGAATCACTGTTCGAGGAAGTGAATGCCACCGGGACCGACTTCGGGCCGGAGGAGAGCGAGTTTGACCGCGCCGGGCTCACCCGCGAACCGAGCCTGACCGTTTCATCGATGCGGGTGGCCGAGTCCCCCGCGGCGATCGAGTGCCGCCTGCACTCCACGCTCGAACTGGGCGATTGCACGCTAGTGTTCGGCGAGGTGACGCACGTCGCGGTGTCGTCTGCGGTGTTGGACGGCGGGCATCCACTCATTGAGAAGTTGCGACCGTTATCGCGGCTCGGCCTCGACGAGTGGGGAACCACCGGCGTGGTCAAGGAGATCAAGCGCATTCGCGCGAGCGATTGGCCGCGCGAGTTTCGGCCGCGCGAACACTGAGGCGAGTCTGCAGCGAGCGGATGCGCGCGCCCCATTTGAGTGCGCGCTACGGCGATTACCGTAGCGGCTGCCGAAATCGGGGGCGGCCGCGCGCCACGAGACCACGGCGAGTGGATGCGGCGGCCAGGCCGGCAGCATCCACTCGCATGCGCCTTGGGCGGCTACGCGGCCGACGGGAACAGCGCCTCGGCGAGCAGCGGGCCGAGCTGGGTGCTCGCCTCACGCACGAAGTGCTGGCCGTCGAAGAATACCGGGGTGTTGTCGATGAAGGCCGGGCAGCGCTCGTCGACGCAGAGCCACGGCACGACGTTCACATACTGGGCGAAATCGCCCAGCTGCTCAACCACGGCCTGCTCGGCCGTCACCACCTTCTGGTACAGGTTCGACGGGCTGTAGATGCAGTCCGTCGGCTCGCTCGTGAGGGTCTTGCACTCGGCGAACGGGGTGCTGGCCGGCGGCGGTGAGAGCACAGCGACGTGGTCGGTGGACTCCTGCAGCGCGGTAATCGTGGCGGCCGTGGCGGTCTGCCACTCCGTGAGGGCATCGGCTCCCTCGTTGCCGCTGGCGAGGCGCACGATGGATCCGGCCAGGCTCGACATGAGCACGAGATCGGGCGACAGGCGAGCGACCTCGGCGTAGACCCAGGCGTGGTGGGCGTCGCACTTGGCTGCGGACGCATCGGAGGCGCTCTTGGCCGCGACCGAAATGTTCACGGCCGGGCAGGAGAACATGGTGAGCGAACGCACGTTGTAGCCGAGCGGTTCGAGCGCGGCGCGGATGGCCGGCATGTAGCTGATCGCCATGGAATCGCCGAGCAGAACCGCGGTCTTGGCCGCGGCCGGGTCGCCATAGACACAGCCGGCGGCGTTCTTCTCGCTCACCGAGAGACAGTTGTCGTCGACCCATTCCGGCGCGCCGGAGTTGTCGCTGAGGGCGTCGAACGCCGGCGTCGCCTCGGGCCAGGCCGTGTTCGCCAGGGCCGCGGTAATGGCGGCCTGCCGGGTGGCCAGCAGGGCGGCGGGTTCGGCGGGTTCGGCGGGAGCTTCCACACCCAGGTTGGCCTCGGCACCGATCGGCGCGGCATCGGCAGACGGGTCCGACGACGTGCGGGACTTCAAGGCAACAAAGGACACCGAGACGATGACCAGGGTGACGACGACGAGGGCGCCGATCCAGGCCTTGGCCGGGGTGAGGCCGGAGCGGTGCGGGGTGGCGGGGCGGCGCATCCGTTCTCGCTGACGGGTTTGCGAACTTTCGAGCCAGAGCGAGTGCCGAATGGGATCTTCGACGAAGTGGAAGGAGAACACCGAGAGGGCGACCATGAGGACGAGGGCAAGCGGCAGGTAGATCGGCGAGTCGGTCGCGAAGACGGTGGCGAGCAGGATGACCACCGGAAAGTGCCAGAGATAGAGGGAGTACGAGATCTTGCCGATGTAGCGGCTCACCGGGTTGGTGAGGGGAAAGAGCCAGCGTTGCTCGGAGGATCCGATGCCGGCGGCGATGACGAGGGCGCTTCCCGCGACCGGCAGCAGACCCCACGGCGCGGGGAACGGCGAGTCTCGGCTGATCAACACGAGGCTCGCCACGATCAGGACGAGGCCGAGCCAAGCCAGCACGGGGCGGAGGGCCGCCGGCAGTTTGGCGATGCCGGGGGCTGAGGCGGCGAGGAGGGCGCCGATGCCGAGTTCCCAGGCGCGAGCGCCGGTGGAGAAGTACGCGATGGCGCTGCTGGTGAAGGTTTCGAAGAAGCTCCAGGCCAGAAAGCCGAGGGTGATAACACCGGTGCTGACGGCGACGGTCGTGATCAGGGCGCGGGCGCTCAGTGTGCGGCGGCCGGCCAGGGCGAAGATGACAATGAGCACGAACGGCCAGACGAAGTAGAACTGTTCCTCGACGGCGAGCGACCAGTAGTGCTGCAGCGGAGAGACCGCATTGGTGGCCTGCAGGTAGTCGGTACCGACGAAGGCAAAGTGCCAGTTGGCCACGAACAGTGCCGAGTAGACACCGTCCCAGAGGGTGCTGAGGGCGCGGGCACTCGGAAGGAGCAGGTAGCCGATCGCCACGGTGACGACGAGCACGAGCAGTGATACCGGCAGGATGCGGCGGATGCGGCGGCGGTAGAAGTCGACGAGGGAGATGCGGCCGGTGCGGGCGTGTTCCTTGAGCAGCAGGCTGGTAATGAGAAAGCCCGAGATGACAAAGAAGATGTCGACGCCGATGAATCCGCCGGACGGCCAGCCGAGCAGGTGATCGAAAATGACGACGATCACGGCGATCGCGCGCAGGCCCTCGATGTCGCCGCGAAAGGTGCGGGTGGCGGACTTGCCGCCGGTTCCGGTGGCTCCGGGCGCGGGTTGTCGGCGCTCCAGGGTGGGCTGAACGGACATGTAGCCTCCGACTCGGGTTGCGGAACTGGCACCTGTTTTCACCCGGCGACTTTTACCCGTCGGCCGGGCACGTCCTGCGATTATGACGTAATCTCAGCTACCGAGGCAAACCCGGCCCAATTGTTTACCTGACGGACACGACCTCACCCGTGCGCGTGAGACCGACGTACATACAGGAACGCCACAACGAGCCGCCCCACCCTGCCGACGAGGCGCCCACCTCCTCCGCGCAACTACAGTGATTGAGAAGCCTAGTTTTCGATCAGTATCAATCAGTTTCGAACCCTTTATGACCCCTCGGCTTGGGCCCTGCGCCCGCATGTCTCTTGACGATCCGGCCCCACGAGAGCGAGCGACCATGAACCGCGCCGAACGGCTCGCCGCCGTGCTCGATCTGCTCACCGATTCGGGGCAAATCGAGGTCGATGACATCATCACCAAGCTCGGAGTGTCGGCCGCGACCGCGCGCCGGGACCTCGACACCCTCGCCGAACAGCAGCTGCTCACCCGCACGCGCGGCGGTGCGATCGGGCAATCCGTCGCCTACGACCTGCCGGCACGCTACAAGCAGGAGCGTCACGCGCCCGAAAAACTGCAGATCGCCCGGGCGGCGAGCGCACTCGTGACCCGCGGCGACGTTGTCGGGCTCTGCGGCGGCACGACCAGCACGGCGATTGTCGGTGTGCTCAGTGCCCGCGCGGATATTGCGCAGGCCAGCCCGCACGCCCACCTCACGGTCGTGACGAACGCGATCAATATTGCCGCGCAACTCGCGATGCGACCGCAGATCAAGACCGTGGTGACCGACGGAGTCGTGCACGCGCGCTCCTACGAGCTGGTCGGCGCCTACGCCGAATCGGTGCTCACCCAGGTGCGGCTTGATCTGGCGTTCATCGGGGTGAACGACATCGACCCGGTCGTCGGTGCCACGGTGAACGACGAGCGGGTTCGCCCGAAAGGACGCCGCGAGGGCTGCATAGACCGGCAAGAGCGTGGACCCGGTCGCGAGCCCCAGCACAGAATCGGCCTTCGACTCGATCAGCCGGCGAATTTCCGTGGCCACCAGCTCCCCCGCGGCCTGCGTGCTCCGGGCCACGACGATCTCAGCCACGGGCACGCATCTAAGTGATTGCTTCTGACTCAGGAGTAGCAAATTCAATCATGATTGGTCAGGAAAGCTGCACGGCACCCAAGGCCAGTACAGCGATCAGGGTCCAGGAGAGCAGCCCGACGGCGAGTGCGCGGCCGCCCGTGCGCAGAAGCGTGCCGAGATTGACGGCCGCGCCGAGGGCAAACAGCGCCATGGCCAGCAGTGCGGTTTGCAGCAGGTCGGCGGTCTCGAACGCCTCGACGGGTAGCGGAACCAGCGTACGCACCAGCATCGCAACGATGAACCCCGCGACGAACAGCGGAACGATCGGTGGCCGCGTCGACTGGATGCTCCGGGTGGCTGGGCCGGGCACCCAAGTGTCACCGGCAGCGGGGTCGACCGAAGTGGCGGCATCCGCTTCGATCACGCCGATGCGGCGGCGCTCGATGATGGACGCGACGGCCACGATCGGGGCGAGCATGAGCACGCGGGTGAGTTTGACGACGAGGGCGACGGCGAGGGCGGCCGAGCCGGCGATTTGTGCGGTCGCGACGACCTGGCCGACGTCGTGCACGCCGGCGCCGACCCAGTGTCCGAATTGCACCGCACTGAGCCCAAGCGGATGCCACAACAGCGGCAACACGGCGATCGCAAGAGTTCCGCACAGGGTGACCAACGCGATCGGGGTGGTGGTCTCCTCGTCTTTCGCCCTGACGACGCCGCTCATGGCCCCGATTGCGGAGGCGCCGCAGATGCTGAATCCGGTGGCGATGAGCAGGGGCTGATGACCGGGCAGGCCGAACCAGCGGCCGAGTCCGAGCGTGCCGGCGAAGGTGATGAGCACAATCGCGACGGTGGTGGCGATGGTCACCCAGCCGAGCGCCATGATGTCGACGAGGCTGAGCTTAAGGCCGAGGAGCACGATTCCGAGCTGCATGAACGGCTTGGTAGCGACCGCGAGGCCGGGTGCGAGGACTCCAGCGAGCAGGGGACGTGCGGCCGGGATCTGGCCGACGATGATTCCGAGCACCACGGCCACGGTGAGCAGCGGAATGGCGGGTACTGCGGTGTGCACGCCCCAGGCCGAGGCGGCGGCGAGGGCCGCCACGAGTACTCCCCGAAGCCACATTCAGTCGAGTTTACGCTCGCGCCCACGGGGTGTCCTGCGCGGGGCCCGGGCCCCGTCCGAAGTACTACGGCCGCCCGAGCCCGCGATAAGTCCACCCGGCGGCACGCCAGACGGCGGGGTCGAGCGCATTGCGGCCGTCGATCACGGTTTTCGTTTTCACGAGCGAACCCGCCCAGACCGGGTCGAGGTGCCGAAACTCGGGCCACTCGGTGACGAGCACGACAGCATCCGCTCCCCGCAGTGTGTCTTCGAGGGACTCCTCGTAAGTAAGCTGCGGATGCCGCGCCCGCGAGTTCTCGATGGCCTCCGGGTCGGTCGCCACCACCTCGGCACCCAGACCGCGCAGCTGCACGGCCACGTCGAGTGCCGGCGAGTCGCGCACGTCGTCGGAGTGCGGCTTGAAGCTCAGTCCGAGCACCGCGACCTTGGCGTTGTAGACCGTGTCACCGAGGGCCTCGGTGGTCAGGTCGACGACGCGCTGGCGGCGACGCAGGTTGATCTTGTCGATCTCCTTGAGAAAAGCCACGGACTCGCCGCGACCCAGCTCTTCGGCGCGGGCGGTGAAGGCGCGAATGTCCTTGGGCAGGCAGCCGCCGCCGAATCCGACGCCGGCACCGAGAAAACGGCGGCCGATGCGGCCGTCGTAGCCGATGGCATCCGCCAGCTGGGTGACATCGGCACCGGTGACCTCGGCGATCTCGGCCATGGCGTTGATGAAGCTGATCTTGGTCGCGAGAAACGCGTTCGCGGCGACCTTGACGAGCTCGGCGGTGGCGTAGTCGGTGATGACCAGGGGGGTGTCGGCGGCGAGCGCCGTGGCGTAGATCTCGTTGAGCAGCTCGACCGCGTGCTCGCCGGGCGCGCCCGGGGCGACGCCGTAGACCAGACGGTCGGGGCTAATGGTGTCCTGCACGGCGAATCCCTCGCGCAGAAACTCCGGGTTCCAGGCCAGCGACGCGCCACTACCGGCGGCGATGAGCTCGGCCAGGCGGGCCGCGGTTCCCACCGGAACGGTGCTCTTGCCCACGACGAGATCGCCGTCGGCCAGATGCGGAATGAGCGACTCGATCGACGCATCGACATAACGCAGGTCGGCGCTGTAGCTGCCGGGCTTCTGCGGTGTGCCGACGGCGATGAAGTGCACCTGCGAGCCGGCGGCATCCGCTATATCGGTACTGAATCGCAGACGGCCACTGTTTATGGCCGAGGTGAGAACCTCGGGAAGTCCAGGTTCAAAGAACGGGGGTTTGCCGATGGCAAGTTGCGCGATCTTGGCGGCGTCGACGTCGATTCCGACGACATCGTTCCCCAATTCGGCCATAGCTGACGCGTGTACGGCGCCCAGATAACCACATCCAATGACAGAAATTCTCATATATTCCTCTCGGTCCACCCAGAGCATAGCGGCAGTGGCAGATTGCCCCAATTCGCGGTCTCTTTCAGAGCGGATGCCCACGCGGCCCGGCCCGCGCGTCGGTCCACGGGTTTCCGAGACCGGCTTACGCCGTCCCGCCGGCGAGCAGAATGGGCGCACCGAAGGCGCCGGCCAGGCGGAACAGTTCGTGCGCGAGCCCGTCGGCCTCGGCGGTCGAACTGGGAATCTGGGAGCCGAACAGTACCCAGAGACTGGTCAGCCAGAGAGAGCCGACAGTGCGGGGCGTGCGCAGGTCGCGCAATCCAGGCAGCAGGCTGGACAGCATCGTGCCCCCTCTTCCGCTCGGGGCAACGCATTTCTTCGTCCACAATGTAGTCCCGCCCGGTTGGTTTGCCCAGTGGCCCAGCGGCACCGGCGAGGTCGCCGCCCGCCGCCATTCTGCTGACAAGCGGATGCCCCGGCTGGCCCTACGCGGTCCGCGCCAGCAGGTACGAGTTCAGGGCGTCGGTCACCGGCTGGTCGGCCGGGAACGGCTCGCCGTCCAGGGCGACCACGGATACGGCGAGGCGCACGCTGGAGACAAGCCAGGCGGCATCCGCTTGACGAAGTTCATCGAGCGTGACGTCGCGGTATTCGACGGAAGCACCCTGCCCGCTCAGATACTCGAACATGCTCTGCTGCGTGGTTCCGTGCAGAATCGCGCCGCTCGGGGCGGGCGTGACGTATGCACCGTTGCTGCGCAGCACGACGCTCGAGGTCGGGCCTTCCATGACGAAGCCGTCGGTGGTGAGAAAGATGGTGTCGTCGGCGCCGCGGCGGTGGGCCTCGCGAATAGCGGCCATGTTCACCGCGTAGCTGAGGGTTTTGGCGCCCATCAGCAGCCAGGGGGCCTTCTCGGCGACCCCACGCGGGTAGCCGCGGTCGAGGGTCACGACGCGCACGCCGGTCGCGCGCACGGCACTGAAGTCCGCCGCGGCGACCGCGTGCAGCCAGGCGGTCGGTGCCGGGCCGTGCTCGACACCGCGGCTGAGCACGAACTTGAGCGCGATCTCACCGCGCTGCGGAACGCGGGCGACAGCGTAGGCGATCGCGGCGCGCCACTGCTCGGCATTCGGAACCGGGAGATCGCAGATGAGGGCGGAGTTGCGCAGCCGACTGATGTGCGGCTCAACCTCCTGCGGGTGACCGTCGACGACAGCGAGGGTCTCGAAGATTCCGTCGCCACGCTGCGTGCTCAGTTCGCCGACCCGCAGGGCCGGGGCGCTGGATTCCATCTCGTGGAACGTGTCGTCGAAGTTCTGCTGCACCGAATCGGCGGGGACGGGGTCGATCAGCAGCGTGAAGGGCAGTCTCATGCCCCGAGCCTACTTCGCGCTCATCAGGGCGCGTGCGGCGCGTCTCCGGCCGCTGCCCAATGAGGGGCCGTGTGGAAGCCAGAATTAGGACATTCTGCGACCCCTCACCGACGAGCGGCCGCGGCGAGACCGCTAACTCTGGAACGCGACGATCGGGGTGCTCGTGGGCTGGTCGGACCCACCGTTGGGTTCGACGGTGATCCCGACCTGATCGCCGGCGTGCATGGTACCGTCGAGCACGCGCCAGGCGGTGCCGTTGCCGGTCGAGTCGAAGGTTCCGGCCGAGGCCGGGCCGTCACCGTTGATGTACCAGAGTTGATAGTCCTGATCGCTGGGCAGCGCGGGCAGGTCGTCAACGAGCACGGCGGAGATTCCGAGGGTGTTCGACCAGACCAGCGTCGCTTCCTGCCCCTCGGCCGTGGTCGTCGCGGCACGCTGGGAGTCATCGGCCGCGTTGATCTGGGCGAGCCCGGCGGCCTGCTGCGACTCAAATTGGTAGTTGTTGAGGGTCTGGCCGAACAAGGATCCGCCGACGAACAGGGCTCCCGCCGCCGCAGCGGCCAGCAGATACCGCGCCGGCCGCTTGAACCAGCGCGCCTCGGCACGCTCGGTCGCCGACGAAAGGTGTGGGCGGGGCGCATCACCGGGTGCGCTGCCGGAGGACGGCGGCGTAGCGGGCGAGGCTGCAGTCGTCGCGGACGGTGCCGTCCCGGACGTGACCGGGGGAACGACGGGAGTCGTCTCGGAAGCGGAGGCGGCAGCATCCGTTGTGGCGGGGCCAGCGGCGCGCGGCAGTGGCGCGAGTTGCGGGGTCGACGCGAGCATCGACATGAGGTTGGCCTTGAGCGCGCTCGAGGGCTGGACCGGTGCCACGGCGAGGCCGAGGGCCACCGCGGTGTCGTTCAACTCGGCCGACTCGATGCGGGCCCGCTCGGATTCGGCCAGGTGCGCTTCGAACGCGGCCGTGTCGTCGGCGTCGAGGGCGTGCAGGGCGTAGGCGCCGGCGAGGTCGGCCGGGTGCTGCTCGTTGCGGCCGGTCATGATGCCACGCCCATTTCGTCGCGGAGGCGGATCAGTCCGTCGCGGAGCCGTGTTTTCACGGTACCCAACGGGATGTGGAGCATGTCGGCGACCTCGCTGTGACTGAACCCGCCGTAATACGCGAGGCTCACTGCCTGACGCTGCAGCTGAGTCAATCGAGTCATCGCCTTCTCCACCCTTTCATGTTCGATTCGTACTTCAACGGTTTCGGCCACGTGATCGTAGGCAACGGCCAGGTCACGGATTCCGATTTTGGTATCGCGGTCACGGCCGGCCTGCGACGACCGAATTCGGTCGACCGCTCGCCGGTGTGCCATGGTGAGGATCCAGGTACTCGCCCCGCCACGCGTAGGTTCGTACCGCGTGGCCGACTGCCAGATCTCCAGAAAAATCTCCTGGGTCACTTCCTCCGACTGCGCGTGGTCGATGAGCAGACGCTTGACCAGGCCAAGCACCCGCGGGGCGATCTGGTCATACAGCTCTCCGAAGGCCGATTGGTCGCCGAGCGCTACTCGAGCGAGCAGCTCCTCCTTGGTGGCAGGGGCTGCCGATGCAAGATCTCCGGCGGAATCAGCTGTCATGAGATCTAGCATGTCAGGTCTCGTCCCGTTCCATGACTAGGGTTCGGTGCGAAGTCGCTAACAGATTGGTCATGACGCGAAATAAGCTTCGAAACGGATGCCGGCGGCCGGTCTCATCGCGCCCGCCGCGGGAATGCAGAAGGCCGGGCCGCAGAGCACCTCTCGGCGCGAGGCCGCTCGAAGCGGCGAATAATGGAACCCGGGATTACTGCGGCCCGACCAGAATCCAGTGTATTCGAGCCGGGCGGCCGGCGTCGAATGTTCGCCGTCGGCGCACAGGGGATTTTCGGGTTGCGCGGGGCAGGCCTCCGGGCCCACCCTACGGAAGCGGGCCCACGATAGATCATGGGCCCACATTCCGGGCCCGGGCCCGGTAAAAACAAGGGCGGGCACTACTCCAGGGAGTCGCGGCGCCAGAGGCGCGCGCAGGCCGCGAATTCGGCGGCGGTCGTGGAGAACCGCAGGGCTCGGGTCGTCAATTCCGAGGAGCGGTGCGGCTCGGTCAGCTCGAGGTCGTCGGCGATGCTCGTGGCGCCGAGTGCGGTGACCCGGCAATACGCCGCGCCGCGATCGAGCGCCACAGCGAAATCTCCCGTGAACAGGCCGCGCAGAATCTCATCGGCGAGCACGATGATCTCGGCCGGACCCGTCGGCACCGCGGCACCCGCGACGAGCGGATCGATCGTGGCGGCAGCATCCGTTCCCCGCTGGTACAGGTACGCACAGCCCTCAGGGTCCTGCCGAATCAGCATGCGGACGAGGTAGATGCGCCAGAGTGCGCCGGGCAGACTACGGGGAGTGGCCCGCGACCACAGCTCGGCGACCGCGTCGATGCCGTTTTCGTCGGTGTAGGCGACGAGGCGCTCGACCGTCGCCGGGTCGGGGTGGCTGCGCACCCGGTTGAGCAGGGCCTGCGCGGTCTCGTGCGCGACGCGGCTGATGTTCGCCGGGTCATCGCCGCCCTGGAATGCCTCGAATTTGTTCCCGGAGAACAGGGTGGGCTTGTGAAAGTTGTCGGCCACGGCGGGTTCTCCTTCGGGTTTAGATGGCTGGTTTTTGCTGCCCTCAACGCTACCCAGAAAAGCTGAGCGCGAATCCACGGTAGATTAGAACCTACGGGCCTCTAGCTCAGTTGGTAGAGCAAAGGACTTTTAATCCTTGGGTCGTCGGTTCGAGCCCGACGGGGCCCACAATGATCGCGCAGGTGGCGCGGCAAATGCGCACTGAATCCGCTGGATTCGGTGCGCATTTTGTGTTTCCGCCGCCCGTTTGCCTGCGGTTAGTGGGCCGCTAGGTGGCTACTTCAGGAAATCCGCCGCCACGGCACACTCACGCCCGCTGTATTGCTGGCCCAGCCACGACTGCGCGACCGGCTGTCCTGAATTAGCCACCGCAACCGAGACCGACGAGGCCAGCGGATGCCTTAGGGCGGCTTTCAGAGGTCGTAGCGGTGGCGGATATGACGGCGATCCGGGCTGGCCTGCCAGAATTCGACCTCGGTGGGGTGCAGGGCGTAGAGCTGCCAGTCGGGATTGGCCCGACCATCGGCTCCTGGCCGCTCTTCCCAGTCCACAGCGGATGCCTCGGCCGTCAGCAGCGAGACCGCTCCGACAACGCGCACCTGCCGCCCGAGAGCCGGCCAGTAGAAGTTCATCGCCGCCTGGGGGTTGGCGGCGAGCTCGCGTCCCTTGCGGGAACCGCGCGTGCTCGCGAACTGCCAGGCCCCGCCGTCAACGTTCTTCAAAATGAGCATGCGCGACGACACCCGGCCATCGGGGGTCGAAGTCGCGAGGCTGAAGGCGTGGGGCTGCGGCACGCCCGCGGCGAGCGCGTGATCGAGCCACTGCAGAAACAGGTCGACCGGGTCGGCCGGTGCGCTGGACGGATCGAAAGCGGGCAGCAGGTCGGGAAAGTCGGGCAGGGCGCGCAGTCTGCGCCGTAAGGAGTCGCTCACGCCGCGAGCTTATCGTCCTGGGTGCCGATAGCAACAGCGAAGGCACCGACGTCGCCGACACCGGCCAAACTCGTACTCGCCTACCGCATGCGGCCGCTCGCTCGAGGTCAGCCGAAGACCGACGGCACCCGCAGTTCGCGCTGCACGAGTAGCGCGAGCTCGCGCAACAGCACCTGGTCGACTTCGGCGAGCGTCCGCGGCTGGGGGTCGAACACGCACAGGGCGCCGATGCGCTCCCCCGAGGGTGATTCGATGGGGAACCCGGCATAAAAGCGGATGCGCGGCTCATTCACCACGAGCGGGCTGCCGCTGAACCTGCCATCTGTTCGCGCGTCCTCGACAACGAGAGCACCGGTCCCCTCAATGGTGCGTGCACAGAAGGAATCGGCGCGCGGAATCTCCGTGGCGGCGAGCCCGACCCGGGCCTTGTGCCACTGACGGTCGCGATCGATAACACTGATCACCGCTGATTCGGTGCCGAAGAGCCGCTGAGCCAGGACAACCAGTTGGTCGAACCGGGCCTCTGGCGGGGTATCGAGAATGGCCAGGCCATCAACGGCCGCCTGCCGGGCGCGTTCCTGGCCGGCTGCATCCGTTTGACGCGGATCGGTGGGAGGCACGATGCCGACACGCGCGGAGTCGAGGCTGTCGGCCAGGGCGTCGGCCAGGAGCACGGCCCAATCGCGGTAGTCGGCGGGGGTGCGGTGCCGGTCGGTTTCGACCGTCGCTGACGGCGAGAACGGTACGAACGTGGTGCGCGGGGCTCCGGCGGCCAGCCGTGCGGTGACCGCGTTCAAGTCGGTGGCCGAGCAATCGGCGATGCGCACGAGCGGACGTCGGAAGATCTCGATGCTGTGAACGGGCGGAATCCCGAGCAGAAATATCTCGGTACTGCGTGACGTCTCGCGTTCCAGCTCCTGGAGCAGCGCGGTCAACCGCTCGCGCCATTCGGTGACGCTGGTCAGGGCGAGCGCTTCGTTGAGGCCGAGGATGACGACGACCGCGTCGAAACGGCCGAGCCGGGTGTCCGCAAGCGCCGTCAGCGCATTCTCGGCGGTCATGGTACGGCTGGCCAGGAGGTCGATGTCGACGCCGCGCCCGGTGCGTACCGAGAGTTCGCGGGCGAGCGAGCCGGGCAGGGCGAGCTGATGGCTGAGCACCCCCCAGCCGACCGCGGGACCGCAGCCGAGGATCAGCACGCGGTCGCTGTCGATACCGGGGGCGTGGGCCTGCGGGGCATCGCTCGGGCGAGGCAGGTGGCGGTCCGCCCGTTCAGCGGATGCCGTCCAAATGCGCATCACCGGGAGAAGGGCCCACCGGACGAGGTCGTGCATGGGGGCCTTTCGGAACAGGACAAAACTTCATTCTGCCCCGAATGCGTGAAACCCACCTATCAAGTCTACGATTTTCAGCCAATTGGCGGTCTCAGAGCAGGGCTGCCACCGCGTGGGCCAGCGTGAAAATAACCAGACCGGCGAGGGCGCCGACGACGGTTCCGTTGATGCGAATGAACTGCAGGTCGCGGCCGACCTGCAATTCGATCTTCGCGGCGGTCTCAGCGGCGGGCCAGCGCTCCACGGTTTCGGTGATCACCCCGGCGATCTCATGGCGATAGTTGGCCACGACATAGCTGGCCGTGTCGGCGAGCCAGCGGTCGATGCGGGAGCCGAGCGCGGCATCCGTTGTCAGTCGTCGGCCGACGTCTTCGAGCGTCGAACGGATGCCGACCCGCAGCGCGCTGGCCGGGTCCTGGAGTGCCTCGGTGAGTGAGGCCTTGACCGCCGCCCAGGTGTCGCCGGCGAACTCGCGCAGTTTGGCGTTGTCGAGCACCTCGGCCTTGAGGGTTTCGACCCGGTTGATCATGGTCGGCTCGTACTGCAAGTCGTGCATGACCTCGCTGAGGTAGTCGTCGAGGGCTTGTCGCACCGGATGCTGCCGGTCCTGTCGGGCGGACGCGACGAAGGCGAGCACCTCGCGGTAGGCCTTGTCGTCGACGAGTTTGTCGACGAATCCGGGCAGCCAGGTGGGCAGCCGCTGCGACACCACGCGGCCGAATGCTTCGGGGTGAGCGCGCAGCCAGCCGTCGGCGCGGTCGAGCAGCAGGTCGACGGCCGCGTGCTGCTGCCCACTGGTCACGAGGCGCTCACCCACCCGTCCGAGACTCGGGCCCCACTCGGGCTTGACCAGATGTTCGCGGGCGACGGACTCGATGAGGTTCTTGATGGCGTCGTCGCCGAGCAGGTTGAGCAGCCCCTGGCCGGCCACGGCGAGTTCGTCGGTGAGCTTTTCGGCGTTTTTCTCGTCACTGAGCCACGCGCCGAGGCGGCGGGAAGGGTGCACGGATTCGAGCTTGCCGCGGATAACCGCCTCGGAGAGAAAGTTGGTCTCGACGAACTCGCCGAGGCTCGCGCCGATCTCGTCCTTGCGGTTGGCGATGATGTTGGTGTGCGGAATGCGTAGGCCGAGCGGGTAGCGAAACAGGGCGGTGACGGCGAACCAGTCGGCGATGGCGCCGACCATGCCGCCCTCGGCCGCGGCGCGCACGTATTCGAGCCAGGGGTAGCGTTCCTGCAGGGCGAACGAGACCGTGAAGATGAGCGCCATGAGCACGAGCAGCCCGCCGGCGAGCCGCTTCATGCTGGTGAGCGCGGTGCTGCGGGCGGTGTCCTGCGGGGATTCAACGGGTGGTGCCGTTTCGATCTGGGCCATGGGTCAAGCCTGCCGGATTGTGTGGTGCGGTGTGCGCACATTTGGATGCGGCGTGCCACGGAATCTTCGGGGCGAACCCGGGTCCTGGGTTCTGGCGTGGTTGGCCGCGGCATCCGCTCGCCGAAGCGTGAGTTTCGTGCAACGACCCGTGAGTCCTACCCGATTTGACCAATCCAGGGACTCGAAACTCACGGCTCGGTGAGGCGGCGCACAGCGGATGCGTGAGCGCAACTTTAGGGATACCCTAAGGGGGTATCGATCGATTCAGTACCAAGGAAACTATGACGAACCCCAACGAGCACCACGGCACAATCACAAGTCCCGAGCACTCCGCGATGGACCATTCCGCCATGGACCACGGCGCCATGGACCACGGCGCCATGAACCACGCCGGGCACGGCGACCACGTCGGGCAGTTTCGGCGCCTGTTCTGGACCATGCTCGTGTTCGCTGTGCCCGTGGTCGGATTCAGCCACATGTTTTCGATGTTCGTCGGCTACGCGTTGCCGAACGTGGTGGGCGTCAGCTGGATCTCCCCCGTACTCGGCACCGTCATGTACGTCTGGGGCGGCCGCCCATTTCTCACCGGGGCTTTTTCCGAGCTGAAGGCCCGCAAGCCGGGCATGATGCTGCTGATCGCCCTCGCGATCACGGTCGCGTTCCTCGCGTCCTGGGGCGCGAGCCTCGGCCTCATCGATTCCGAGCTCGACTTCTGGTGGGAACTCGCCCTGCTGATCGTGATTATGCTGCTCGGCCACTGGATCGAGATGCGGTCGCTCGCGCAGACAACCACTGCCCTGGAATCGCTCGCCGCGCTGCTGCCGGATGAGGCAGAGCGAGTTGAGGGCGACGCCATTGTGGTGGTCTCGCCGAGCGATCTGGTGCTCGGCGACCTCGTCGTGGTGCGGCCCGGCGGGCGCGTGCCGGCCGACGGAGAGATCACTGAGGGCACGGCCGACGTCGACGAGTCCATGATCACCGGCGAATCACGCCCGGTGCAGCGCACTGTCGGCGACCAGGTCGTGGCGGGCACGGTCGCGACCGATTCCGCCCTGCGGGTGCGCGTGACCGCGGTCGGCGATGACACCGCGCTGGCCGGAATCCAGCGACTCGTCACCGAAGCGCAGGGCTCGTCGTCGCGGGCGCAGCGCATCGCCGATCGGGCAGCCGGCTGGCTGTTCTGGTTCGCGCTCGGCGCCGGAGTGATCACCGCGATCGTGTGGACCGCGCTCGGCCAGCCGCAGGATGCCGTGGTGCGCACCATCACCGTGCTCGTGATCGCCTGCCCGCACGCCCTCGGGCTGGCGATTCCACTCGTGGTGTCGATCGCCACCGAACGCGCCGCGAAGGGCGGCGTGCTGATCAAGGACCGCCTCGCCCTCGAGAGCATGCGCCAGGTCACTTCGGTGCTGTTCGACAAAACCGGCACGCTCACCAAGGGCGAGCCCACGGTCAGCCACCTCGCCGTCATTCAAGCGGATGCCGCGGCTTCGGTTCCGATCACCGCGGACGAGGTGCTCGCCTGGGCGGCCGCGGTTGAAGGTGACAGTGAGCATCCGCTTGCCCGCGCCATTGTCTCGGCGGCGCGCACCCGCGGGCTAACCGTGCCGCGTGCGAGCGAGTTTCAGACTGCCGCGGCGGTCGGCGTGACCGGCCTGGTCGACGGGCGTCGGATCGGTGTCGGCGGGCCGAATATGCTCGATGAGCACGGGGCGGCGCCGCTGGCCGAGACCGAGGCGTGGCAGAATCAGGGTGCGATCATTCTGCACGTGCTGCGGGACGGTGAAGTCATCGGTGCGATCGGCCTCGCCGACGAGATTCGCGAGGAATCACGGCAAGCCGTTGACGCCCTGCACCGGCAGGGCATCGAGGTCGTCATGATCACGGGCGATGCCGAGGCGGTGGCCCGGTCGGTGGCCGCCGAGCTCGGAATAGACCGGGTGTTCGCGGGCGTGCACCCGGAGGACAAGGCGCGCAAGGTTACCGAGTTGCAGCACGAGGGCCGCCGCGTGGCGATGGTCGGCGACGGCGTCAACGACGCTCCAGCGCTCGCCCAGGCCGATGTCGGTATCGCGATCGGCGCCGGCACCGACGTGGCGATCGCGTCGGCCGGCGTCATTCTGGCGAGCGACGACCCGCGCTCGGTGCTCTCGGTGATCGAGCTGTCGCGGGCGAGCTACCGCAAGATGAAGCAGAACCTGTGGTGGGCGGCGGGCTACAACCTGCTCTCGGTTCCGCTCGCCGCCGGAGTGCTCGCGCCGATCGGGTTCGTGCTGCCGATGGAGATCGGCGCGCTGCTCATGTCGGTGTCCACCGTGGTCGTCGCGCTCAACGCGCAACTGCTGCGTCGCCTCGACCTACGGCCGGAGTCGAGCGTACGCGAGCAATAGCGCTAACCGGCCGGATCGGTCGGCTAGCGGTCTCGACCAGTGGATGCCCGCGCATCCACTCACCGAGCCGTGAGTTTCAGTCATCGAGCCGTGAGATTCAGGCAGATTTGAGCCAGAATCGGGCCGAAACTCACGGCTCGGTGAGCTCGTCGGGCCGAAACTCACGGCTCGGCGAGCGCGGCTATCCCAGGCGGCCCAGACTCATCCGGTGACCGGCCTCGATGCGCTGGCCCCAGAAGGTTCCGGCAATAATGAGGATCGCCCCGATAGCGCCTACCAGGCCGAGTGTTTCGCTGCCGAGCGACACTCCCACGAGCACCGCCCAGATCGGTTCGGTGCCCATAAGCAGGCTGGCCCTGGCCGCCGAGGTGCGGCGAATTGCCCACATCTGGGCCAGAAACGCGAACACGCTGCAGGCCAGGCCCAGGTAGAGCACGCCGATCCAGGCGGCTACATCAAAAGTCGAAATCGCCGCGACCAGTCCGGCAACGTCGAATGCCGTGAACACGACCGCGCCGACGAGCGCCTGTAGCAGGGTGAGCGTGATGGTGCTGTCGCTCCGGCCGCGAGTGAGGTGGCCCATCATGGTCACGTGCAGGGATCGCACGAGTGCCGCCGCCAGAATGAGCAAGTCGCCCACATTCGGCTCGGCGAATCCGTTGCCCGAGACCAGCAGGGCGACGCCGACGACCGCGAGCACTGCGGCCACAAAGAACGGGCGCGGCAGCCAGCGCCGGGCCGCGACCGACTCCAGCACCGGTGTGACGATGATGGTGAGGCTGATGATGAGCCCGGCATTCGTGGCGGAGGTGAACGCGACTCCCTGGGTTTCCAGCCAGAGGATGCTCGCCTGCGTCACCCCGAGGAGCAGCCCGAGCCCGAGCGCTCGCCGCGTTGGAAGCCGTTCGCGCCGCACGACCCAGACGATCAGCAGGGCCAGGGCCGCCACCAGAAACCGCAGGGCGAGCACGGCCGACACGCTCGCCTGCTCGGTGAGCACCTTCGCACTCAGATAGCTGCCACCCCAGACGGCGGCCACGAGCAGCAGCACGAGGTCGACGCGGTACCGCCCGAGCGCGTGCGGCAGCAGCGTGCCGCGGGCCGGGCTGTCCCGGAGCTGCGTGCCAGTCATCCGGTGCACGCTGGTGGCGAGCAGCGGAACGGGTCAGCAGACGCGCGCACGATAGAGCGCGCCGAGTCTGGGCTGTAGGTCAGCGTCGTGGTCATATGGCAATGCTGCTGGCTGGCATCCGTTAAGTCTAGGTGCCAATTTTTGAACGGATGCTTTAGCCTGATCTTATGGAATTGCGTCAGCTGGCCGTATTGCGGGAGCTCGGCGAGCGGGGAAGTGTCGCCGCGGTGGCCCGGGCGCTGCACGTCTCGTCGTCGGCGGTGTCGCAGCAACTCACCGCACTGCAGCGGCGAGCTGGCGTTCCACTCACCGAAAAGCGCGGTCGGGTACTCGGGTTGACCCCGGCCGGGGTGGCTTTGGCGGGCGCGGCCGCCGAGGTATCGACGGCCATGGCCCGGGCCGATGAGGCCGTCGCGCGGTTTCAGAACGACGCCGGCCTGCCCGTGACCGTGAGCGCCTTCCACAGTGCCGGCCTCGCCTGGTTCGCCCCGCTGCTCAATCGCCTGCAGGAACGGGGCGGTCCGACCGTCGTCTGCGGCGACGAGGATGTGCCGCGCGAACGCTTTGCCGGCCTGGTCGCCGACTATGACCTGGTCATTGCGCACCGGGTTCCGCACGATCCGCACTGGCCGAGCACGGTCGCGGTCACGCCGCTGATGTTCGAGCCGCTGGATGTCGCCGTGCCGGTCGGGCATCCGCTCGCCGAAAGGGCGTCCGTGACGGTCGACGATATTCGCCAGGAACCCTGGGTCACCGGGCACGTCGGGTTCCCGCTCGCCGAGGCGGTGAACGTGGTCGCCGCCGCGGCCGGACAGCCGCTGCGCATCGTGCACCGCATCAACGAGTTCTTCGTGGCGACCTCGGTCGTGGCGACCGGAGCGGCGATTGCGCTGCTGCCGCGGTACACGATGGCGCCCCGCGAGGGTGACGGTGTGGTGCTGGTGCCGTTTCGCGATCTGCGCGTAGGCCGGCAGATCGATGTCCTGAGCCGCCCGGAGGCACTCGCCCGCGCCTCCGTGCGTCAAGTGCTCGCCGAGTTGGTTGTCGTGGCTGAGCGGCGTTAGGCCGACAGGTCAAACCCGGTAGGACGGATGCCCCAGCGCACGACCCACTGCTCCCCCGGCTCCAGCCAGTGCAGGCCCGCACCGGAATTGAAGGCATCGGCGGGTGCCGTCATGGGTTCGATGGCGATCGCCTGGCCGCGAATCGGCTCGGCGCCGGCGGTGCTCACCGGAAAGATGCGCGGTGTGAACACCTGCACGTAGCGCATGTTCTCGTCGCCCCAGAGGGTGACCCGGCGGCCATCCGCTGCGGTGAGGGTGTGTTCGCCAGCACTTCCAACCCCGCCAAACCCGTCGTCAAGATCGAGGTCGCCGACCGCGATGCCCGCGCGAAGGTCAAACCGGGTGTCGTCGACCGGGGTCTCGCCGGTCGGGTTGAGGCGGTCGTCGACGTCGAGGTGGGTCGCGGCATCCACTCTCACGACGAGGTCGCCGGTCGGCACGTCGCCAATTTTCAGATACGGATGCGCCCCCACGGCCACCGGCGCGGCCTCGGCGCCAACGTTGGTCACCCGGTGCGTCACGTTCAGACCGTCGGCGGTGAGGGCGTAAGTCACCTCGGTCTCGAGGTGGAACGGATAGCCGGACTGGGGGAAGACGGTGGCGCCGAGCGTCACCGAGTCGCTCTGCCGGGACAGCTCACAATAGGCGGCAAAACGCAGCAGCCCGTGGATGGCGTTCTGCCGGGTCGGCTCGGTGAGCGCCAGTTGACGTTTGATGCCGTTCTGAGTCCACTGACCGTCACGAATGCGGTTGGGCCAGGGCACGAGGACGATTCCGGCTGCCATCGGTGGCTGCACGAACTCGTCGAAGGTCTCGACCAGGTCTATGCCATTCACGGAATATGACCGCAGACCGGCCGCCACCTCCGTCACGACCGCTCGGGCCGTTCCGCTCGGTGTCTGCAGGGTCAGGTCATATTGGATTCCGGTGGGTGCGCGCATCCGATCAGCCTATGGCCGCGGCTGCGCCGCTTGGGCGAGCAAAACGCTGAGCCCGCCCTCGCGCAGCGCTTTCAGTGCTCCAGCGTCGGCAGCGGCATCGGTGATCAGGGTGTGGAAGGCGCTCAGCGGGCCGACCCGACCGAGGTGCACCTGGCCGAGCTTGGAACGATCAGCCACGACGATCACCCGCTCCGCCGCGGCGAGCATGAGCGCCTTGACCCCCGCCTCTGGGAGGTTGATGTTGGTCACGCCGCCGTCCAGATCGACGCCGTTGCAACCAATAAAGGCCAGGTCCGCGTGAATCTGGCTCAGCACCAGGCCGGCGAGCGGATCGACCAGGGAGTGCTGCAGCGGCCGCAGCGACCCGCCGGTGACGATCACGGTAAATCGGGGGATGGCATTTTCCAGTTCGAGGGCGATGCTGAGCCCATTGGTGATGATGACCACGTCGTGCAGGTCTTCTCGCGCAACCAGGGCGCGGGCGATGGCGTGGGTTGTCGTGCCGACGTCAAGAATCACGCTCTGCCCGCTCTGCACGAGGGCAGCCGCGATCTGGGCAATCTGCTGTTTGGGAACAACGGATGCTCCGAGCGCCTCCTCGAACGAGGGCTCACGTTCGGCCCGTTGACCCGCACCCGTGGACTGGGCCGGCACCGCTCCGCCGTGTACTCGCCGCACGCCGCCTTGAAGCTCGAGGGCATCGAGGTCGGCCCTGGCGGTCACACCGGAAATGCCAAAGGCGCTGCGCAGCTCGCTCACCCGCACAAACCCGCGTTCGTCAACGAGTTGCTGTGCTTGCTCCCGACGAACGTGTGCGGGAAGTGGATCGGGTAGCCGGCTGCGCGTCTCGTCGTTCTCGATCATTCCCCCAGTATCACTTACTTACTTTTACTTTTCAATGCGAAATATTATGGTTTCGCTTGCGCAAATTTGATATTGTGGCAGTGCCATGACGAACTCAAAGCCCCGCCTCCCCCACTTTGTCGCCGACGAGACCATTGCCCGGCAATCCAGTACCCTGGCCGACGGTCGCGACCTTATCTATTTCGACGACCCCGACACCACCTTGTCGCCCGATCGCGCCCCCGATCTGCGGGAGCCCAGCGAACGCGCGACCACCGCGACTATGCGTCAGGACCCCCTCACCGGGGAATGGGTCTCGATCGCCGCCAACCGCCAAAACCGGGTTTTTTTGCCGCCGGCCACGCAAGACCCGCTCGCACCGCAGTCGCCAGGTAATGCGTCGGAGATCCCGAGCAATTACGACGTAGCCGTGTTTGAGAATAAGTCCCCGTCGTTTGGTCCACTGGTAGCGGTTGCTCCCACGGATCTGGCCGATCTCGACCGCATCGGCATCGGTCGCACCCGCCGGTCCGTCGGCCGCTGCGAAGTGGTCTGCTTCAGCCCCGAAAACGAGGGATCCTTTGCGAGCCTGTCGGTAACCAGAGCGCGAACCGTGATCGAAGCCTGGGCCGAACGCACCCACGTACTGTCGCAGCTGCCGGGTATTGAACAAGTATTCCCGTTTGAGAATAGAGGCGAGCAGATCGGGGTGACCCTGCGGCATCCGCACGGCCAGATCTACTCCTACCCCTACGTCACCCCCCGAACGCAGCGCCTGGCCGACTCGCTCGAGAGCTATGGGCCCACCCTGTTCGCCGATATTCTGGCCAGCGAACAGGCCAGCGACCGGGTGATTCTCCGCGGCGAACACTGGACCGCGTTCGTGCCGTTCGCCGCGCGCTGGCCCATCGAAGTGCACATGCTTCCGCACCGCCAGGTACCCGACTTTGCCGAGACCACCCTCGCCGAACGCGACGAGCTGGCCGTGTTGTACCGTCGGCTGCTGCGCGGCATCGATGCGATCTACTCAACCCCCACTCCCTATATCGCCGCCTGGCATCAAGCACCGGTTCGGGTGCATCGCACGGACATCCGTCTAATGCTGCAGCTGACCAGCCCGAGGCGTGCCGAGGACAAGCTCAAGTTCCTGGCTGGCTCGGAGGCAGCGATGGGTGCTTGGATCGGCGATGTCACTCCAGAGGATGCCGCGGCCACGATTCGCGCAGCCGTCGCGCGAGCCGCCGAGGCGGACGCTGCCAACGAAACTGACGGAACACCCTCGTGAATGATCTGGATCGCGCCGCCCAGGCCGACTTCGCGAACCGCTTCGATCGCACCGCGACCGGACTGTGGTCGGCGCCCGGTCGAGTGAATCTGATCGGTGAGCACACCGATTACAACGACGGATTCGTGCTGCCGCTCGCCATCGACCGGCGCACCGTCGTTGCGCTGGCGACGAGGACCGACCGGGTTATTCGCGTGGCCAGTTCTTTCGCCGCCGAGACCGTCGCTGTGTCGCTCGACGAACTGGTTCCCGAGAACCTGAACGGCTGGTCGGCCTACCCGCTCGGCGTAGCCTGGGCGCTGGGACAGTTCGGAGCAGACCTCGCTGTCCTGCCGGGGTTCGACATCTATGTCGACTCCGATGTGCCGGTCGGGGCCGGACTCTCCTCATCGGCCGCGCTCGAATGCGCCGTCGCGGTCGCCCTCAACGAGGTCTGGGGCCTGAACCTCGATCGGCCGACCCTGGCCCGGGTCGGCCAGCTCGCCGAGAACCGCGTTGTGGGCGCCCCGACCGGCATCATGGACCAGTCGGCGTCGCTGCTCGGCCAGGTCGACGCGGCCGTGTTTCTGGACTGCCGGAGCCTCGCGGCCGAGGTGATCCCGCTCGGACTCAACCCGGCCGGCCTGGAACTGCTGATCATCGACACCCGGGTCAGCCACTCGCACGCAACGGGCGGTTACGCCGCGCGCCGCGCATCCTGCGAGGCCGGCGCCCGCATCATGGGGGTGCCCGCCCTGCGCGACCTCAGCGTCGACGATCTCCCCCGAGCGCAGGCGCTGCTCGACGACGAAACCTTTCGCCGGGTGCGCCACATCGTCACCGAGAATCAGCGCGTAATCGACACCGTGCAGACCCTGCGAGTGAGCGGATGCGCCGCGATCGGCGATCTGCTCGATGCCTCGCACCGGTCGATGCGGGACGACTTCGAGATTTCAGCGCCGGAGCTCGACCTCGCCGTGGTCACCGCACGGGCGGCCGGCGCGATCGGTGCGCGCATGACCGGTGGCGGTTTCGGCGGCGCGGCCATCGCCCTGACTCCGACCGAATTCGTGCCCGCCGTACAGGCCGCGGTGCTGGCCGCGTTCGCCGCACACGGCTTTGCAACGCCGGACCTGTTCGTGGTGCACGCCGCCGATGGAGCCGCCCGCGACGGCAGTCCGCTCAACTAGAGGAACGAGCGCGGCGCTGACCCGGCGCCGCGGTGCTGTCGCGCACCACCAGGTCCGGCTGGATGACCGGGATCAGCTCCGCGGGCTCGCCGCCCATCAGCCGCAGCACGCGCTCCACCGCCAGCCGGCCGACCTCGTTGAAGTCGAGCCGAACGGTCGTGAGGCCAGGTTGAAAATAGCGGGCCTCGCTCATGTCGTCGAAGCCGACGACGCTCACGTCGCCGGGCACGTCGATCCCTCGTTCGGTGAGGGCTTTGATGACTCCGAGCGCCATCGCGTCGTTGGCCACCAGAACCGCGGTGATCGTGGGATCCTCGGCAATGGCCACTCCGGCCCGGTAGCCGGAATCGGCTGTCCAATCCTCGGTGCGGAACTCGGGATTGACCGTTCGGTGGCGCCGCGCGAGTTCGGACAGCCATCCGGCGCGCCGTGCTTCCGAAGCCATCCAGCCGGGCGGCCCTCCGACGTGCCAGACCGTGTCGTGCCCCAGATCAAGCAGGTGCCGGGTCGCCAGCTGTGCTCCCAGCGCATCGTCCATCGACACCGCCGTCGAACTCGCGGGTGAACCCTGCTCGAACCGTACGATCGCCACCTCGGGATCCAGCCCCAGCAATACCGGGGCGGCGGCCGTCATCGGCGCGAGCACGATGATCCCATCGACCGCATCGGCGACGAGCGTATCGAGCGCGGTACGGATGCCGGCCGAATCGACCCGGGGAATGGTCACCAGACTGGTCGTATAGCCGTTGCGCCGCGCCTCTTCGGCAATACCGAAGAGCACCAGGGCGGAACCGTGCACTGGAAGGGAATGGGACACCACACCCAGATTCATGGATCGGTTCGTGGCCAGGGCGCGTGCGGCCCAATTGCGGTTGTACCGCAACTGCGCAATGGCCCGTTCGACGCGGTCCCGCACCTCGGCGCCCACGTTGCTGTGCCCGTTGACGACCCGGGAGACGGTTTGTTGTGACACCCCGGCGAGTTTCGCAACGTCGATCATGCGTACGCTCTGACCGCGCGGCCGAGGCTCCCTGGCCATGCGACTCCTCCCCTCCGAGGCGACAACCCCGGTCGCTCCATGTTAGCGCACCATGAATAGCGTCAGAAGGGCTCGAAAACCAAGCCGAACAGTCCTCTGACCAATTGTCGATCAGAGAAACCAGGGTAGAAATTGTCAATTGACAGGAAGTGATAGTGCGCTAACATTTAGTAATCGTGATCGGTCCTCGACGGCGAGTATCTCGCGCACGTGACCGATCGCATCCGTATGCCGCCAAGGGAGTCGATCAGTGAGCACGACCGCAGAGCAATCGCGCGCAGACGCACCAGCCGGGACCGAGTCCTACGTCATCGGCATCGATTACGGAACACTATCCGGCCGCGCGGTCGTCGTGCGCGTCTCGGACGGAGCCGAACTCGGCTCGGCCGTGCTCGACTATCCCCACGCGGTCATGGACACCACCCTCGCGGCCACGGGCGCGAAGCTGCCACCGGAGTGGGCCCTGCAGGTTCCCCAGGACTACGTTGCCGTGCTGAAGAGCGCCGTTCCGGCAGCACTAGCCAGTGCGGGAATCGACCCGGCCCGGGTCATCGGCATTGGCACCGACTTCACCGCCTGCACGATGATTCCGGTCATCACCGACGGTACCCCGCTCAACGAGCTACCGGAGTACGCCGACCGTCCGCACGCCTACGTCAAGCTGTGGAAGCACCATTCTGCACAGCCCCAGGCCGACCGCATCAACGATCTCGCGTTCGAGCGCGACGAAAGCTGGCTGCCCCGCTACGGCGGGCTCATCTCCAGCGAATGGGAATTCGCCAAGGGATTGCAGCTGCTCGAGGAAGATCCCGAGTTGTACGAGCGCATGGACCACTGGGTCGAGGCCGCGGACTGGATCGTCTGGCAGCTCACCGGCCGGTATGTGCGCAACGCCTGCACCGCCGGCTACAAGGGAATCCTGCAGGACGGCGAGTACCCGAGTGAGGAATTTCTCGGGGCGCTCAATCCGGCTTTTTCCCGGTTCGCCCTCGACAAGGTGAGCCACGAGATCGGCCAGCTGGGAGCATCCGCCGGCACCCTCACGGCCGAAGCCGCGACCTGGACAGGACTACCCGAGGGTATTCACGTCAGCGTCGGCAACGTCGATGCGCATGTCACAGCACCGGCCGCGCGCGCCGTGAACCCGGGCCAGATGGTGGCCATTATGGGCACGAGCACCTGCCACGTCATGAATTCGGATCGACTCGCCGAGGTACCCGGCATGTGCGGCGTCGTTGACGGTGGCATCGTCTCCGGGCTGTACGGGTACGAAGCCGGCCAGTCCGGCGTGGGCGACATCTTCGCCTGGTATGTCAACAACCAGGTTCCCGAACGGTACTTTACCGCGGCGGAAGCTGCGGGCCTGAGCGTGCACCAGTATCTGACCGAACTGATCAAGGACCAGCCGGTCGGCGGGCACGGCCTGATCGCCCTCGACTGGCACAGCGGCAACCGTTCGGTACTCGTGGACCATAAGCTCTCCGGCCTCGTGCTCGGCACGACGCTCACCACCCGCCCGGAGGAGATCTACCGCGCCCTGCTCGAAGCCACGGCGTTCGGCGCCCGCACCATCGTGGAAATTTTCAACGCCAGCGGAGTGCCGGTGACCGAGTTCATCGTGGCCGGCGGACTGCTCAAGAATGCGTTCCTCATGCAGACCTACAGTGACATTCTGCGGATGCCCATCTCCACGATTGACAGCGAGCAGGGGCCTGCACTCGGCTCCGCCATCCACGCTGCCGTGGCCGCCGGCGCGTATCCGGACGTGCGCGCGGCGGGCGAGGCCATGGGCAAGCTCAACCAGAACGTGTACACGCCCGATGCCGAGTCGGCCACGGCCTACGACCAGCTCTTCGCCGAGTATTCCCTGCTGCACGACTACTTCGGCCGCGGCGCAAACGACGTCATGCACCGGCTCAAGGGCCTCAAACGCGATGCCGGCGCGGCGGCGTGACCACCTGCCTCGACGCCGCAATCACCTCATACTTCAACCGCTAGCAGCACAAGGAGCACTCAACTCATGCCTTCTCTCACCACGACCCTCGACCACGTAGAAGTCTGGTTTCTCACCGGCAGCCAGAACCTCTACGGCGAGGAGACGCTGCGGCAGGTCGCCGACCAGTCCAGAGCCATCGCTGACGCGCTCGGCGCGTCGAGCGATATCCCGGTGAAAATCGTGTGGAAACCGGTGCTCAAGGACTCCGAATCGATCCGCCGGGCGGCACTCGACGCGAACTCCGACGACGCGGTGATCGGCCTGATCGCCTGGATGCACACCTTCTCGCCCGCGAAGATGTGGATCTCCGGGCTCGACGCTCTGACCAAACCGCTGCTGCACCTGCACACTCAGGCCAACGTGGAGCTGCCCTGGAGCGAGATCGACTTCGACTTCATGAACCTCAACCAGGCCGCCCACGGCGACCGTGAGTTCGGCTACATCCAGACCCGGCTCGGGGTATCCCGCAAGACCGTCGTCGGCCACGTCTCCAACCCGGCCGTGACTCGCACCATCGGCACGTGGACTCGTGCTGCCGCCGGCTGGGCGGCGAGCCGCAGCATGAAACTCGCCCGGTTCGGCGACAACATGCGCTTCGTCGCCGTCACCGAGGGTGACAAGACCGAGGCCGAATTGCGCTTCGGGGTGCAGGTGAACACCTGGCCGGTCAATGAACTCGCCGAGGCAGTGCACGCGGCAACGGATGCCGAGATCACCGCCCTGATCGCCGAGTATGAAGAGCGCTACGACGTCGTTCCCGAATTGCGCACCGGCGGCGAACGCCACGAGTCGCTCCGCTACGGCGCCGCGATCGAGATCGGGCTCAAGTCCTTTCTGGAGGCCGGCGGCTTCAGCGCCTTCACCACGAGCTTCGAAGACCTCGGCGCGCTTCGCCAGCTGCCCGGCCTCGCCGTGCAACGACTGATGGAGCAGGGCTACGGCTTCGCCGGGGAGGGCGACTGGAAAACGGCCATCCTCGTGCGCGTGGCCAACGTAATGGGCGCCGGTCTTCCCGGCGGCGCGAGCCTCATGGAGGATTACACCTACGACCTCACCCCCGGGGCTGAACTCATCCTCGGCGCCCACATGCTCGAGGTCAACCCGGCGCTGGCGACCGAGAAGCCGACCCTCGAGATCCACCCGCTCGGCATCGGTGGCCGCGAGGATCCCGTGCGCCTCGTCTTCAACGCTGCCCCCGGCCCCGCGGTCGTGGTCGCGATGAGCGACATGCGCGACCGGTTCCGTCTCATCGCAAACGTCGTCGAGGTGGTCGAGCCCACCGAGGCACTCCCGAAACTCCCGGTCGGGCGCGCCGTCTGGCGTCCGGAGCCCGACTTCGCCACCTCAGCCGCAGCCTGGCTGACCGCCGGCGCCGCCCACCACACCGTCATGTCGACGGCTGTCGGCATCGACGCCTTCCAGGACTTCGCCGAGATCGCGCGCACGGAGCTCCTCGTGATCGACAAGTCCACCACCCTGCGCGACTTCACCCGCGAGGTGCGCTGGAACCAGGCCTACTATCGGCTGGCGCAGGGCATCTGATCCCGCCGGGCCGAGTTCGGTCCCGAACTCGGCCCGCCTGCTCACCGCAGGGGGCTCGCCGCAGCTTGCTGGCCCGCCGCCTCGGTGCCTCGCTGCCTCGGTGCCTCGGTGCCTCGGTGCCTCGGTGCCCCGGGCTAGGCTGGCGCGTATGACTGCTGACAGCGCCGCCCGAATCATCGTCCTGCCGAATACGCCGGCCCCGAGCATCGCCGAGAGCGCGTTCGTCGCTCCGGGCGCGGTGATCGTGGGCAATGTCACCCTCGCCGACCGGGCCAGCGTGTGGTATAACTCCGTGCTGCGCGCCGAACTGGAGCCGATCACGATCGGGGCCGGCTCGAACCTGCAGGACAACGTCTCCTGCCACGTCGACACCGACTTTCCGCTCACCCTCGGCACCGGCGTCTCGGTCGGGCACGGCGCTGTGCTGCACGGCTGCACGATCGAAGACAATGTGCTGGTCGGTATGGCCGCGACCATTCTTAACGGCGCCGTCATCGGCACCGGATCCCTCGTCGCTGCCGGCGCCGTCGTGCTCGGCGGAACCGTGGTGCCGCCCGGATCCCTCGTGGCCGGCGTTCCCGCCAAGGTTCGACGCCCGCTGACCGACGACGAGATCGACAGCATCCGTCACAATGCGCAGAACTATTTAGAACACACCGAGCTGCACCGCGCCGCCCTCGCTCAGCCGTAACAAAACGGATGCCCCGCGCTGCCGCTACTGCCGGTAAATAAGCGACATGCCGTACGAGGCGTACGAGGCGTACGAGGCGTACGAGGCGTACGAGGCGTACGAGGCGTACGACGGCAACGGCGTGTAGCGAAACTCACCGGCCTTAGCTACGGCTGGCGGAACCGTCGGCAGAGGCGCCACGCGGGCAGCGTTCACCGCGGCCCGCTGAACCTCGTGGCCGCGCCGCGCCCCTACGCTACGCGAGCAGCGACTGCTCGGCGGCCTTGACGACGTTCGAGACCAGCATCGCGCGGGTCATCGGGCCGACGCCACGCGGATTCGGCGATAGGTGCCCGGCGACAGCGGCAACATCGGGATGCACGTCACCGGTCAGGCGGCCTTTGCCGGTGACTTCGTTGTGCACGCGGGTGATTCCCACGTCCAGGACGGCGGCGCCCGGCTTGATCCAGTCGGCCTGGATCAGGTGCGGCACTCCAACTGCGGCCACGACGATATCGGCACGGCGCACCTCACCGGCGAGGTCGACGGTCCGCGAGTGCGTCAGGGTGACGGTCGCATCGAGGCCTTTGCGGGTGAACAGCAGGCCAAGCGGTCGACCGACGGTGAGGCCGCGACCGACCACGACGACCTTTTTGCCCACGATCGGCACGTCGTAGCGGCGCAGCAGCTCGACGATTCCGGCCGGGGTGCACGGCAGCGGGGAGCGCAGTTCGCCCTCGATCCCGAGCACCAAACGCCCGAGGTTGGTCGGGTGCAGGCCGTCGGCATCCTTCGACGGATCGATCAGTTCGAGCATCGCGTTCTCGTTGTGGCCGACCGGAAGCGGCAGCTGAATGATGTAGCCGGTCACCTCGCGGCTGTTATTAAGATCCTTGATGGCGGCACGCACGTCGGCACTGGTCGCCGAGCCGGGCAGGTCGATGCGAATCGATTCGATGCCAACCTCGGCGCAGTCACTGTGCTTGCCGGCGACGTAGGTCTCCGAGCCGGGATCATTGCCGACCAGCAGGGTGGCCAGTCCGGGCACGACACCGTGCGCGCGCAGGGCCACGATGCGATCGCGAAGCTCAGCCTTGATATCAGACGCGGTCTTGACACCGTCGAGTGTGATTGCCGTCATTTGCGGTTCCCTACTGTTGTGGTTCAGGTCGGTACTGTCGTCCAGGTCACTCGGTCGGGGCCCGGGCCCCGTCCGCGGGCCCAGGTTATAACGTGGACCCAGGGACGGGGCCCAGGCCCCGGACAAAGGTGCGGCGGAGGTACATTGCGCGAGTAACTCGCAGGCGGGCACGAGAAGACGGATGCTGCCGGCCAGGCCGGCCGGCAGCATCCGTTCTCGAAGGAGCTACTGCTCCAGCCCGGAGTACAGCGGGAACGCCTGCGTGAGCGCTCCGACGCGGGTGCGGAGCGCGGCGATGTCGGCGCCGGGCTTGAGCGCCGCGGCGATGACGTCGGCAACCTCGGTGAACTCGGCGTCGCCGAATCCGCGGGTGGCCAGGGCCGGCGTGCCGATGCGCAGGCCCGAGGTGACCATCGGCGGGCGCGGGTCGAACGGAACGGAGTTGCGGTTCACCGTGATGCCCACTTCGTGCAGGGCATCCTCGGCCTGCTGGCCGTTGATCTCGGAGTGGCGCAGGTCGGCGAGCACGAGGTGCACGTCGGTTCCGCCGGTGAGCACGTCGATGCCGTGCTCACGCGAGTCATCAGCGGTCAGGCGCTCGGCGAGGATTCGGGCACCGCGCAGGGTGCGCTCCTGACGTTCCTTGAACTCGGGCTCGGCGGCGAGCTTGAACGCGGTGGCCTTGGCGGCGATCACGTGCATCAGCGGGCCGCCCTGCTGGCCGGGGAACACGTTGGAGTTGAGTTTCTTGGCCAGGGTCATGTCGCGCGAGAGAATGAAGCCCGAGCGCGGGCCGGCGAGGGTCTTGTGCACGGTGCTCGACACGACGTCGGCGTAGGGCACGGGCGAGGGGTGCAGGCCGGCGGCGACGAGTCCGGCGAAGTGGGCCATGTCTACCCAGAGCAGCGCGCCGACCTCGTCGGCGATGGCACGGAAGGCTTCGAAGTCGAGGTGACGCGGGTACGCCGACCAGCCGGCGATAATGACCTTTGGCTTGCTCTCGAGTGCCTTGTCGCGCACGACATTCATGTCGACGCGGAAGGTCTCCGGGTCGACTCCATAGGCGACCGGGTTGTACAGCTTGCCCGAGAAGTTGAGCTTCATACCGTGGGTGAGGTGGCCGCCGTGAGCCAGCTCGAGGCCGAGGATGGTGTCGCCGGGGGTGGCGATGGCGGAGAGGACTGCGGCGTTCGCTGTGGCGCCGGAGTGCGGCTGCACGTTCGCGTAGGCGGCTCCGAACAGGCTCTTGGCCCGGTCGATGGCGAGCTGCTCGGCGACGTCGACGTACTCGCAGCCGCCGTAGTAGCGGCGCCCAGGGTAGCCCTCGGCGTACTTGTTGGTGAGCACGGAGCCCTGCGACTGCAGCACGGCGCGCGGAACGAAGTTCTCGCTCGCGATCATTTCGAGGTAGTCGCGCTGGCGGCCGAGCTCCTGCTCGAGCACGGCGGCGATCTCGGGGTCAACGATCGAGAGCGGTTCATTGAAGGTCGACTTCAAGACGGTAGCGGAATCAGGCACGGAGTTCTCCTTATATATGGATGTTGCGGCCCAGGCGTGCGGCCACTAACCGTGTCAGTCGCTCCCCGATGGTGACCCATCTTCGTGCTACGCCAGTTGCGACTCGACCATCATATCAGCGGATGCCGCCGCGCGCGTCTTTTCGTGGCGCTGGTCGGCGCGGCTCCGGTCGTCGCGGCACTCGGCAGCCTCGCCGGCACCGCTAGCTCGGGCTGCCACGATCGCTAATGAGTGCCGCGAGCCACGCTGGGGCGAGCGGGCCGGGTCAGCGGGCAGCGCGGCGATCGCGCAGCTCGTCAACGATGAGCAGATCGGGCCGCAGGTGCTCGGTCTCGTAGGCGGCCCGACCCACGAGGTGCGCGGCCATCGGCGCGGTCAGCGCCTGAAACACCACGATGGCGACCACGAGGGTGACGGTGCCGACCGAGAAATTGTTGATCGCGACATCCGCTGTCACGGCCATGAGCCCGAAGATCTGCGGCTTGGTCGCGGCATGCAGGCGCGACAGAACGTCGGGAAAGCGAATCAGCCCGATTCCGGCGGCGAGGCACATCGCAGCGCCGGCGAGCACCAGAATAGCCGTCAGCACGTCGTGCAACAGGGCGCTCATGCGCTGTCCCTGGCCGGCAGAAAGCGGGCGACGCTGAGCGATCCGAGCACCGCGAACAGCGCCAGCACGAGCAGCACCGGCAGGGTGTCGGTGTGCCGGTTGAGCGCCATCTCCGCGGCGAGGGCGCAAATGATCGTCGCGACCAGCACGTCGGAGGCGATGACCCGGTCCAGCACGCTCGGGCCGACGACGATACGGTAGACGGCCAGGAGGGCGCCGACCGCGAACATGATCGACGCGACGACGGCCACAATCTGCAACATCATGAGGTTCCCTTCAGGCGAGCTGCGCGCCGATCTGCGGGCCGCACCCCGCGCATCCGTTCAACGTCTTCGCTTGAGCCGAACCCGCGCACAATGCGTCGCTCGGTGTCCAGCACCCGGCGGCGAAAACTCTCGATATCGCGAGCGCTCTGCATATTGAGCACGTGCAGATAGAGGATCGACGATTCTCGGTCGATGTCGACCACGATCGAGCCGGGAACGATCGACGTGGCCACGGCGGTCCAGGTGAGAATGAGGTCGCTGCGGGTGCGCAGTCGAATCTCCAGAATGGCGTTCGACGTGACCAGCCGCGGCTTCACGGCCAGCCAGGACACGTCGATCGAGGCGCGCACAATGTCCAGGATCAGTCGCACGAAGAATACGACGGTGTGCAGCGGATGCAGCCGCCCACTCAGTTGCACCGGCACCAGATAAAACGCCACGGTAACGACGATGCCGACGACGAGCGCGACGAGCAGATTGAGCCAGGAGAATTCGCCCCAGAGCAGCATCCACAGCACGATGAGGGCGATCAGCGGCGGAATCTGGTTGCCGACGGCGCCCCGCCGTTCGCGCGGCGTGGTCATCGGGAACCCCCCTCGAAGTTGGTGCCCACGTTGCTCTCTTCGATTGAACCGGTACCGTTCGGGAACACGGCATCAATGTAGGTCGACGGCGAGCTGATATTGGCGGCAGCTCGGGTGGCCAGGGCGAAGATCGGCCCGGCGAACACCGTCAGTCCCAGGGTCAGCACGAGCATGGAGGTGGTCGCGCCGACCATGAGCGGTGAGATCGTCTTCTTCAGCACGAGCCCAGCGTCCTGCGGGTCTTCCACGAGCTGCGCCGACATAGACGAGGTGTAGTCCTTCACCTGTTTCTTCGGCCGCCAGAACGCCAGGTTCCAGGCCCGGGCGAGGGCGTAGAGGGTCAGCAGCGAGGTGAGCGCGCCGACCCCGATCAGCACGTAGATGAGCGGGTCGGCCACGATCGTGCCGGCCTGAAACAGGGCGATCTTGCCGAGAAAACCGGAGAACGGCGGGATTCCGCCGAGGTTGAGCGCGCCGAGAAAGAACAAAATGGCCACCAGCGGCGACGATTTCAGCAGCCCGCCGAGCCGCGACAGCGAGGTGGTTCCGCCGACCCGATCGATCAGCCCGGCGGCCAGAAACAGGGTCGTCTGCACGGTGATGTGGTGCACGACGTAGAAGATGGTCGCGGCGATGGCGAGCGGGGTGCCGATCGCGATCCCGAACAGCATGTAGCCGATGTGACTGACCAGGGTGAACGACAGCAGCCGTTTGATATCGGCCTGGGCGAGCGCGCCCAAAATGCCCACCAGCAGGGTCAGCGCGGCGACGACCATGAGCGGCGTCGAGAACTGATTGTCGGGAAAGAACAGTGTCTGGGTGCGCAGAATCGCGTACACCCCGACCTTGGTGAGCAGCCCGGCGAAGACCGCCGTGACCGGGGCGGGCGCGGTCGGGTAGGAGTCCGGCAGCCAGAACGACATCGGAAAGACCGCGGCCTTCACCCCGAAGGCGATCAGCAGCAACAGACCGAGTATCAGCTGAATATCGGCGGGGAGATCGGGCATCCGCTCGGCGATGAGGGCGAGGGTGACCGTGCCGGTGGCGCCGTAGATGAGGGCGATCGCACTGAGGAACAGCAGGGACGACACCAGGCTCACCACGATGTAGGTGATACCCACCCGGATGCGCGCTCCCGTACCACCAAGGGTCAGCAGCACATAGCTGGCCGAGAGCAGCATCTCGAAACCGACGTACATGGTGAACAGGTCGCCGGCGACGAAGGCGTTGAACAGGCCGGCGGCCAGCACGAGGTAGGTCGGGTGAAAGATCGAGACCGGCGTTTCGAGGTCACCGTCGATGATGCCCTGGCCGACGGCGAACAGCAGCACGCCGAGCAGCATGAGCGCCGAGATGAGCAGCATGATCGCCGACAGTCGGTCGACGACGAGCACGATGCCCCACGGCGCGTCCCAGCCGCCGACCTGCACCACGGCCGGTCCGTGCCGGTCGACCAGGACCAGCAGTACGGCGCTCATCACGGTCGCCGCCGCGAGGCTGAGCACGCTCACGAGAACCTGCAGGCGGCGGCGCTGGCCGAGCATCAGGGCGACCGCCGCACCGAGCAGCGGCAGGCAGACGATCAGGGGAACCAGGGCGGTCATCGCGCGTTCCTCTCGTCTGAAGCGGATGCGCCGGCGCGGCCGGCAGCATCCGCTTTCGACGTGTCTTCATCGCTGGTGGCGCCGTCGCCGCGCTCGAACTCGTCGATGGACTCGGCGATGGCATCGTCATCGTCGGAGGAGGAACGGAAGGTGGCGTCGGCGTCGCCGGCACTCTCGGTGGCGTGCTCGTCGGTGAGGGTGTCGCCCTCGTCGCCGAGCTGGGCCAGCCACCAGGACCGGTAGATGAGGGCGAGCAGCAGCGCGGTGATGCCGAAGTTGATCACGATCGCGGTGAGCATGAGCACCTGCGGAATCGGGTCGACCATGTCCTGAACGCTCGTGCCGGTGACGATCGGCGAGCTGCCGGGACGTCCGCTCATGATGAAGATGAGCAGGTTGGTGGCGTTGCCGACCAGCAGAAATCCGATCAGGACCCGGGTCAGGCTGCGTTCGAGCATGACGTAGACGCCGGCCGCGTACATGACGGCCATGACGATGACGAGGGTGAGGGAGGCGCTCATCGGGTGGCTCCTCCGTTCGGGATCTCGTGCAGGGGATGGATATTCAGCCCTGCAGCCGTGTCGGTCGAGGGCTCGGCCGGGGTACCCGTGTCATCGGGCGCGGGCCGCGGGCCGATTTCGTCGTTCTCGCTCTGCCGATCGATCTCGCTGCCGAGGCTGCGCAGAATGTCGTAGGTGAGGCCGATCACGACGAGGTAAACGCCGATGTCGAAGATGGTCGAGGTGCCAAAGGACAGGTCGCCGAGTACGGGCACTGTGGCGGTGAAGTAGGCCGATTCGAGGGGGATCCCGTCGAAGAACAGCGAGACGACGGCCATTCCCACGGCGAGGATGACGCCGAGGCCGAGGATCTTGCCCGGGTCGATCGGTGCGGCTTCGCTGAGTTCGTAACGCCCCCCGGCAAGGTAGCGGGCCACGAGGGCGAGGCCGGCGAGCAGCCCGCCGGCGAAGCCGCCGCCGGGCAGGTTGTGGCCGGCAAAGAGCAGGTAGATCGACACGATCATGGCCGGGTGGAACAGCAATCGCACGAGCACTTCGATCAGGATCGACCGGTTGCGCGGGTCGTTCTTGCGCCCGGCGAGCAGGAACGCCTGCCGGGTGACGGCGTGCCCCTCGCTGGACAGCTCCGGGTCGGCGACGACGCGGCGCCGGTTGGCGCCCGCGCGCAGGGTGCGGGATTCCTTCAGGCGCGGCACGACCGAGTTGCGGCCGGAGACGAACAGCAGGCTCGCGACGCCGGTCGCGACGACGATCAGCACGGACACCTCGCCCATGGTGTCCCAGGCGCGAATGTCGACGAGCATCACGTTGACGATATTGTCGCCGTGCCCGTCGTCGACCGAGAGCCGCGGCAGGGCGCCGGCGATGCTCGCAAAGTCTCGGGCGCCGAGCGCGATGAAACCGATCGTGCCCATGACCAGGCCGACCAGGCTGCCGATCAGCAGGCGGCGTTTGCGGCGCACCGGCTTGTTGTGCTGGGCGATGTTCGCCGGCAGGCGGCGCAGCACGAGCACGAAGATCACCAGGGTGATCGATTCGACCAGGGCCTGGGTCAGGGCGAGGTCGGGCGCACCGTGAAAGGCGAACAGGGCGACGAGGCCGTAGCCGGTGACGCCGGCGAGGATGACCGCGGTCATCCGCTGCCCGACCCGAGCCGCCATCACCGCGCAAATGGCCATGATCAGGGCAATCAATACCTGGCCTGGATAGTCCCAGAGCACGATCGTTTCGGGCCAGGTACGGTTGACGAACGCTGCGAAGCCTAGGGCGACCACGAACACGCTGAGAATCGTGCCGAGGTACTGCGGCAGCCCGCCCTGCTGGGCGAAGTGGGTGACCCGGGCGGCGACCCGGTCGACACTGCGGATGGCCTTGCCGTAGCCGCGGCCGGCGTCGATAACGTCGGGCACCTTCGCCTGCAACCTGGCCACCCCCCGGCGAGCGCGGAACAACAGCGCGCCCAGAATGAGAACGACGGCGCTGAGATACAGCGCCGGCTCGAACCCGTGCCAGAGCGCGAGATGGTAGGGAGGCTCGGTGATGCTGCCGGCGCCCGGCACGGTGTCGGCGTAGGGCGCGAGCAGCGGGTCGAGCAGCGCGGCGAACAGGCCGAGTCCAATCGTCGCGACGGTGAGCACGCCGGGGGCGAGCAGGGTGTCCCACGGGCTCGCGTGCAGCACGGTGTCCGGCTGTTTCCTGCGCGTTCCAAACGCACCCCAGAAGAAACGGATGCTGTAGGCCACCGTCAGCACGGATCCAACGGCCGTGCCGATGAGGGCCGCGTAGCCCCAGCCGGATCCCCCGACGCCGGCGTCAAGCAGCGAGGTGAAGACGGCTTCCTTGGCGACGAAACCGAACAAGGGGGGCAGCCCGGCCATCGACGCGACGGCGACGAGCGCGATCAGCGCGAGCGCCGGAGCGCTGCGTCCGACGCCGCTCAGTTTGCGCCAGTCCCGGGTACCGGCGCGGTGGTCGATCACGCCGACGACGAGAAAGAGGGTGGCCTTGTAGAGGGCGTGCGCGAGCAGCAGGGCGGCTCCGGCGAGCGCGGTGTCGCGGGTATTGAATCCGATCGCGATCATGAGAAAGCCGAGCTGGCTGACCGTGCCATAGGCGAGCAGCAGCTTGAGGTCGTACTGGCGCAGCGCACGCCAGGCCCCGACGACCATGGTCCAGACGCCAAGCGTGACCAGCACCGGCAGCCAGCCAGCGCTGTCGGCGTAGCCGGGAGCGAGCCGAGCGACGATGTAGATGCCGGCCTTGACCATCGCGGCGGCGTGCAGATAGGCGCTGACCGGGGTGGGCGCGGCCATCGCGGCGGGCAGCCAGAAGTGGAACGGCACGAGCGCACTCTTGGAGAGCGCCCCGACCAGGATGAGCAGAATCGCCCAGGTACCCATCGTGCTGGTCACCGGGTTGGCGACGATATAGGCCAGGCTCGTAGTGCCGGAGGCGACCGAGATCATCACGACGCCCACGAGCATGACCAGGCCGCCGAAGGTCGTCACGATCAGGGCTTGCAGGGCAGCGCCACGACTCTCCCGTTTATGGGTGTAATGCCCGATCAGAAGGTAGGAGAGCACGCTGGTGATCTCCCAGAACATGAACATGATCACCAGGTCGTCCGCGGTGACCAGGCCGTACATGGTGCCGGCGAAGGCCAGCAGCAGCGCCGCGAACCGGCCGAGACTCGGTTCGTCGTCGGTAAAGTAACGCGCGCAATAGATCAGTACGAGGGCGCCGATGCCGGTGACCACGAGGGCGAGCAGCCAGGCCAGGGTGTCGACCCGAAAGGAGAGGCTGATGCCGAGCTGCGGAATCCACGGAATGGACTGGGTCACGGCCCCACCCGCGGTGACCGTGGCGGTCTGGGTGAGCGTGTACGCAAACGCTCCGGCCGGCAGCAGGGCGATCAGGTAGAAGACGCGGGTGCCGAGGCGCCGGGTGAGCCACGGCGTGAACACCGAGAGAACGACAAACGCGAGGAGGAATTGAACCATGCGGCCTCCAGGCTTGTCAGGTCGGGGTGTGAAGGTCTAGTCTACCCGCCGACAGGGGACGGTCTGCCGTCGACGCCGCAAACGTGCAGCGGTAGCCTCCGGTGCGGTCCCCGGCCTGGACGAAGTCAGAGTGATGAAAACGTCAGGAGCGGCGGCGGCCGACCAGGTCGGTGACGACCACGAGCGCGAGCGCGACGACGAGCAAACCCACGTAGACCAGCGGCACGAACTCGAGCCCAACGGTCTCGATCAGCACCGCGCCGAGCAGCGCGCCGCCACCGATTCCGGCGTTGAATGCGGTGGTATAGAAGGCGGAGGCGGTGTCGCGAATCTCCGGGGACGCAGCGTGCAGCATTCGGGTCTGCATCAACGGTGGCAAGGTTCCGAAGGCCATTCCCCAGAGCACGAACGCGGCGAGCGCGACCGGCAGAGTGGCACTGAACAGGGCGAGCAGGGTGACGCTCACAGCGCTGGTCGCCAGACCGAGCACGAGGCCGAGCGTCGGACGCGGACCGAAGACGGTGCCGACGAGCAGCAGCCCGATCGCCCCGGCGACACCGTAGGCGAAGAGCAGCGGTGCCAGCTGGCTCGCGGCGACGCCGAGACCGTCGAGCAGAAACGGCGCGATGTAGGTGTAGAAGCTGTAGTGGCCGATCATGGTGATGCCGGTGATGAAGCAGATCAGCACGACAGCGGGAATGGTTGCGTCGCGGCGACCGCCCTGGGGAGCGGATGCGGCGGCATCCGTTGTGGACGTGCTTGTGGAATGCCGGGCGACCGGGGGCAGGAATTTCCAGACCAGGGCGGCGCCGATCAGCATGAGCACGCCGAGGGCGACGAAGGAGAGGCGCCAACCGAGCAGATGGCCGGCCGCGGTACCGAGCGGCACACCGAACACGAAGGCGAGCGTTCCGCCGGCGACGGTGATCGACACGGCACGGCCGATTTGCGCCTTGGGCACGAGGTGGGCGGCGTAGGCACCGACCACCGACCAGAACAGGCCGTGAGCGACGCCGCCGAGCACCCGCGCCGCGACGACCAGCTCGTAGGTCGGCGCGATGGCGGTGAGCACGCTACTGAGCGCGAAGATGACGAGCACGATAATGATGAGTCCGTGCCGCGGAAACCGGCGGGTCAGGATCGCGACGGGCGCGCTGGTGACGACGACAGTGAACGCAAACCACGACACGAGCAGGCCAATCTGGCTCTCGGTGACGTTCAGGCTCTCGCTCATCTCCGGCAGCAGGCCGGTCGGCAGCATCTCGGAGGTGACCGACAGAAAAACGGCGGCGGCGAGGGTGATCAGGCCGACCCAGGGGAACGACTGCGTGGCCTTCGCGGCAGGGGTGCGCGGCACGGTGGGCAGAAAGATGTTGGCGGTATTGGTCATGGATGCACTCATACTGGTGGCTCGGCGGGCGTCCGGTCGTTCGCACCGGAGCCGGCTGCGCGCCGACGTGCGCGCCCGGGGCCGGCTTGTTCAGCGCGACCACGTCGAGTGTACCGGACGGTGCTGGCGGGTCAACTGGGCGGGCAGGCAGCAGGCAGCCAGTGCGTCGGGACCGAGCATGGCTCGGGCCGGGGCTGAAGGTCAGCAGCATCCGCTCGTGGTGCCGGCGGGATCGGCCGGTCAGCAGCATCCGCTCGCCGGCCCGGTATTCTGGTCGGATGACTTCTCCGCATCACTGGGTAATCACGTTGGTCTGTGCCGATCAGCCCGGAATCGTGCACGCCGTCACCGGCGCGATCGTAAAGGCGCACGGCAATATCTCGGAGAGCCAGCAATTCTCCAACGCCGACACCGGACGATTTTTCATCCGCCTGCAGGTGCAGTCCCCGGTGACCCGACCTGAACTCGAGGCGGCGCTCGCCCCGGTGATCGAGCGCTACGCGATGGCGTCGATCGTCGATGTCGTGGGGCGCCCGCTGCGCACGCTCGTGCTCGCGTCCTCGGCCGGGCACTGCGTCAATGATCTGCTGTTTCGCCAGCGCGGCGGCCAGCTTCCGGTGGAGATTCCGCTCGTGCTGAGCAATCACGGCACCCTGCGCGACCTGGTCGGGTTCTATGGCGTGCCGTTCGAATCACTGCCCATAACGGATGCGGCCAGCAAGGCCGACTTTGAAACTCGCGTCATCGAGACGGTCGACGAGCTCGATATCGAACTCGTCGTGCTCGCCCGCTACATGCAGATCCTCTCGCCGGAGCTGTGCGCACGGCTGGGCGGGCGCGCCATCAACATTCACCACTCATTTCTGCCCGGTTTCAAGGGTGCCAACCCGTACCGCCAGGCGCATGCCCGCGGCGTCAAGCTCATCGGCGCGACCGCACACTTCGTGACCGGCGACCTCGACGAAGGACCGATCATCGAGCAAAACGTCGTGCGCGTCGACCACTCTCGCACTCCGGCCGAGCTGGTGTCGATCGGGCAGGACGAGGAGAGCCGCACCCTGACCCAGGCGGTGAAGTGGTTCGCCGAGAACCGGGTGCTGCTCGACGGTGCCCGCACGATCATCTTCAAGTAGCCGGGGACGGGGCCCCGGCCCGGCACGGCCTGAACCACCCAGCACCCTCGCGCGGCCCGGGCCCACCTTACGGTCCGGGGCCCATGATCTATCGTGGGCCCGCTTTCCGGGCCCGGGCCCGGAAAGCGACGGCACGGCGGATCGGTAAGATTGACGGGTGACAGACACGCGCGCCCTGCCGAAAATCGGCCCCAACGACATGCTCCGGTTCGTGCTCGAACTCTTCGCCTTCATCAGCCTCGGCATCTGGGGCTTCCTGGCCTGGCCGCTCCCCTGGCCCGGGGTGCTGGTCGGACTCGCCGCCCCCGCCTTCGCCATTTTGGTTTGGGCGCTGTTCCGCTCCCCCAAGGCGGTGTTCCGCCTCGACCCGTTCGGCAAGGCGTTCATCGAAATCGCCATCTTCGGCGCGGCGGCCATCGCCTGGTGGGACCTCGGATTCCCCATCGTCACGGTGATCTTCGCCGTCGTCGCGACGGTCAGCGGCGTCATCTCCGGTCGCACAGAGCTGCGCTAACCCGTTGCGCGAGAGCGCAAAAAGTGCCCGATTGAACGTGTCAAACGGGCACTTTTTGCGCTCTCGCGGGGCTAGGCCAACCAGGCCACCGCGGCGGCGACATCCGTTTCGGTGATGCCGTGGCCACCGGGGCGCAGCTCCGACTGCACCTTCGCACCGCGCTGCTCGAGCATGGTCGCGAGCTTCTGCACACTGCCGAGCGGAGCCATCGGGTCGGTTCGACCATTCAGTAGCAACACAGCGGATGCGCTCAGATCTCCGGCAGCGACCCGCGCGTCGATCCCGCGGTCGGCGTCGAGCGAGGGGGCGAGCGGATGCATGCCGGAGAACGCAATCACGCGAGGCAGCACCTTCGGGTGCAGAAGCGCCGTCGCCAGGGCAATATTGGCGCCGTTGGAAAAGCCGACGGCAACAATCGGCCGGTCGCCGAGCGCGTAGGTGGCGCGCGCCCAGGTCAGAAACGCGGCGAGGTCGTCAGCGCGTCGGGCCACGTCCGCGGTGTCGAACACACCCTCGGACAGTCGCCGGAACCAACGATTCATGCCGTTCTCCTGCACCCGACCGCGCGGGGCGAGTATCGCAGCGGTGGGATCGAGCGCGCTGGCGAGCCCGGCGATCTCCTGCTCGTTGCCCCCGGTCCCGTGCAACATCAGCAGCACGCGGGCGTCGTCCGAGCCCGGGCGAAACAGGTGCGGCCACTCGGCCTGCGGCGTCGCGTCGCTCATTCGGTGATCGAGGCGGCGACCGAGGCGGCGACCGGCGCTGGAGCATCCACTACCGCCGGGTTATTCTCGGGCGGCAGCACGATCGGCGCCACCGCGTTCTCGATGGCCTCGCGGCTCGGCTCGAGCCACGGCGGCAGCTTGAGCGAGCGACCAAGTTCGAGCAGCGGCTCGTCGATGTCGAAGCCGGGGGTGTCGGTGGCGAGTTCGAACAACACGCCGCCGGGTTCGCGAAAGTAGATCGAGGTGAAGTACTGGCGGTCCAGGATAGCGGTCACGCCGTAACCGCGGTCGGCGAGCTGTTCACGCCATTCGGCCTGGGTGGCGCGGTCTGGCACCCGGAAGGCCACGTGGTGCACGCTGCCGCCGGCGGTCAGGCCGGGGGTTCCGGAGGGGTCGGCGAGCACGTCGACGAGGTTTCCGGGCGCGCCATCGCCGGCACCAACGCGAGTGCGGCCATCCGTTTCAGAGATGACGTGCATGCCGAGGTCGTCCGTGAGCACCTGGACGGTCTTCGCCGGGTCGGCGACGGTGAGCACCGACGAGTGCTGCCCGCGCACCGCGAATTCAGCGGGAACGGATGCGGAATCCCAGGGATTGCGCGGATCCACAGTTGAAGATGCCACCAGGTCGAGCTGAAGCCCGTCGGGGTCGCGCAGCGAGAGCCGCTCCTCGTGGGACGAGCGCCCGGTCACGGCGGATTCCACACCGAGCTTGGCGAAATGGTCCTTCCACCAGCCGATGCTGCCGGCCGGAACGGAGAACGCGGTCGTGGTCGACTGGCCCGCGCCGGTGTGGCCGCTGCGAATGCCGGTCCAGGGAAAGAAGGTGAGCAGCGAGCCGGGTCGGCCGGAATCGTCGCCGTAGTACAGGTGGTAGGTGCCCGGGTCGTCGAAGTTGACGGTTTTCTTGACGAGACGAAGTCCCAGCCCGGTCACGTAGAAGTCGATGTTGCGTTGTGGGGCACCGGCAATCGCGGTGACGTGGTGCAGTCCGGTGGTCTGTACTGTCATGAGGTCCTCCTGGCGAGTTTGTTATTCATGCAAACGCATGAACGTGCCAAAGTATTCCCAACCCAACCGCTCACGCGCGCTTTCCTGTGGCTATTTCGGAAAATCGGCCACCGCCGCCCTGCGAGCGCCCCGCAATCATGCGGAAGTTCGGCGTGCGGCATTGGCCTGTCCTGAATAAGCCACCCGCGCGCGACCGACCTGACGCCGCCCCATCGGACTCAGGCGGCGACGCGGCGCTCGGACGGCATCCGCAGCGCATAGGCGGCGGCGATCAGCAGGAACACGGCGCCGACGGCAAATCCGGCCGAGAACGAAAAGGCGTCGACGAGCAGGCCGGCAACCAGCGGACCGACGATCGCACCGGCATCCGCGCACATGGAGAACATCGAGACCGGGCGGCCCCCGCGCGCCCCGGCCGCATCGCCGACCGCCGCGGCGGGAGCGGTGCCCATGAAGGCGGCGGCGACCCCGTAGACGCAGAGCAGACCGCCGAGCACCCAGATGTTCGGCGCAAACGAGATGGCAACGATCGAGAGCCCGGCCACAGTGAATGCCCCGATAATGGCCGGTTTACGGCCGACGGTGTCGACAAACCGGGCCGCCGGAGCGAGCGCGAGCGCCTGGGCGACGGCTGCGGCAGCCAACGCGATCCCGGTCCACGAACTCGTCCCCCCGAGCACGACGACCACGAACAGTGGAATGAGGGTGGTGCGCACCCCGAGCGAGGTCCAGCCCTGCGCGAAATTCGCGAGGCAGGCCGCGCGAAAGCGCTCGTCCCGCAGCACGGTGCGAAACGGCGTGCGCACAGCGGATGCGTCGGCGCCGGCCAGCGCGCTGCCCCGGCCGCCCGAGCGCAATAGGAACAGCCCGACCAGGCCGGCCACGGTGAGGGTTCCGGCGTAGAAGAAGAAAGGTGCGGTCAGCGAGATGGTCGCGAGCAGACTGCCGATCGCCGGGCCGGCCATGCCACCGATGAGGAATCCGCCCTGGTAGAAGCCGATCGCGCGGGCCCGGCGGCCCGGTTCGGCCGTGCGCAGCAACAGCGTCATGGCCGACACGGAGAACATGGCGGAGCCGATGCCGCCGGCCCCGCGCAGCAGCAACAGTTGCAGGTAGCTGTCGGCCGCCCCGACCAGTCCGCTCGAGAGTGCGACAATGCCGATTCCGACGGCGAGCACGGTTCGTTCCCCAGCCCAGTCGATCAGGCGACCACAGGCCGGGCTGAACACGAACCGCATGAGAGCGAAGGCCGAGACGACCGCGCCGACCTCGAGGTTGCCGACACCGAAGCTCTGCACGTAGACCGGCAGCACCGGAACGACGACGCCGAAGCCCACCATCACGAAGAAGGCGATGACGCCGAGCACGATCACGTCGCGGTTCAGCCGCGGTTTCAGGCTGACGCCCGGTTCGGGTACAGCGGATGCCCGGAGTCGCCCCCGCATCCATCCCGCCAGTCGCATCCCTCCAGCCTAAACTGCCCAGCCTCGAAACCCGTTCCCGGCCCGGGCCCACCTTAGGGAAGCGGGCCCGGGCCCCGTCCAGAGTGCGGTCAGGGACCGGGCACCACTGCCGCGGGGGCTACCGCACGATCAGCAGCGAGCGTGACGCGCTCTTCGCGGCCGCGACCAGGTCGTTGCCGGCGTACTGCCCGGCGACCTTGTAGAGGCCACGGCTGAGCTTCGGCAGCGTCACGCTGCCGCGCCCGTTCTCATCGAGCGCCACCGTGAAGCGGCGCGTGTCGACCGTGATGGTGGCAGTGTCGCCCACTTCTCCCTTGCTGGTGACCGTGATCGACGCGGTGACGCGACTGGAGAAGAACACGGCTCGGTGGTTGAGGCTCACCGCCACCTTCGCGGCGTACTTCAGCACGACCCCGGCCGAGGTCGCCGTTGCGCTGGCCCCGTCCGGCACCGACGCAGTGACCAGCACGGTCAGTGTCGTTCCGGCGAGCGCCGCCGTCGGCTTGAACGTCGCCGAAGTCGCGCCGGCGATGTCGACGCCGTCGCTCTGCCACTGGAAGCCGAAGGTCAAACCCGCCGTGGTCCACTGGCCGGGGTCAGCCGTCAGCACCGAACCAATCTCGGGCGTGCCCGAAATGCTCGGCGCCACCGTGTTCAGTACCGGTTCGCTGCCTTCGCTCGCCGCGATGGCGAGAACCGTTGACGCCGAACTGTCGCCATAGTCGACCACGCCCAGATACGGCGTGTTCGGCACCAGGCCGGCCCAGCTCAGCGCGTACGTGATTGGCACACCCTGCGGCCCCTGAATCGTCGGCGGCGTCGCCGCGAACCCGTTCGTGGGCTCGCCAGACGAAACCGAAAACGTGTTCACGTCAAACGCGGTCGTGCCCGAGAAGACGTCCACGATGACCTGATAGAAGCCGGCCTCCGGGTCGCTTAGGTCGACATGCTCATCGGCGGATCCGGTGGCCGACTGCCAGCCGGCGATCGGGTTGCCACCCGGGCCGTCGAGCAGCAGCACGAACAGGTCGAGGTCGGAAGAATCATCCACGGCGTTCAGGTCGAACCGGGCCAGCCGGTCGCCCTGAATCTCCACCTCGTAGGCGAACTGGTCGCCGGTCGTGCCCGCATCGGTGTGGGGGCTGGACGGGTCGTCGGCGTTGTTCTGGTGTACCCCGTTGGCCAGGCCGCTGAGGTTCAGCGCCACCGGCTCCGACCCGCCGGGGGCGACGGTCACATCGACCGTGCCGTCCACGCCGGCGCCAGCCACCTCGGTCGGGGCGATGACGGTGACCGGACGAACCGCGATCGGGCTGTGCACGATGGAGAAGAAGTCGCCAGGGTCACCCGAGCCGCCATCGCCGTAGCCCCAGTCCAGCGAGCCGGTGGCGAAGACGTCGAGCGGGGCATCCGTTCGAGTGAACGTCACCGTGTAGCTCTGCGTCTCACCGACGTTCGTGAACGTCATCTCGGCTGGAGAAACGACCGCATCGATGCCGGCAATCTCGATCGGAGTGGCTGTGTAGGTGCCGACCTGGACGGCCGTCACCGTGCGGGTGATCGTCTCCGGCGCCGTGAGGGCACCGATCTGGATCGACGCCAGGTTCAGGTTGCTCGCGTCTATCGGTGCAACGCCGGCATCGAACCCGATCCCCTGCAGGTAGGCCAGCCAGTCGGCCGGACCGCTCTGGTAGATCAACCCCGGAAAGTCCATTGCCGACGGGGTGACTTGTCCGGCACCCTGTGCGAACGGGTCGGTCACGCGCACACCGGCGGAATCGACGGTGTCCAGCGCGGTCGTCATCATGACCGACTTGATCTCGGCGGGCGTCGCGAGCGGCCGCACCCCGAGATAGAGCGCGGCCAGGCCGGCGATGTGCGGGCTGGCCATCGAGGTGCCCGAGAGGAACTGGAACGTCGGGTCTTCCCCGGCGGCGTTGGCACCGTCGGCGAGAATTCCCACGCCGGGGGCCGCGATATCGGGCTTGAGCAGGTCACCGCCGTCGGCCAGCAACGGTCCACGCGAGGAGAATCCGGCAACCTGCGGCACCGGAGTCTGCTCGGCAGTCGTGTTGTCCGGAGTGAACGTGACCGTCGCACCGCCGGTCGCCGCGTAGGCGAAGATCGGGTCGAAGGCCGGCGCATCCAGGTGGATGCTCGGCACCGAGTGCTCGTCCGGGTCGACGTCGAGCGGGGTGCGGTTAACCAGCACCATTCCGCTGCCGCCGGCCCGCCGAACCTCGGCCGATTTGGCGACCCGGTCGTAGACGCCGCGCTCACAGAACACGATCGCGCCGGCCACCTTCGCCGTATCGAGCGAGTTCGGCGCGCAGAGCAGCGCGTCGGCCGGCTCGAAACCGTCGACCGACACGAGATCGGCCCGCACCAGAGAACCCGACAGCGGCGTCGCTCCCGGCGTACGGTCCACGGTGATCGACGCTCCGGCATAGGCCGAACCGTTGCCAAGGGTGGCCGTGGCTTCGAAGGCCGGAATGGTGCTCGCCGCGACCGTGGTGATCCACGGGGCGACGTTGTCGACGGTCGACGGGCCAGGGCCGGCGTTTCCAGCGGATGCCGCCACAAAGATTCCCGCCGCCGCAGCTCCCAGAAATGCCTGGTCAAACGGCGAGAACGTCGTTTGAGCCGGGCTGCCGCCGATTGAGAAGTTGATCACGTCGACACCATCGGCGATCGCCTGGTCGAGGGCTGCCAGAATGTCGGAGCCGGCGCAGCCGTCATCATCCGCTGTCGTGGCATCGGGGCCGGACCAGCACACCTTGTAGGCCGCGATTTTGGCGGCCGGAGCGACACCCGAGATGGAACCGAAGTCGACGCCGTTGACGTTGGCGGCGACCTCGAAGTTGCCGCCGGCGGTGCTCGCCGTGTGCGAACCGTGCCCGTCGCCGTCGCGCGGGGAAACATACTCTCCGGTCGCGGCCGTGCCGATCTGGTCGGCGCCGAACCCGTCGAGGTAGTACCGCGCACTGACGATCTTGGTGCTGCAGTCGCTCGCAGCGAACTGCTCGCCGGTCTGGCAGGTGCCGGTGAAGGTGCTGCCGTCGGCCTTGTTCATGGTGATCGTGTCACCGTCGAGCCACGGCTCGTCGCCGGGCGTTGTGCCGAGCGCGTCGCCGGCGAATGACGGGTTTTCCGGCGCGATTCCCGAGTCGAGCACCCCGATCACCACGCCCTTGCCGGCTTTGCTCGGGCCACCCAGCTTGGACCAGACCCCGGTCGGGCCGCTCAACCGCAGATAGTCGGTCGACGACTCGGCGGTCAGGTGCAGGAGGGTGTCGGGAACCACCGACACCACGTTCTTCTTCGCGGCGAGCGCCGCCGCCTGCTTACCGCTGAGCTCTGCCGAGAATCCGTTGAGCCCGAGCGTGTACGACGCCCCCACCGTGGCGTCAACGGATGCCGCCAGTTCACTCTGCAGGCGAGTCAGGTAGTCCCGGTAGGTTTCGGCTGAGCGACTCTGCGCGTCGAGTTTGGCGCCCAGGCCCGGCATCGTCGCCGAGAACCCGTTGACTCCGCCGCGATACAGGGCGACAGCATCGTCGCTCAGGGTCACAATGTAACGGCCCGCGGTGAAGTCCATCCGCTGCCCGCTGGGCGAGCCGATGCTTCCGGCGAGGCCGGTTGCGGCTGGCGCTGCCAGTGCGGGCGGCGCCCCGCCGACGAGTGTTGATGCGCCCACCAGGGCAATGGTGACGGCGGCGGCGATTGTGGCGCGGCGGCGTGTGCGCGATGTGGACGCTGGCTTCAGCGCAGCATCCGGCGACGACATCGTGCGCCTGAAGAAAGAACTCACGTGGGTGTCCAATCCGATAAGGGTGTGAGGTGGTCTCGTTCCACAACAGAAACAAAAACTGTTCCGATGCACATTTCGCTCGTGACCGTAGCGCGCTCGGCCACCCCCGGATAGGGGCAGTCCCCAGGTCCCACAGGTGGGGAGTCTGGGTCAGCTCTGCACGACCTCCGACGTTTCCCAGGCGGCCGGCGCACTCGCCGGCTGACGCACCGCCGGCTCACCACCAGCGCGCAGATTCGGGTATCGCAGCGGGTCGGCATCCACTCGTGTACGCAAAAGGACCCCGACCGAAAACGGTCGAGGTCCTTTGGGCTGGTGTGGGTTACGCCAGGCGGGTCTGCAGGTTCTCAGCGAGCGAGGCGAGGAATTCCTCGGTGGTCTGGTACGTCTGGTCCGGGCCGACCAGGAGCGCGAGGTCCTTGGTCATCTTGCCGCTCTCGACGGTCTTAATGACGACGTCTTCGAGGGTCAGGGCGAACTCAGCCAGGGCCGCGTTATTGTCGAGCTTGGCGCGGTGCGACAGGCCACGGGTCCAGGCGTAGATCGACGCGATCGGGTTGGTCGAGGTGGGCTTGCCGAGCTGGTGCTGGCGGTAGTGACGGGTCACGGTACCGTGGGCGGCTTCAGCTTCGACGATCTTGCCGTCGGGAGTGGAGAGCACGCTGGTCATGAGGCCGAGCGAGCCGAAGCCCTGTGCGACGGTGTCGGACTGAACGTCGCCGTCGTAGTTCTTGCAGGCCCAGAGGTAGCCGCCCTCCCACTTCATGGCCGAGGCGACCATGTCGTCGATGAGGCGGTGCTCGTAGCTGAGACCGGCCGCTTCGTACGCCGTCTTGAACTCGGCGTCGAAGATGTCCTGGAAGATGTCCTTGAACCGGCCGTCGTAGGCCTTGAGGATGGTGTTCTTGGTCGAGAGAAAGACCGGCACGTTGCGCTCGAGGCCGTAAGCCAGGGTGGCGCGGGCGAAGTCGGTGATCGACGAGTCGAGGTTGTACATGCCCATGGCGACGCCGTCGCCGGGAGCTTCGAACACCTCGAACGTGGACGGCTCGCTGCCGTCCTGCGGGGTGAAGGTCATGCTGAGCGTGCCCTTGCCCTTGAAACGAAAGTTGGTGGCCTTGTACTGGTCACCGTAAGCGTGACGGCTGATGATGATCGGCTTGTTCCAACCCGGCACGAGGCGCGGGATGTTGGAGATGACGATCGGCTCGCGGAAGATGGTACCGCCGAGGATGTTGCGAATGGTGCCGTTCGGCGAGAGCCACATCTTCTTGAGGCCGAATTCTTCAACCCGCGCTTCGTCGGGCGTGATGGTCGCGCACTTCACGCCGACGCCGTGCTTCTGAATGGCGTGGGCCGCGTCGATCGTGATCTGGTCGTTGGTTTCGTCGCGCTTCTGAATGGAGAGGTCGTAGTACTCGAGGTCGATATCGAGGTACGGGTGAATGAGCGTTTCCTTGATCGCGTGCCAGATGATACGGGTCATCTCGTCGCCATCGAGCTCGACTACTGTTCCCTCAACCTTGATCTTCGACAAAAATATCTCCTCTTTATTCAGTGTGGCCGTCACGACCACCGTCAAGCTTACTAGAGGCCGGCAACTATCTTGACATCGAGATAAATTTGCGAGGTTAATTGCGGCGGCCAAACGCCCTCTCGACTACCGGCTACCCCGGACGCACGTTAGCCTGAACACATGGGTGAGCTGAAGCTGGAAGAATTATCCGCACGAAACATCGTCGCGGCCAACAACCTGAGCCTCAAGCCGGGCCAGGAACAATTCATCGCACCGGTCTCGTATTCGGTCGCCGCCTCGGTGATCAACCCGGCCACCTCGTGGCAGCGCGTGGTACTCCTCGACGGCGTCGTCGCTGGTTTCATCCACGGCAACTTCGACCCCAACTCCGAGCACGAAGAATTTCGCGCCTGCATCTGGCGCATCAACGTCAACGCGGAGACCCAGGGTCAGGGCGTCGGCAAGTTCGCCGCTGAAGCCCTCGCCGCTGAAGCCCGTGAACGCGGATTCGACCACGTCAACGTCATCTGGGAGCCGGGCGCCGACGGCCCGGAGGCCTTCTTCCACCGGCTCGGTTTCGTCGATGTCGGCGAAACCCAGTTCGGCGAGGTCATCGGCTCCCTGCAGCTCTAATTTCTTTAGTGAGTGGGCCCGAGGACTTCGTCTCCCGGGTGCTCGGCGTGGTCGATTCGATCCCACCGGGTCGGGTGATGACCTACGGCGGCGTGGCCGCGCAGCTCGGTTCCCGCGCCGCCCGTGCCGTCGGCCAGGTAATGGCCCGCTACGGTTCCGACGTGGCCTGGTGGCGCGTGATTCGCGCCAGCGGGCATCCGCCGATCGGTCATGCGGCCCAGGCGCTGCCGCACTACCGCGCCGAGAACACGCCGTTGCTGCGGTCTGCCGCTGCCAGCACCATCGAAGCGGATGCCGCCTACCGCGTCGATTACCGCGCCGCGCGCTGGTCACCGCCCACGTAGCGCGCTCGATTGCCGCGCCGCGCGCTCGGCTCAATCACAGCGGTCGCCGCGCACATAACGGTGCCGGGCCCCAATCCTGGCCCGGCACCGGCATCTCGCGCTGAACCTTCAGCCTTGGTCGGTGACGCCCTGCTGCGCGGCCTGGGCACCCTGGAACAGGCAATCACCGCCGAGAAACTCGCCGCGGCCTGGCGGGTACTTCTGATGGAGGTGCCGGGGATGAATACCAAGCAGGCCTACAAACGGGCCAGACGGATGCGCGTCGAACCAAAAGGTGCCTCCGGCGATCCCACCCGCGACGATCAGATCAACAACTGGGTGGCTGCGGTTCGCGCCGACCCACCAGACAAATGTGCTTGCGGCGGCCGTTCCGACAAGAACACCGCATGCCATTCCGGCCAGCCTTCTCCGCCACCACCCCACAGTGACAGCAACGAGCTGAGCGTCGGGAACGTGAACCACGAGCCGCAAAATGCGGTGCGCCAACTTGCCCAGCACTCCGTCGCTCGCAGCAACAGCCGCCGCCGCCGCCGCAACGATTGCGATCACCACCAGTGTGCACGTCGTCAAATTGGTTAAATCGATCAACGAGAAAGTGCTCATATCTGTATGTCTATGTATGAAGTTATGTCGTGTCTAGCTAATACAAACTTCACGACATAATCGTCATGTCGCCAGACGCATCGCCGAAACCCATGAATACCTCGGCCTCCTGCCCGACGAGTCCCGCCCTGCTCGACTACACAAATTGCCCGGCTTCGCGAGGCGCGGGAGCTCTGGCCGGACCCGAAGGCCCGCGCATTTGCGCAACCGTAGCGCGGCACAAACTCGTTGGCCGGGGCGACGAGGAGGCTCGTCGCCCCGGAGGCCCTTACACCAGGGAGTCGCGCCAGGCGGCGTGCATCGTCGCGAAGCGGCCGGTCCCCGAGATGAGGTCGTTCGGGGTGCCGTCTTCCACGATGCGGCCGTGTTCCATCACGAGTACCCGGTCGGCGATCGCGACCGTCGACAGCCGGTGCGCGATGATCACGGCCGTGCGATCGGCCAGAAGAGTCTGCAGCGCCTCCTGCACGAGCCGTTCGCTGGGAATGTCGAGCGACGACGTGGCCTCATCGAGGATGAGCACCGCCGGGTTCGCAAGAAAAGCCCGAGCAAACGAAATCAGCTGGCGCTGACCGGCCGACACCCGCCCGCCGCGTTTGTTCACGTCGGTGTCGTACCCGTTCGGCAAACTCTCAATGAAGTCGTGAGCACCGACGGCGGCCGCGGCGGCGCGAATTTCTGTCGCCGAAGCATCCGGTTTGCCGATGGCGATATTCTCGGCGACCGAACCACTGAACAGGTAGGCCTCCTGGGTGACCATGACGATCGCCCGGCGCAGGTCCTTGGGGTGCAGGTCGCGCAGGTCGACGTCGTCGAGCCGCACCCGGCCATCCGTCGGATCGTAGAAGCGGCTCATCAACTTGGCGAGGGTGGATTTGCCGGCTCCGGTCGATCCGACCAGGGCGATGGTCTGCCCGGCCGGAATATCGAGGTCGAAGTGCGGGAGAATCTCCCGATCGATCTGGTAAGCGAACTGCACATTGTCGAAGCGCACCCGCCCGCGAGCCTCCCAGAGGTCGACCGGGGCGACCGGATCGGGCACGCCCGGGCGCTCCTCGAGCACACCCGAGATCTTTTCGAGCGCCGCCGCAGCAGACTGATAGGAGTTGTAGAACATCGCCATCTCCTCCATCGGATCGAAGAACCGGCGGGTGTAGAGCAGCGTCGCGAGCAGCGCACCGATTGCGAGCTGGCCGTCGGCCACCCGAAATCCGCCGACGAGCAGCACGGCCGCGACCGTCACATTACCGATCAGCACGAGCCCCGGATCAAACACTCCGAACAGCTGAATCACGCGCGCGTTGACCATACGGTAGCTTTCGACGAGTTTGCCGAACACCGTTTCGTTGTGCTTTTCGGTGCGAAACGCCTTCACCGCGCGAATGCCGGTCATGGTCTCGACGAAGGTCACGATCAGGCTCGCCGAGGCGACCCGGGACTGTCGAAACAGGCTCTGCGAGCGCACCTGGAACCAGCGGGTGAGAATGACCAGCGGCAGCAGCGCGCCGAGCAGCACGAGTCCGCTGGTGCCATCGAGCAGCACGAGAGCGATCGCGGTGAACGACATATAGAGGATGCCCTGTACCAGCTGGTTGATGCCGGAGTCGAGCAGCTCCCGAATGGCGTCGAGGTCGCTGGTCTGGCGCGAGATGATGCGGCCCGAGGTGTACGACTCGTGAAACTCCAGGCTGAGCTTCTGGGTGTGCAGGAACACCCGCTTGCGCAGGTCGATCAGCACGGCCTGGCTCACCCGGGCGCTCAACACTGTGTACCAGGCGATGAGCAGCGCGCCGAGCACCCCGGCGACGAGATAGGTGGCGCCGGTCGCGGCGAGCGGCATCCAGTCTTGCTTGAGCAATGCGGGCAAGCCGCGGTCGATGCCGAAGGCGATCAGCGCCGGGCCGGACACCTGCGCGGCGGTCGAGACGACCACGACCAGCATGGCGAGCACGACCTTGGCGCGCACCGGAAACAGCAACGAGCCAAGCAGCCGCAGCGAACGAGCCCGAATCTGTTTGCTTTCGGCCTTGGTGAAGTCGTGGCGTTCCTCGCCCTTGACGCCGCTGACACTCACAGCGATCCTCCCGCTCGGTTCGATTCTCTGCGTTCTTCGTCTTCGAGGCTGGAGATGACGAAGGTGTAGTGCGGGCTGGTGCGCAGCAGCTCCGAGTGCGTGCCGACCGCGGTGATGCGGCCGTTCTCGAGCAGCGCCACCCGGTCGGCGAGCATGACCGTCGACGGTCGGTGCGCCACGATGAGCGCCGTGGTGTCGACGAGTACCTCGCGCAGTGCGTTCTCCACGAGCGATTCGGTGTTCACATCGAGCGCCGACAGGGGGTCATCCAAAATCAGAACGGATGGCCGCGCCGCGACCGCGCGCGCCAGCGCCAGGCGCTGCCGTTGCCCGCCGGACAGGCTCATGCCCTCCTCGCCCACCAGAGTGTCCACGCCGAGCGGCAGGTCGTGCACGAAACCGGCCTGCGCGATCTGCAGGGCCTGCGCGAGCGCGGCATCCGCTTCGGGAGTGTTTTCGGACAGGTCGGCACGCCCGAGCAGAACGTTGTCCCGGACGGATGCCGAGAACAACGTCGCATCCTCGAATGCCATGGCCAGGTGGCTGCGCAACTCCTCGCGACTGAGCGCCCTCACGTCGACGCCGTCGAGCGTCACAGCGCCCGCGGTCACGTCGTACACGCGGGTCGTGAGCGCGGTCAGGGTGCTCTTGCCGGAGCCGGTGAGCCCGACCAGCGCCATGGTCTCCCCCGGTTCGAGAACGAGGTCGATGCCGTCGAGCAGGTCGGGAAAGCGCTCCGGCGAATCCGGGTAGCGAAAGTGCACGTTCTCGAAGGCGAGTCGGCCGAGCGGCGCGGTCAGGGTGGACGGCTTGTCGGGGTCGGTGATCTCGTTCGGGGTATCGAGAATGTCAAAGAATCGGTCGGTTGCGGTGCGCGAGTCGAAGGTCATCGACAGCAGAAACCCGATCGACTCCACCGGAAACCGCAGCACGGTTGCGGTGGCGAAGAACGCCAGCAGTTCGCCGCCGCTGAGGTCGCCCTGGCTGGTGAGCCAAACGCCGGTCACGAGGCAGAGCGCGAACGCCACGTCGGGAACGAGCAGCAACCAGAGCCAAATTCCGGCGATAGCGCGTGCCTTCTCGATCTCGGTTCCGCGCAGACTTTCGGCCTGCGAGGCGAAGTTCTTCAGCGCGAACGAGCCGCGACCGAACGCTTTCAGGACGCGAATGCCGTGCACCGACTCCTCGACGGCGGTCGCGAGGTCGCCGGCCTGATCCTGGCTGCGGCGCGCGATCACCGAGTACTTCTCCTCGAAGACGTAGCCGTAGATCCAGATCGGAATGGAACAGACGACGAAGATCACGCCGAGCAGCCAGTGCATCCAGAGCAGAATGGCGACGCCGACGACGATGGTGAGAAAGTTGACGACGAGCAGCACGAGTCCGAACGACACCCAGCGGCGAATGAGGTTGAGGTCGCTCACGGCCCGCGAGAGCAGCTGGCCGCTCGGCCAGCGGTCGTGGAAACTCACCGGCAGGTCCTGCAGCCGGGCATAGAGGTGGTTGCGCATGCGCGCCTCGATGTGGGTGCCTGGGGTCAGCACAAACCAGCGGCGCAGGGCGATCATGATGGCCTCGAGCACACCGAGAGCGAGCACGATCCACACGGCTGGCCAGATCTGTGATGCGCTGTCGCCGTTGCCGACCCGGCTCAGCGGGCCGTCCACCAGCCAGGCCAGAACCTGTGGGATGGCCAGGGCTACGAGACCGGCGAGCAGCGCAGCCACCATACCGAGGTAGATGCGCGGCAGGGCCGGCTTGGCGTAGGGGTAGAGCCGTTGCAGGCTGCGGAACGTGTTGGCCCGGCCTGCTGGGACGTCTGCTTCGGACGGCGGTACGAGTGGAGCGGTGGTGGTCATGGTCCAGTCCTGATGATGATGCGGCTGCGCCCCGCGCCCCCGAATTTCAGAGTGGGCGGTGCAGCGAATGACTGTGGTCGCCAGACCAAACAGTACCGGCGACAGGAAAATTGCAAACGACGACACTTATCGGCGCTACAAACGCGTCAGCGGGGTGCCCAGCGGCCGTGATCAGTGGATGCTGACGGGACAAGATCGATGCAGGCGTCGGCACCAGGCCGAGCGCGACAAGAAGGTGGCTAGTCGACGAGGGACGCAGTTGCGGCGGGGACCGGGGCACCGGCGCCAAAGTGAGCGCCGTCGTTCGCAATCAGTGCGAGCGTGATCGGTGCTGTCTTTGTCATGTCTGCCTCCTGGGCGCCTGAAAGTTATGTGTGTCTCATGCCCCCCGGATCAGGCAGCCTTCCAGAATATGGGAACCCGGGGGCGGAAGGCAAGGATTTTCTGGTGCGGCAGCATCCGCTTGCCGCGCGTCGCCCACTCGGCAATTCACAGGTGGGTGTCCCGTAGTCTGGGTGCAACGTCTATCGCGGGCATGCCAATTTCTGTGCCATCGCGAGTCCTGGAAGGATTCTTCATGCTGCCCACCCTGTTCGGAATCGATTTTCTCGACTCTGAGTGGCTGATCCATTCGTTTGGGTCGTTCGTGCTTCTGGGCGTTGCCGTGGTTGTGTTCGTCGAGACCGGCTTCATCGTACTGTCGTTCCTGCCGGGTGATTCGTTGCTGTTCACGGTGGGGTTGCTCACCGCGACCGGGGTGGTGCCGCTGCCGATCTGGGTGACCTGTCTGGTCGTATTCGTGGCAGCGTTCGCCGGCGATCAGCTCGCCTATGTCATCGGCCGAAAAGCGGGGCCAGCGGTCTTTTCGCGGGAGAAGAACCGATTCTTCAACCCGAAGAACGTCGAGCGCACCAACGCCTTCTTCGCCAAGCACGGCGGCAAGTCGATCATTTTGGCCCGTTTTCTGCCCATATTTCGGGCCTTCGTGCCGGTCGCTGCCGGCGTCGGCAAGATGCGCTACCGCAGCTTCGTGACCTACAACGCGATCGGGGCCTTTGCCTGGGGCGTCGGCCTCACCCTGGTCGGTTACTTCCTCGGCCAGTTCGCATTCGTCGCCAAGTACTCCGAGTTCTTCATCATCGGCATCATTCTGCTCTCCGGCATTCCTATTCTCACGGAGCTGGCCAAGGCTGCCCGCACGACGCTCAAGGAGCGCCGGGCTGCCGCGCGGGTACTACCGACCATCCCGGCCGACCTGCGCGAGTAGTCGCCGGCGGCGCCGTCCGCAGGCCCGTTCGTGGCCGGAACCCGCGCCGCGCCCGTGGCCGCGCCCGATATCGGCAGTCGCTACGGTAACCGGCGTAGTGGCCACCCGTTTCGGGCGCAGTCCTGAAAACACCCAGAGACTGAAGAGGCTACCGGGCGGCGTGCAGACGTGCAGCGGCGAGCATCTCGGCGGCCGCGAGCGTCGTGATCTCGCTCGCGCGGGCATCCGTGAAGATCTGCGTCAGCACGGTGCCGATAGCAGCGACGCGGGCCGCGATCTGGCCGAGGTCGGCGTTCGGCTCGCTCGCCATGGCGAGGTAGACGACTCCCCCGGCGTTGACGACGAAATCCGGCGCCCAGAGGATGCCCCGCGCGTCCAGCTGGGCCGCTCCGGCAGGCACCGCGAGCTGGTTGTTGGCGGCGCCGCACACGCCCAGCACGTTCAACTCCGCGATAACGCCGGACGTCAGCACGCCGCCGAGGCCGCACGGCACGAACAGGTCGGCGTGCACGCGGTGCGCGTCAGCGACCGACACCCAGCTCGCGCCGAGCTCTTCGGCCAGGGCGTGCTTGTCGGGGTTGATATCCGTGACGGTGAGCGTGGCGCCGGCCGCGGCGAGGGCTCGGGCCAGGCGTCCGCCAACCTGGCCGAGTCCGGAGACGACGAGGTGGCGGCCGCGTACCTCCCGGCTGCCGAAGAGCGCCTCCAGAGTGGATTCGATGCTCGCGTAGACGCCGGCCGCCGTTGCATCGGCCGGTTCGCCGACGCCGCCGCTCGCGGCGGGCAGCCCGCAGACATGGTTCGTGCGTTCGGCGACGATCGCCATGAGTTCGGCGCTCGTGCCGACGTCTTCGGCGGTCATGTACGCGCCGTTCAGGCTCTCGATCGCGTCGCCGAGATCGAGCATCGCCAGGCGCTTCTCGGCATCGGTCAGCACCGTGCCGAGCGGCAAGTAGATGACCGATTTGCCGCCGCCGAGATTGAGGCCCGCGGCCGCGTTCTTGAGGGTCATGGCGGCAGAAAGGCGCAGGGCGTCGGCTACGGCGTCGGTCCAGGTGGCGTACTGCCACAGGCGCGCACCGCCGAGGGCCTGGCCGAGCCGGGTGGAATGAACGGCGACCGTGATCAGGAGCCCTGAGCGTTCTCCCGTCGTGATCAGCACTTTCTCGTGGGAAAGTGGAATCTGCGCGAGGGAATCGAGGGCGGCGGCTGGGTGCGTGAGGGTCATGGAAACTCCGTTGTGTCGGGCCTTGTGAGCCGAATGCGGTGGCGCCGTTATGTGGCACCGCCTCGAACAGGATAACTGGCACGCGCTGCGGGGGGGAACACCTGCGCGGCCCGGGTACGCAAAAAGCACCCTGACTGCGAGATTCAGGGTGCTCTGCGCGCGCTCTAGTGGAAGAAGTGGCGCTCTCCGGTGAAGTACATCGAGACGCCGGCCGCGGTGGCTGCGGCGATGACTTCGGGGTCGCGCACCGATCCGCCGGGCTGCACGACGGCCTTGATTCCGGCGGCGAGCAGAACTTCGAGCCCGTCAGCGAAGGGGAAGAATGCGTCAGAGGCGGCGACCGATCCTTCGGCCCGCTCGCCGGCGCGGCTCACGGCGAGGTGGCAGGAGTCGACCCGATTGACCTGGCCCATTCCCACCCCGACGGATGCCCCGGCATGCGCGAGCAGAATGGCGTTCGACTTCACGGAACGGCAGGACATCCACGCGAATTCCAGGTCGGCGCGAGTGGCGGCATCCACTTCGGGGCCGGCCACGAGGGTCCAGCCGGCCGAGCTGAATTCTTCAAAGCTGTCGGTCTGCTGCACGAGCAGGCCGCCCGAGATCTGGTGCAGTTCGAGCGAGGAACGCTCGTAGTCGGCCGGCAGCTCGAGCAGGCGAATGTTCTTCTTCTGGGTGAGCAGCTCGACCGCAGCTGGCTCGAATCCCGGGGCGACGAGCACCTCGGTGAAGATTCCGTTGACCGTTTCAGCCATGGCGAGCGTGACGACGCGGTTCGCAGCGATCACGCCGCCGAACGCAGAGATCGGGTCGCAGGCGTGCGCACGCAGGTGGGCTGAAGCGATTCCGTCCGGCGCGTTGGGCTTGGCGATGGCGATTCCGCACGGGTTGGCGTGCTTGACGATCGCGACGGCCGGCTCGCTGAAGTCGAAGGCGGCCCGCACCGCGGAATCCGCATCGACGTAGTTGTTGTACGACATTTCCTTGCCGTGCAGCTGTCGCGCCTGGGCGATGCCGCGGCCCCCCTCGCCAACGTACAGCGCGGCGGCCTGGTGCGAGTTCTCGCCGTAGCGCAGAATTGCTTCGCGGGTGACCTCGATGCCGAGCCCCTCGGGGAACGGCGCCTCTTCCTCGTCCTCGTCGTCGTCGGCCGCCGCAAACTCGACGTCCTCATCGAGCGCCTCGACGTCGTCCTGCCACTGGTCGTAGACGTTTTCGGTGAACCAGGCCGACACGCTCAGGTCGTAATCGGCGGTGTGCTCAAAGGCGAGCGAGGCGAGCTTCTGGCGCAGCTTGAGGGTCGAACCGCCAGCAGCGACGGCCTCGATGATCTCACCGTAGCTGGCCGGGTCGACGACGATCGCCACGTTGGCGTGGTTTTTAGCGGATGCCCGCACGAGCGCCGGTCCGCCGATGTCGATCTGCTCGATCACATCGGCCGGTTCGGCACCGCTCTCGGCGGTTTCCACGAACGGATACAGGTTGACGACGACGAGCTGGAAGGCCTTGATGCCGAGCTCGGCCAGCTGCGCTTCATGGGTTTCGAGGCGCAGGTCGGCGAGGATGCCGGCGTGCACGCCCGGGTGCAGGGTCTTGACCCGGCCGTCGAGTGATTCCGGAAACCCGGTGACGGCCGACACATCGGTGACGTCGTAGCCGGCGGCGCGGATCGTGGCCGCGGTGGATCCGGTGGAAACGATTTCGACGCCATCCGTTTTGAGGGCGGCGGCCAGGTCGAGCAGGCCGGTCTTGTCGCTCACGGAGATGAGTGCGCGCTCGATAGTGATCTGGTCCCGGTTACGGTACGTGCTGGGCGCGTTGGTGTGTCCACTCATGCTTTGGAGTTCTCCTTGAGGTTCATATGTCCGTTTGCGATGTCGAGCACGGCCTGGATGAGTAGGCGTCGTTCGACGATCTTGATGCGATTCTGCAGGGAAGTTTCGGTGTCGCCGGGCTCGATATCGACGCGTTCCTGGACGAGAATGGGGCCCTCGTCGACGCCGTTATCAACGACGATGATGCTCGCGCCGGTCTGCACGGCGCCGGCGGCGAGGGCGTCACGCACGGCGTGGGCTCCCGGAAATTCGGGCAGATAGGCCGGATGCGTGTTGATCAGGTTCGGCGACAGCGCGGCGACGACGCGCGGCGGCAGCAGTCGCATCATGCCGCTGAGTATGACCAGGTCGGGCTGCCACTGCTGAATCTGGGCGAGCAGTTCGTCGCCCCAGGCCGCCCGGTCTTTAAACGACGAGAAGGGAACGGAGAAGGCCGGGATTCCGAATTCGATCCCGAGCTCCAGCCCGTCGGCGTCGCGGTCGGCGCCGATCGCGATGACTCGCGCCGGAAATTCGGCGTCTTCGGACACCTCGAGCAGGGCTCGCAGGTTGGATCCTCCGCCGGAGATCAGCACGACAATAGACAGCACCGTTTGAGCTTACCGTTTGACCGGGAGCCCCGACGGGACTCGCACCCGGCCGGCAAGCATGCCGAGGGCCGCAGCGACACCGATTTCGGCTGCGGCGAGCGCGCCGACCAGCAGCGGATTCGGGCCGACCTCGACGAGGCGGCCGGGGCCTATCGCGCCGGCCGACCACCAGGAGAGCAGCCCGAGCAGCGCTCCGGCGACCACGCCCATGCCGAGGCCGGTGAGAATGTGTTCGATCGCACTTCGTTCGGCCACCCGTCGCTCGGGCACATCGGGGAGATCCAGCCGTTGCCGGGTCACGACCGCGAATGCGAAGCCGATCAACACCGGAACGAGAAGCCCGATAAATCCGTAGGCCGGCGTGCCCTGCGGCAGCGCGCCGAAGATGGGCAGGCCGGGCAAGGTGCCCATCACGGTGCCGATCGGCGAGACACTGGTGCCGACTCCCATCGCGATTCCCGGGCCGATGAACCAGGCTGCGGCCCAGATGACGAGGTTGGGAATGAGCGCGAGCTGCGCGAGGGTGATCGTGGCGCCGCCGAACACCCCGGCCTGCACCGCCTCGTACAGCCCGATGATGGTCGCATAGTTGAGAGCGATAAGCACGGCCACGGTCACGGCCGACACGATCAGCACCCCCGCGGCAGCAGCGGTTCCGCCGCGCAGGGACCCGGCGATCACGATGCGGGTGGTTTGCGGCAGCTTTCGATACCACGAGCGGATGCGCCGGCTCACCGGATCCAGACGCTCCGCCACTTCCACGGTCTGGCGCCGCCCCAGTTCCGCCCCGACCACAACGCCGACCGCATAGATGAGCGTCGGCAGCAGAAGCCCCTGCAGCTGGTTGGGCGTGACCGTCTCCGAGACGGCGGACAGGGTCACCAGCGCGGCGAGGACGGCGTAGGTGCCCACGGCGACGCCGACGCCGGTCCAGCGGTGCGGGGTTTCGGCGGCGCGACGGCCGGTGTGCATGCCCATGAGCACGGAGAGCATGGCGAAGCCGAGCGGCACGACGGTGACCAGAAAAGGGGTGGCGGCACCCGCCAGGCCGAGCGCGGCCGCCACGTCCGGGCCGAGCTGCACCGTGAGGTCGACACCGTTGCCGAGCAGCCAGATATCGGCCGCGGCCCGCCAGAACACGAACCATTCGACGGACAGGCCGAAGTGGGCGGCCCAGAGTACGGTGAGCGGCACCATGGCGATGCCGATGCCGATGGCGACAACAAGTAATGCCTCAAGAGCGGCGAGCAGGGCGGTCGTTATGCGGTTCATCCGTTGTGAGCCTATATCGCCCCGGTGACAATGCTTGCCAAGGCCGCACGTAGAAAGGGGCCCGCCGGTCACCCGGCGAGCCCCTCAAACGTTCTACTTACAGTGCGGCAAGTGCCTCGCGCAGCAGGGTCGCAGCCTCGCTCGGCGTCTTGCCGACCTTGACTCCGGCGGCCTCGAGGGCCTCCTTCTTGCCCTGGGCGGTTCCGGCTCCGTCGGAGACGATGGCGCCGGCGTGGCCCATGGTCTTTCCCTCGGGGGCGGTGAAACCGGCCACGTAGCCGATGACCGGCTTCGTGACGTGCGCCTTGATGTACTCGGCGGCCTTTTCTTCAGCGTCGCCGCCGATTTCGCCGATCATGACGATGGCGAGCGTCTCCGGGTCGTTCTCGAAGGCCTCGAGGGCATCGATGTGCGTGGTGCCGATAATGGGGTCGCCACCGATACCGATCGCGGTGGAGAAGCCGAGGTCGCGCAGTTCATACATCATCTGGTAGGTCAGGGTGCCCGACTTGGAGACGAGTCCGACCGGGCCCTTGACGGTGATGTTGGCCGGGGTGATGCCGACGAGTGCTTCACCGGGCGTGATGATGCCGGGGCAGTTCGGGCCGATAATGCGGGTCTTGTTGCCCTTTTTGATGGCGTAGGCCCAGAACTCGGCCGAGTCCTGCACCGGGACACCCTCGGTGATGATGACGAGCAGCGGAATCTCGGCGTCGATCGCTTCGATAACGGCGTCCTTGGTGAACACCGGCGGTACGAAGATGATCGACACGTCGGCGCCGGTCTTCTCGACGGCTTCCTTGACCGTGCCGAAGACGGGGAGTTCGACGTTGCCGTGCACGACGGTGGTGCCGGCCTTGCGGGCGTTGACGCCACCGACGACCTGGGTACCGGCCTTGAGCATGAGGGCGGTGTGCTTGGTGCCCTCACCTCCGGTGATGCCCTGAACGATGACCTTGGAATCCTTGTTGAGGAAGATTGACATTGTTGTCCCTTACTTCGCTGCGTGGGCGAGTTCGGCGGCCTTGGCGGCGCCCTCGTCCATGGTGGCGGCCAGTGTTACGAGCGGGTGGTTCGCCTCGGCGAGGATACGACGACCCTCCTCGACGTTGTTGCCATCGAGGCGCACCACGAGCGGCTTGTTGGCGGCGCTTCCGAGCTCGGCGAGCGCGCCCACGATACCCTTGGCGACAGCGTCGCAGGCGGTGATGCCGCCGAAGACGTTGACGAACACGCTCTTGACCTGCGGGTCACCGAGAATGACGTCGAGGCCGGCAGCCATGACCTCAGCGGATGCTCCGCCCCCGATGTCGAGGAAGTTGGCCGGCTTGACACTGCCGAAGTTCTCGCCGGCGTAGGCGACAACGTCGAGGGTTGACATGACGAGTCCAGCGCCGTTGCCGATGATACCGACTTCACCGTCGAGCTTGACGTAGTTGAGGCCGGCGGCCTTTGCCTTGGCTTCGAGCGGGTCAGCCGCGGCAGCGTCCTCGAGGAGGGCGTGCTTGGGGTGACGGAAATCGGCGTTCTCGTCGATCGTGACCTTGCCATCGAGGGCGATAATGTCGCCCTCTTCGGTGAGGACGAGCGGGTTGACCTCGACCAGGGTCGCGTCTTCACCCGTGAATACGTCGTAGAGCTTGACGAAGACCGGAGCGACCTTGTCGACGAGCTCGGCCGGGAACTTTGCGTCGATCGCGATCTGCTTCGCGACGGCGAGGTCGATGCCGACCGCGGGGTCGATGGCCGTGTAGGCGAGCGCTTCGGGCTTCTCGACGGCGAGAATTTCGATCTCGACGCCACCCTCGTAGCTGGCGAGCGACAGGTAGGAGCGGTTGGACCGGTCCAGCAGCACGGAGAAGTAGAACTCCTGCTTGATGCGGGCGCCTCCCGCCACCATGACGCGGTGCACGGTGTGGCCCTTGATGTCCAGGCCCAGGATGCCCTGGCCTGCGGCCTCGGCGTCATCCGGAGTCTTGGCTACCTTGACGCCGCCGGCCTTGCCGCGGCCGCCGACCTTGACCTGCGCCTTGACGACGACAACGCCGCCGAGCTTCTCGGCCGCTGCACGTACTTCGGCGGGGGTATCGGCGATAATGCCCGGCAGAACCGGTACACCATATTCCTCAAAGAGGTTTCTCGCTTGGTATTCGTAAAGGTCCACGCTGCTCTTCCAATCCGCGTCGTGGCGATCACCTGCCGGTGCCGGTAGATCGCTACATGATGATGGGTAATTGAGATTGTTGGTGACAGCAGTCGTTGCCGCAAAATAGCTCGACATCAAGACATACCGACCATCTGAAACTCTATCGCGTGAATCAGGCGTCGGGTCGCACCCTGAATCCGCGTCCGCCCACGCCAACCGCCCGCGCAAGGCTAGGAGCGTGAGTCAGTAACGCCTATTTCGGCTTGATGCCGCGGAATACGGGTCCATGTCTCGGCGTGGGTTGGGTGTTGCTGGCGCGGTAGCCAATGGGGGAATTG
>NZ_SOGF01000024.1:0-112970 GCF_004402355.1 Cryobacterium sp. TMS1-20-1 | reverse complement strand
GGAACAGGCCATCAGAATCGCTCATAATCAATTTTCCCAGACCAACACCCCAACCCCGGGAAATCGACCGGCGTTTTAAACTTTGGTACTACTGACCCACGCTCCTAGGGCCCGTCCAGTTTCTAGATCAGTGCGTATCGTGAGCGAAGTCTTGCAACAGTTTGTACTCCAAGAGAACTTGCATATTTAAGTTCGTTTCGTCTCCCGTGCCACCGTTCAGCTGATCATCCACAAGTATCCGCAGTTGTGAACGGCGCCGGGTGAATGCGGATACTCTGGCGCCGTACCACAGCACGTGGCTCCACCACCGTTCGCTCTCTGCGCCCTGTTCGCACTTACGCTGACGACACCGGGATTGCGGATAGCGGGAGTGTTGATCAGCGGAGCCATCGCGCCCTGGTCGCTCATAGGCTGGGTTCTGCGGCGGCGAATTGCCCGAAGGGCATTCAGTCAGACGGCTAAGTCAGCTGCCACGGGGCGTTCTGGCTCTATAAACCGAGTGTGAGGCGAATGCCCGCGCCGATCTCGGCGAGCAGGTACGCAGGTACATGCCCGGCGGGATAGGGGTCGAGGAATTCCCGGCTGACCGGACCGACCTGAGAGACAATGGCGACGGAGTCCTTCTCAAGTCCGGAGGCCTCGGCGGGTATCAGGACGTTCCCCGGGAATGCTTCCAGTCCCGTGTTCGACGTCAACGGGACGACCTGTACCGTGGCGATGTTCGTGGCTAACAGCCAGTCCTCCTGAACAACGACCGCAGGGCGAACTTTCGCCGGTTCGGAGCCGCGGGACGACCCGAAATCGACCCAGACGACATCCCCGCGCGCCGTCACCATTCGGACTTTTCTCGGATCAGGCGCTCAGATTCACGCAGGAACGCTCCGTCGCCGGAAGGCTGTCCCGTTCGTGCCAGCACCGCGTCAGCGATTGCCGTCAGCTCGGAGCCACCCTCAAGTTCGTCGGCCAGGCGCTGCGCGCCGAGTCGATAGAACTCCGACCGGTTCATGCCGTGCTTGCCCGCGATGCGCTCGAAGCGCTCGAAATCGCCATCGGGAACCGAGATCGCAGTCTTCATGATCCAAGTATAACCCGTCATACCGTCTTCGTGTGTGACGAGTGGTGTTCACTATGGTGGACTGCATCCGCTCAAAATGGTGTGCCAGTGAAGATGCGCTGGAGGTCCAACCGGACCACAGCCTGCTCGTCGTCACCAAGGTCGTTATAGACCGCCTGTCCGGCTCAGACGCCGCCGAGCCAGCCGCGATTGAGTCCCTGACCCACGAAGCGCCGCCCGGCCTGCGCAATTCCGCAGGGCCGAACCGGCGCTCCTTGCCGTCGCAAATTACCCGAGCAGCGCCCGGTCGTCGAGGGACGCGCCCTTGATCTTCGCGAACTCGGCGAGCAGGTCGGGCACCGTCATGGTGGCCTTGCGCTCGGCGTCGACGTCGAGAATGATCTGGCCCTCGTGCATCATGATGAGCCGGTTGCCGAGGCGCAGCGCCTGTTCCATATTGTGTGTGACCATGAGCGTGGTGAGATGGTGCTTGGCGACGATGCTTTCAGTGAGCGTCGTGACCAATTCGGCCCGCTGCGGGTCGAGGGCGGCGGTGTGCTCGTCGAGCAGCAGGATGCGCGGCTGGGTGAAGCTCGCCATGAGCAGCGACAGCGCCTGCCGCTGGCCGCCGGAAAGCAGCCCGACCCGAGCCTTGAGTCGGTTTTCAAGGCCGAGCTCGAGCGAGAGCAACTCCTCGCGAAAGAACGCCCGACGTTTGTGGGTGACACCCCAGGCGAGCCCGCGAGGCTGACCGCGGCGCAGCGCGAGCGCGAGGTTCTGCTCGATGCTCAGGTCGGGCGCGGTTCCGGCCATCGGGTCCTGAAACACGCGGCCGACGTACGCGGCTCGCGCGTAGTCGGGCATCCGCTTGACGGAACTGCCGTCGATCGACAGGTCGCCGGAATCGATCGGCAGCTTGCCGCTGATCATATTGAGCAGGGTGGATTTTCCGGCGCCGTTGCTGCCGATAACGGTGACGAAATCACCGGTGTTCAGCTGCAGTGACACGTCGTTGAGGGCGACGCGTTCGTTGACCGTGCCGGGAAAGAAGGTCTTGGTGATGTTCTGAATGAGCAGCATGAGACTCCTAGTTCGCTTTCACTGCGGCGGCGGAACGCATCTCGCGCAGCGAGGGCACGCGTTTCAGGAAGCCCCAGCGCGGCAGCAGCAGGGCGGCGACGACGAGCAGCGCCGAGATGAGCTTCATGTCGTTCGGATTGAGCCCGGCGCCGAGAGCGAAGAAGATCACCAGGCGGTAGATGACGGCTCCGCCGATGACGGCGAGCGAGGCGAGAAAAATGGTGCGCCGGCCGAAGACGGCCTGACCGACGATGACCGAGGCGAGTCCGACCAGAATGAGGCCGATGCCCATGCTGACATCGGCGAAGCCCTGGTACTGAGCGATGAGTGCGCCGCAGAGGGCGACGAGCCCGTTCGAGATCGCGAGGGTGAGAATCGTGGTGCGGTGCGTGTTGACGCCGAGGCTGCGGATCATCTGCTCGTTATTGCCGGTCGCCTGAATCGACAGGCCGAGGTCGGTGCTGAGAAACCAGTCGATGGCGAACTTGATGACCAGGGCGGCGACGGCGAAGATCAGGATGCTCCAGGCCCCGCCGAGCAGGCCGGCGTCACGCAGCGGCGTCATCAGGGTGTCCTCCCGCAAGAGCGGCAGGTTGGATTTGCCCATGATGCGCAGATTGATCGACCACAGGGCGATCATGGTGAGGATGCCGGCGAGCAGGCCGTCGATGCGGCCCTTGGTGTACAGCACACCGGTGACCAGGCCGGCCACCGCTCCCGACGCCGCCCCGGCGAGGGTGGCGAGGGGAGCCGGCACACCATTGATAATGAGCGACGCGGCAACCGCGGCCCCGGTCGTGAAACTTCCGTCGACCGTGAGGTCGGGAAAGTTGAGGATTCGAAACGTCAGGTAGACACCCAACGCCATGATTCCGTAGAGCAGGCCGAGTTCGAGAGCCGCATTCATCTGGGTAGTCCTTCTACTCGATGATTCGGTCGGCCTTGGCGATGAGTTCCTCGGTGAGGGTCACTCCCATCCGCTCGGCAGCGGCCGGGTTGAGGATGAACTCGATCGTGTCGAGGGTCTCGACCGGCATGTCGGCGGGGTCTTCGCCGTCTTCCAGGATGCGGATGGCCATCTGGCCGGTCTGGTAGCCGAGGTCGGTGTAGCTGATGCCGTAGGTCGCGATGGCGCCACGTTCGACCTGGCCGTTTTCGGCGCCGAACAGCGGAATCTGGTTGGCCTCGGAATACTGGATGACGGCTTCGAGGCCCTCGGTGACGCGGTTGTCGGTGGGAATGTAGATGGCGTCGACGTCGCCGAGCGACTCGGTGGCCTGGGCGACCTCGCTCGAGTTGGTGACGGTGGCTTCCTTGATGGTCAGGCCGAGGTCGTCGGCTGCCTCCTTGGCGAGTTCAACCTGCACGTCGGAGTTGACCTCGCCCGAGCTGTAGATAATGCCGACCGACTGGGCGTCCGGCAGAATCTCCTGAATCAGTTCGAGCTGCTCCTTGACCGGGTTCAGGTCGCTGGTGCCGGTGATGTTGCTGCCCGGCTTCTCCCAGCTCTCGACCAGTCCGGCTTCCTTCGGCTCGGTCACGGCGGTGAACAGCACGGGAATGTCGGTGATGGTCTGAGCGGCGGCCTGCGCGGTGGGCGTGGCGATCGCGAGCACGAGGTCGACCTTGTCGGCGGCGAACTTCGCGGCGATGGTGCTCGCGGTGGCCTGCTCGCCCTGCGCGTTCTGCTCGTCGAACTCAATGTCGGTGCCCTCGACGTAGCCGGCGTCAGCGAAGGCCTGCTTGAAACCCTCGCGGGCGTCGTCGAGCGCCTGGTGTTGCACGATCTGGCTGATGCCGATCGTGATCAGGTCGTCTGAAGCGGATGCTGTCGGCTCGCTGGCCGCGCAGCCGTTGAGGGTGAGGGCGCCGGCGGCAACGAGGGCGAGGGCTGACAGGGATTTGGTGTGCTTCATGCTGGGAAATTCTCCTTTGAATTCATGCTGCTTCGGCGCGCGGGAACCTGCGGCCGAACGGTGAGGGGGTGCTAGACGGTGGCTGGCGCCAGGGCTGCCGCGGCGGCGACCAGGAAGCGGTCGTTCTGCTCGGCCGTGCCGATCGTCACGCGCAGGCCTTCGCCGGGGAAAGCGCGGGCCAGGATGCCTTCGGCGATGAACGCAGCGTTCACCCGGTCGGTGTCGTCGCCGGTGCGGAGCCAGACGAAGTTTCCCTGCGAGTCGGTTACGCGCCATCCGCTCGCCTGCAATGACCCGAGCACCCGGGTGCGTTCGGCGACGATCTGGTCGATGCGCACGGTCAGCTCGGCCTCCGCGTCGAGGGAGGCGAGGGCCGCGCGCTGGGCGAGCGCGGTTACGCCGAACGGCAGGGCCACCCGGCGCAGGTTCGCGGCAACAGCGGTCGGTGCGATCGCGTAGCCGATGCGCAGGCCGGCCAGGCCATAGGCCTTGGAGAAGGTGTGCAGCACGGCCACGTTGGGGTAACGGCGAAAGAAATCAATGCCAACAGCGGAGGAGGCGTCACGGTTGAAGTGCACGTAGGCCTCGTCGACGACGACCAGCACGTTCTCGGGGACCCGGGCCAGAAACGCGTGCAGTTCCTCGCTGGTGACGAAGGCGCCGGTCGGGTTGTTGGGGTTGCAGACCAAAATCAGTCGCGTCTGCGCGGTGATGGCATCGGCCATAGCGTTCAGATCGTGGCACTCATCGCTCGTGAGCGCGACCGGCACCGGCGTCGCACCGGCGACCTGCACCAGAATCGGGTAAGCCTCGAATGACCGCCAGGCGAAGATGACCTCGTCACCGGCCCCGGCGCTCGCGTGGATGATCTGGGATAGCACCTCGACCGACCCGGCACCGAAGGCCACGTTGTCGCTCGAGACGTCGAACCGGGCCGCAATACGGTCGGTGACTTCGGCGACGGCCATGCTCGGGTACAGATGAATCTCCCCGAGAGCGGATGCGATTGCCTCGGTCACCGAGGCGAGCGGCGCAAACGGGTTCTCGTTCGAGGAAAGCTTGAACGCTCCGGAATCGCCCGCTGCGGCGCCCTGCTTGTACGCGGGCAGTCTGCTGATGGCTTCGCGTTGCTGCACCATAACTTTTCAACCTCAACTCGGGACGGGTATGCCAGACATGCGCGTCGAGTAAAGCGTCGGCAATGACGGGTCTGGTTCAGAGCGTAGTGATGCAGCAGAAGTTTGACAATTCGACCAATCAGCACGTCACAAACTGCACTATCTGACTGGTGTTAAGCGGGCTTCATCGCACAAGTTGTTCAGTTTTGTAATTTTCGGCGACCTATTTCGGCGGTTGGCCCGGGGGGACTAAACTTGAGCCAGCAAGGCTCAACTTTAGAGGAGACAGCTCATGCAAGCCGGTCAGCGACCACCGCAGCAAGACGCCAAGACGGCCCTCGAGCTCTACGGGGTGAACCTCACCGACATCGCCCGCAGCGGCAAGCTCGACCCGGTGATCGGGCGCGACGCCGAGATTCGCCGGATCAGCCAGGTGCTCACCCGGCGCACCAAGAACAACCCGGTCTTGATCGGCGAACCCGGCGTCGGCAAGACCGCCGTGGTCGAGGGACTGGCCCAGCGCATCGTGGCCGGTGACGTGGCCGACTCGCTCAAGGACAAACAGCTGGTCTCGCTCGACCTGGCCGCCCTCGTGGCTGGCGCCAAGTATCGCGGCGAGTTCGAGGAACGGCTCAAGGCCGTGCTCAAGGAGATCAATGACGCCGACGGAGCGATCATCACCTTCGTCGACGAACTGCACACGCTCATGGGCGCGGGCGGCGGCGAGGGCTCCGTCGCGGCCAGCAACATGCTCAAGCCCATGCTTGCCCGCGGCGAACTACGCCTGATCGGCGCTACGACCCTCAACGAGTACCGCGAATTCATTGAAAAGGATGCCGCGCTCGAGCGCCGTTTTCAGCCGGTGCTCGTCGGCGAACCCTCGGTCGAAGACACCGTCGCCATTCTGCGCGGGCTCAAGGAACGCTACGAAGCCCACCACAAGGTGACAATCGCCGATTCTGCCCTCGTGGCTGCGGCATCCCTCTCGAATCGGTATATCACCGCCCGTCAGCTGCCCGACAAAGCCATCGACTTGATCGATGAGGCCGCGAGCCGGCTGCGCATGGAGATCGACTCCTCTCCGGTGGAGATCGACGAGCTGCGGCGCAGCGTCGACCGGCTCAAGCTCGAAGAACTGGCGTTGAAGAAGGAGAAAGACGACGCGTCGAAAGCACGTTTGGTAAAACTGCGCAGCGACCTCTCGGAGCGCCAGGCGAACCTGGGGGAACTGCAGGCGCGCTGGGACGCCGAGCGGGCCTCGCTCAACCGGGTCGGCGAACTGCGCGAGCGGCTGGACACCGCGCGCATCGAATCCGACCGGGCTCAGCGGGAAGGCGACCTCGAAAAGGCCTCCCGGCTGCTCTATGGGGATATTCCGGTGATGGAACGCGCGCTCGCCGACGCCGAAAAAGAAGAATCAGTCGGACCCCGGATGGTCAACGACCAGGTCACGAGCGAGGACATCGCCGCTGTCGTCGCCGCCTGGACCGGCATTCCGGTCGGCCGGCTGCTGCAGGGCGAAACCGACAAGCTGCTGAACCTTGAAAATGAGCTCGGCCACCGCCTGATCGGGCAGAAGCGGGCAGTTCGCTCGGTCGCCGACGCCGTGCGGCGTTCACGCGCCGGGATCTCCGACCCCGACCGGCCGACCGGATCCTTCCTCTTTCTCGGCCCGACCGGCGTCGGCAAGACCGAGCTCGCCAAGGCGCTCGCCGAGTTTCTATTCGACGATGAAAAAGCCATGGTGCGCATCGACATGAGCGAGTACGGCGAGAAGTTCTCGGTATCGCGCCTGGTCGGAGCGCCTCCGGGCTACGTCGGTTACGAGCAGGGTGGGCAGCTCACCGAGGCCGTGCGGCGTCGCCCGCACTCGGTGATTCTGTTCGACGAGGTGGAGAAGGCGCATCCCGAGGTATTCGACGTGCTGTTGCAGGTGCTCGACGACGGTCGGCTGACCGATGGCCAGGGTCGCACGGTGGACTTTCGCAATACGATCCTCGTGCTCACCTCGAACCTCGGTTCGCAGTTTCTGGTCGATCCGACCCTGTCGGTGGAGCAGAAGGAACAGGCCGTGCAAGGCCTCGTGCGGCAGGCCTTCAAGCCCGAGTTCGTCAACCGGCTCGACGACATCGTGGTGTTCTCCTCGCTTACCACCGATGAGCTCGGTGAGATCGTTGAACTCGACGTTGACCGGCTGCAGAAGCGTCTGGCGGAGCGCCGGCTCGAGCTGGCAGTGACACCGGATGCCCGCCGCTGGCTGGCCGAACGCGGCTATGACCCGATCTACGGTGCGCGTCCGTTGCGACGCCTCATGCAGCGTGAGATCGACGACCGCCTGGCGCGGGCGCTGCTCTCCGGGGAGATTCGCGACGGCGACACGGTGCTCGTGAGTCTGGAAGCCGACGGGGACTCGCTCACCGTCGAATCCGCCCCCACGCTGTTGGACGTTCCCCTCGAGGAGGACCTGCTCTAGCCGATTCCCGCTCTCGCGTGTAAAAGGGAGATGTCCAGAGTCGCGGGTTACGCTTAATTCATGCTCGCAACTGTGATTTATGGCGAACGGGATGTTCGCCTCGAAGAAGTTCCCGAACCCGTACTCTCGACCGGTGGTGACGCCATTGTTCGCGTGACTGCGGCCTGCGTCTGCGGGTCAGACCTGTGGCCGTACCGGGGTATCGCCCCCACCGAGGAACCGCACCGGATCGGCCATGAATTCGTCGGCATCGTCGAAGCCATCGGTCCCGACGTCTCGACCGTCAAGGTCGGTGACTTCGTCATTGCGCCCTTCTACGACTGCGACGGCACCTGCGTCAACTGTCAGAACGGTGTGAGCACCTCCTGCCTCAACGGCGGCTGGTGGGGCGCGGACGACCAGCTCGGCGGATTCGCCGACGGAGCCCAGGGCGAGCGGGTGCGTGTTCCCCACGCCGACGGTTCGCTCGTTGCCACGCCGACAGTTCCGAGCGATGACCTCGTTCCGAGCCTGCTCACCCTCGCCGACGTCATGGGCACCGGACACCACGCGGCCGTCTCGGCCGGCGTGGAACCGGGCAGCACCGTGGTCGTCGTCGGTGACGGAGCTGTTGGACTCTGCGCCATTCTCGCGAGCAAGCGCCTCGGCGCGAGCCGCATCGTGGCCATGTCCCGCCACGCCGACCGCCAGGCCGTCGCCCGCGAATTCGGTGCGACTGACATTATCGAGGCGCGCGGCGATGAGGGCGTTGCCGCCGTGCAGGCCCTGTTCGACGGCGTCGGCGCTGACTACGTGCTCGAGTGCGTCGGAACCCAGGAATCCATGGATCAGGCCATCCGATCGGCTCGCCCCGGCGGAATGGTCGGCTACGTCGGGGTACCCAACGGCGGCGCCGAACTGCCGATCCGCACCCTGTTTGGAACAAACGTGGGCGTGAACGGTGGTGTCGCATCCGTTCGCAGCTATGTCGAGGAGTTGCTGCCCGAGGTTCTCTCCGGCCAGATCAACCCGGGCCGGGTGTTCGACCTGCAGCTGCCGCTGGCCGAGGTGGCCGAGGCCTACGCCGCGATGGACGAGCGCCGCGCCATCAAGGTGCTGCTCCGCCCCTGACCCACCGTCTGGCCCGCTCTGGAGGGACAATTGTGAACCAACCGTTCCTCTGGGGAGGGCTACTGGCCTTCGCCATCGCCGCCGCGATTCTGCGGCTCGTGGTGGGGCACCCGCTGCTGCGAGAACGTTCGGTGCGCGTGGGATGGCTGTGGGCTGTGGTGGCGTTCGTCAGCGGGCTTGCCCTGGTTTTTCACTGCGCCGCGATGTTCTTCGGGCCCTGGGTCGACGCCGTGTCGTTTCTGCTGGCACCGGCCGACATGGTTCGGGCCATGGGCGCGGGCAGCCAAGTCGCCTACTGGCTACCGGCCGCCGCCTTGGTAGTGGCGTGGCGGAGAGTGTGGGGGCCGGCCCTGGGGGCACTCATTGTCACCCTTGCCGGCGTGGGGGTGACCATGTATTGGCCGTTCCCGCTCGACGTACATCTCGCGTGGCTCACGGCCCTGATCATTGTCGGTTCGTTGGTTCCGACGCTGTTACTCCGTGGGCCACGCGCTGCGAGCTAGTCGTTGACGAGCAGCAGTTCGGTGAGCGGCGTGCGGCTGCGCGGGGCAACTTCGCGTTCGCGCAGCTCGGCGGTGAGATCGTCGGCATTGCCCAGCACTCCCAGCGCGGTGACGGTGACGACGGCCTGGTCCTCGGTGAGGTTGAACGCTGCGGCGAGGGCTGCACCATCGAATCCGCCCATCTGGTGGGTGTGTAGTCCGTCGGACTGGGCCGGGATCGACAGGTGGGCAACGGCCTGACCGAGGTCGTAGCGTGCCCACGGGATCTCGCGGGTCGCATCGATCAACAGCTTCTCCACGCTGACGATCAGAACGGATGCCGTGTCGGCCTACGCCTTGTTGAAGCCCATGAGAGCATCGTTGATCTTCGCAAAGCTCGCCGAGCCGCTGCGGGCAACAATGAACCGAGCCGGCTGGATGTTGCTCGCCGACGGAGCCCGACCGGTCTACTTGCCCTGCAGCCGGCCCCGCACCTCGCGGCGCAGCACCTTGCCGAGGAGGCTGCGCGGCAGGTCGTCGACCTCGACGATGCGGCGCGGCACCTTGTATGCCGAGAGCCGGGTGCGGCAGTACTCGCGCACCGCGGCCACGTCGAGTTCGGCGCCGGCAGCCAATACGACCACGGCCACGACGTCTTCGCCGCCGTTCGCGCTCGGCAGACCGATCGCGGCAGCATCAACGATGTCGGGGTGCGAGAGCAGGGCTTCTTCGACCTCAGACGGCGACACGTTGAATCCGCCGGTGATGATGAGTTCCTTCATCCGGTCGACGACGGTGATGAAGCCGTCGGCGGAGACCCGCACGATATCGCCGGTGCGCAGCCAGCCGCCGGGCAGCAGCACCTGGGCGGTCTCGCTCGGGCGGCCCCAATAGCCCGAGAACACCTGCGGACCGCGCACAAGCAGCTCGCCCTCCTCCTCGAAGCCGCGCTCAACCGTCGGGTCCTCCGGGTCGACCACGCGAATGTCGGTGCTCGGAAACGGCACGCCGACCGTTCCGGGGCGGCGGCTCGGGCCGATCGGGTTGCCGGCCACGATCGGCGACGCCTCGGTCATGCCGTAGCCCTCGACCAACAGCCCACCGGTCGCGCTCTCCCAGCGCTCCACGATCGACACCGGCAGGTTCATGGCACCAGAAATAGCAAAACGGATGCCGGCGAGACTCACCTTCTTCTTCGCAGCGGCCGTGACCAGACGGTCGTAGATCGGCGGCACCGCCGGCAGGAAGGTGGGCGGTGCGTGCTTGGTGGCGTCGAGCACGAGCTTCTCATCGAACTTGGGAAACAGCACGAGGCGGGCACCGATGCTCATCGCAAAGGTGAGGCACAGCGTGAGGCCGTAGGCGTGGAACATGGGCAGCACGCCGTACACGGTTTCCTCGCCGGGCCGCAGGCCCGCCACCCAGGCGGAGCCCTGGGCGGCGTTGGCGCGCAGGTTGTAGTGACTCAGAATGGCGCCCTTGGGGGTGCCGGTCGTGCCGCTCGTGTACTGCAAAACGGCGGTGTCCCCGAGCAGTGGGCGCTGATGCGAGGCATGCAGCTTGCGGGTTCCGACGAGGGAGTCCCAGCTGATCGCGCCCTTTCCGGGCCCGGCGGTGAGGGAGGCGCGAGCGTCCCGGGCCTTCCTGATGGGCAGCTTGAGGGCCAGCCGTTTCGACAACGGCATGGCGCGCGTGAGGTCGATGGTGACGACATCCGTTATGCCCATATCTCTGGGAAAAGCACGGACGGCGTCGTAGACCTTGTCCCAGACGATCGCGACCTTGGCGCCGTGGTCTTCAAACTGGTGGCGCAGCTCGCGGTCGGTGTAGAGCGGATTGTGCTCAACCACGATGGCGCCGAGGCGCAGCACCGCGTAGAACGCCACGACGTGCTGAGGGCAGTTCGGCAGCACGAGGGCCACTCGGTCACCCGGGCTCACGCCGAGCTTGCGCAGGCCGTTGGCGGCTCGGGAGATCTGCTCACCGAGCTGCTCAAAGGTGGTCGTGGCGCCGAAGAAATCCAAGGCAATGTTCGACGCGAAGGTCTCGACCGAGGCCTCGATCATCTCGGTGAGGGTTTCGGTGGTCTCGTCGATGGTGCCGGGCACGCCGGGCGCGTAAGAGGCGAGCCAGGGCTGATCCTTGAAGGTCATGACAGTTCTCGGGTGATGGCGGCGATGAACTGGTCGATGTCGTCTTCGGTCGTGTCGAAGCCGCACATCCAGCGCACCTCGTTCTTGGACGCATCCCAGTCGTAGAAGCGAAAGGATTCGCGCAGCCGGTCGGCGACACCGTCGGGCAGGGTGGCGAAGATGGCGTTGGCCTGGGTGGCCTGGCTGAAGTTGAGGCCGGTGATGGTTCCCTGGGCGAGTTCGGTCTCGAGCGCGCCGCGCAGCCGAGCCGCCATGGCATTGGCGTGGCTGGCGTTGCGCAGCCACAGATCGCCGTCGAGCAGCGCGATGAGCTGCGCCGAGACGAACCGCATCTTGCTGGAGAGCTGCATGTTGGACTTGCGCAGAAATTTCAGACCAGTGGATGCCGATGGGTTCAGTACCACGATGCACTCACCGAGCATCATGCCGTTCTTGGTGCCGCCGAAGCTGAGCACGTCGACGCCGGCGTCGCGGGTGAACGCGCGCAGCGGCACGCCCAGGCTGGCGGCAGCGTTGGAGATGCGGGCGCCGTCCATGTGCAGCGTCATGCCCTTGGAGTGGGCGTGATCGGCGATGGCGCGCACCTCGTCGACGGTGTACGCGGTGCCGAGCTCGGTGGTCTGGGTGATCGACACGACGAGCGGCTGGGCGCGGTGCTCATCGCCCCAGCCCCAGGCCTCCTGGTCGATCAGCTCCGGGGTCAGCTTGCCGTCGGGGGTCACGACCGGCAGCAGCTTTAAGCCGCCGACATGTTCAGGGGCGCCGCCCTCGTCAGTGTGAATGTGCGCGGTGGCCGAGCAGATCACGGCGCCCCAGCGTGGCAGCATTGACTGCAGCCCGGTGACGTTGGCGCCGGTGCCATTGAAAACGGGGAACGCTTCAACGCCAGCGCCGAACTGTTCGACGAAGACCTCTTGTAGCCGGGCCGTGTAGACGTCTTCACCGTAGGCGACCTGGTGGGCGCCATTGGCCCGGGTCATCGCCTCCAGAATCTCCGGATGAATGCCGGAGTAATTGTCGGAGGCGAAACCGCGGGACGAAAGATCATGGAGTTGGGTCACCCCTCCATCCTCCCGCATTCGTCTGGCCGTCTGCACGAAGTGGATGCCGCTACTTGTGCAGAGCCTCGCGCAGGGAGACGCGGGCGCCCATACGCAGCAGCGCGTTCGAGTAGATGCGCGACCCGATCAGAATCACCACCATCGTCGACAGGGCGAGCACGACGAGCGAGAGCACCGGCTCCCACCATTCGGCCTGGCCCAGGAAGATGCGCACCGGCATCCCGACCGGCGCTGAGAATGGCACGTACGACATGATCGCCAGCACGAGTGGGTTGTCGTTGAAGAAAACCACCATGAAATACGGGATCATGACGAGGAACAACACCGGCGAGGTCGCTGATCCCACGTCTTCCTGCCGGGACACCATCGATGCCGTGGCCGCGTAGAGGGCGGCGAGCAGCACGAAGCCGAAGGCGAAGAACACGGCGAACCACACGATCGCCGGGCCGACGTCGGCCAGTAGCACCCGTTGCCCGGTCACCGCCAAGCCGATCGAGACCAACAAGCCGATCGAGACGATCTGCGCGAACGCCATCAGGCTGTTGCCGAGCACCTTGCCGGCGAGCAGGGCCCGCACCGAAATCGTTGACAGGAGAATCTCCACGATGCGGGTCTGCTTCTCTTCGACGACGCTCTGCGCGATCGTGGCGCCAAAGGTTGTCGCGGACATGAGAAAGATGATTCCAAAGCCGATCGCCACGAGGTACGCAAGAAAACCGTCCTGCTCGGCCGGTTCGAGAATCGCAAGTTCGGGGTTCACGCTGAGCGCGCCGAGAACCTCGCCCGGCGCCGAATCGAGCGCGATCACGGTGATGCCGAGCAAGGAAGCGGGATTCGTCGACGGCACAACGGCCGCATCGACCGTGCCATCGCGCACGAGCGCCTCGGCGTCTTCGGCACTGGATGCTTCCACGATGTCGAAGGCTTGCGTCTGCTCGACGACGCTGATCGCGGTGCCGACCACGGCGACCTTGGTCAGGCTGGTGTTCTGGCTCATCATGCTGCCGACGATGACGGAGCCCATCGAGATGAGCAGCAAAATGCCGGTCGCGATCAGAAACGATTTGCTGCGCAGCCGCGCCGCGATCTCGCGGTTGGAAACCAGCCAGACACTCTGGGCGAAGGTGGGCGCGGTGTGCACCGGGCGGGTGGCGTTGCTCATGCGATGACCTCCTTGAAGATGGTGGCGAGACTGGGTCTCTGCTGGCTGAAGGTGTGAACGGCGCCGAGCGTGATCGCGTGCTGCAGGACCGCCTGGCTGGCGGCATCCGTTTCTGCCTCGAATTCGGCGTAATCGCCGTCGAAGTCGACGACGGTGATGCCGGGCTGCGAACGGATCCAGCTGATGTCGCCCGCGGTACGAATCTCAAACCGGGGGCGACCGTGTTGGTCGCGCAAGGCCTCGCCGGAGCCGTTGGCGCGAATTTCACCCTCGGCGATGATAACGAGGTCGTTGCAGAGCCGTTCGACGATGTCAAGCTGGTGCGACGAGAACAGCACGGGCGCGCCCTGCGCCGCGTAACCCGCGAGAACGCTCATGACCACCTCGACGGCGAGCGGGTCAAGGCCGGAAAACGGCTCGTCGAGCACGAGAAACTCGGGGTCGTGCACGAGCGCGGCGGCGATCTGGGCGCGCTGCTGGTTGCCGAGCGACAGCGACTCGACGGTATCGCCGGCCCGTTCGCCGAGGCCGAGCTGCTCCAGCAGATTGGTCGTGTTGCGGCGAGCGGATGCCGGCGACAGCCCGTGCAAGCGGGCCAGGTAGACGAGTTGCTCGGCGACCTTCATTTTCGGGTAGAGGCCACGCTCCTCGGGCATGTAGCCGAACCGGCGGCGATCACTCGCGGTAACCGGAATCCCGTCGATGAGCACGGTGCCCGTGTCGGGCGACAACACACCGAGAATGATGCGCATTGTGGTGGTTTTGCCGGCGCCGTTCGCGCCGACAAAGCCGGTCATGCGGCCGTCCCGGACGGTGAAACTCACGTCACTGAGCACCTGCCGGGTTCCGTAGCTCTTGGTGACTCCCCGAATGTCGAGCATGCCCGCCCCTTCGTTGTGCGTGACTTCACGGTAGCGCGGGCGGCGGCGCAGTGCGACGGCGGGCGCTGACGCCAGCAACACCGCCAGACGCCAGCGGATGCTGTACCCGCGCCTGGCACGTCAACCGCGCGAGCCGGATTCGGCAGCGCGGGCATGCAGAAGGGGCACGGCCGGGAGGCCGTGCCCCTTCTTTGCTACCTAATTACGCTCGCGACGTCGCGCGACGATGACGTCGCGCGACGACCAGCGTGGCACCGAGCATGAGCAGCAGCGTTGCAGCCGTGAATGGCACGGCGGTGGCGAAGCCGGTCGAGGCGAGCGCGGCTGCTGAAGCTGAAGCAGAGACAGATGCAGATGCAGAGGCCAAAGCATGGAGGCTGAATGCGACGGCACGCACGTCGCCGGACGACTGACCGGTGATGACGAGCGTGTGCGCACCGGCGCCGAGGGCGCTGAGCATGGCGCTGCTCAGCGTCACCCGAACTTCACCGTTGACGACGGCGAAGGTTCCGACCAGAACCGGGGTCGAGTAGGCGTACACGTCAACGAAGGAATCGCCCGAGAACCAAGCCAAGTTGGCCGTGTAGCCCTGGCCGGGTGCGAGTGAACCGGTCGGCAGGCCAGCGGATTCCTGCGTGCCGGTTTCGACGCCGGCGATGGTGAGGAATGCGGCCAGGGCGGTCGAGTCGGCGACCGGAGCGGCAGCCGCTGTGGCTTTCGGGGCGGTGACGAGCGCATCCGTCGTGCTGGAAGCAGTCGATGATTCGAAACCGCTGAGGGTGCCGGTGACGATGAAGCCGATGGTCAGTCCGACGAACTCATCGGTCACGGTGTACGCGCTCGACGTTGCACCGTCGATGCTGCCGCCGAACTGGCCGCCGCTGTAGAACCATTCGTAGGTAAGAGCCGTACCAGTCGGCCAGCCCGTGGAGTTTGCGGTCAGCTCGTTGCCGACGACGGGGGTTCCAGAGATGGACGCAGTGCCGGCTTCGAGGGCCAGTCGCGGTGCTTCGACGACCGCATTGGTCGCAGGGCTGCTCACGGAGAATCGTGACGTGCCCAAGATGCCGGTCACCATGAGCCGGTAGGCGAAGCCCAGATCGGCGTCGGTCAGTTCGTAGGACGCGCCGGTAGCGCTGTCAATGGGAGTTTCAACCCACGGCTCCATCTGGATTTTGAACCACTGGTAGGTGTACGCGGTATCCGCGTCCCAGGTCCCCTCGTCGGCGGTGAGGGTTTCGCCGACAACGCTCTTGCCAACGATGGTTACCACCGGTGGGTCCACAGTTGTGTCGACCGGTTCGGTGGGGGCCGCAGCGACGGCCGCGATGCTGAACGCGATGGTCTGCACGGTGCCAGAGGACTGACCCGAGACAACGAGCGTGTGTGAACCGGCGGCGAGAGCCATGAGCAGGTCGCTGCTGAGAACAATCGGCACCTGACCATTGACGACGGGAAAGGTACCGACGAGAACCGGTGTGGAGTAGGCGTACACGTCGACAAACGAGTCAGCGGAACCCCAACTGAAGGTGGCCGGGTGGGACTCGTCCTGGTTGAGCGAACCGGTCGGCAGGCCAGCGGATGTTTGCGCTGCGACGGGGACGCCCCCGGTCGCCAGATAGGCGTCCAACCCTGCGGAGTCGCTAACCGGTGCGGCCGCCGCTGGCAGCTGGAGCGCGGTGATGGCCGTGTCCATGGTCGCGACCACGACGGCGGAGGAGGGATTGAAGTTGGCATTGCTGGCGGAAACCGTGGCCTCGAGCGACCTGCCCACGAGATTGGTCGGCACGGTGAAGGTGCTCTCCGTGGCGCCGCCGATGTCGCCTGTCAACTCACCATCACGCCAGCCCCACTGGTATCCGAGCGTTGTTCCTTCTGGCCAGCCGGTCGCGGCGACCGTGACGACGCCGCCGACGATGGGTGCACCGCTGATCGATGCGGTTCCTTCCGGCAGGGCCGGCAGTGCGGCCGCTACGACAGTTGGGGTCCAATCGCTGTAAAAGCGGGTCCGACTAATGGGATTGTTCCTTGTCACGTTCACCCTGATCCGCACGGTGTGCCACTCATCGGCACCCGTCACCGTGTAGCTATTCGCAGTTGCGCCGGTGATGTTGGTAAAATCCTCGGAGCCAGCCCAGCCGCGCTGCCACTGGTATGACGTGTTCAGAGCTGAGGTGTTCCCGACTGGGACCGCGTCTGTCAACGCGATCGTGAGCGTTTCACCTACAATGACTTGGCCCACGATGGTGACGTCGTCAACGACCGCCTGAGCCGGGTATGCGAAGAGAGTCGTGAAGGCGAGAATCGCGGCGATGGTCAGGGCCACGGCGGATCTCCGGCGTCGACGAGGGCTGGCCGACTCAGTTGTCACTGTGGTGCTGGTCACTCTCGGGGTCTCCCAGTCAAGTCGATGGTTGGCATTGGCATGGGAAACCAGCAGTGCAGGCAGCACAAGTCGGCATTGCCTCCTCGCGGCCAGATGGGCTCCTCAGTTAGGAGCGTATAGGCCCGTAAGAAAATCGCCTAGCCAATACCCAAAATGGGGTTCACCAACCCGGCTCGGCTAGCCCGCAGCCAGCACCACCCGACTGTTATTGACGGATGCCGCCGCCTTCTCCCACAAACCCGTCACCCGGGTAGCCAGCTCCGTTTCGAGCCCGTCGAGCGAACGGACGACGAAGATCGCAGCCGCGGCGGTGTCCCCGGCTTTCGCAAACCCCGCTCCGACCGCGCGTAACCACGTTTCGGCCGCGGACTTCGCGGCCGCATAATTTGCGCCGCCAGCGGTCGGTCGGTCTACCGACACGCTCGACACAATGGCGAGCCGCCCGGCCGACGCGGCCAGCAGATCGGCGTTGAATGCCCGGGTGGTGTTGCGCAGCGTGGTGACCACGTGCGAGTGCAGAAATTCCCAATCCTCGTCGGTCTGACCGGCCAAACCGCCGCCGCCGCGCCAGCCGCCCACGAGGTGAATCAGCCCGTCGATCGGGCCGATCGCGCCGGCTAGGGCAGTCACGGCGGCAAAGTCAGTGAGGTCGCACTCGTAGAGCGCGGCCTCGGGCGCGACCGCGAGCACGGACTGGAGGCGGGCGAGATTGGAGCCGACGGCGACGACGCGCGCGCCGGCATCCGCTAGTGACGAGGCGACGGCCAGGCCGGCCGTGCTGGTCGCCCCGGCGATGAGCACGGTTCGGCCAGCGACGGCCAGACTGGCACCCATCAGTCGACCGCGCTAGCGGTGATACCGGCCGTCGAGTCGATGACCGTGCGCATCTTCTTTTCCAGCGCTTCGAAGAACATCGACAGCGGAAATTCGTCGTCGAGAACCTGGTCGGTGTAGCCCTTCGGGGCGCCGGCGAGCACCTCGAGCGGCAGGCCGCGGGCCCAGGTCGACGCCGGATTCGGAGTGAGGGTCTTCGAGATCATCTCGTAGGCCGCGAGCCAGTGCGCCTTCTTCGGCCGGTCGATCGACGCCCAGTACAGCTCGTCGACCTGCGCTCCGAGTGCGATGACCACCTCGGGAACGGCGTCCCAATCGAAGGTGAGGCGGGTGTCGGTCCAGTGCAGAACACCGTGCTGGTGCATCCAGGCGAACAATAGCTGCCCGCCGAGGCCGTCATAGTTGCGCACCCGGTTGCCGGTGATGGCGAACCGAAAGATGCGGTCGAAGATAACCGCGTACTGCACCAGCTTCGCGTGCCGACGCGCCTCCGGGCTGGCCAGCTCGCTGCGCTCGATCGTGACCGACTCGCGAAAGGCGGTCAGGTCGCAGCGCAGTTCTTCGAGTGAATACAGGAAGAACGGCATGCGCTGCTTGATCATGAACGGGTCGAACGGCAGGTCGCCGCGCATGTGCGTGCGGTCGTGGATGAGATCCCACATCACGAAGGTCTCTTCGGTGAGGTGCTGGTCGTCGAGCAGCGCGGTAGCCTCGGACGGCAGCTCGAGCCGAGTGATCTCAGCGGCCGCGCGCACGACCCGGCGAAAACGGGCGGCTTCGCGGTCGGCGAAAATCGCCCCCCAGGTAAACGTCGGAATCTCGCGCATCGCGACCGTCTCGGGAAAGAGTACGGCCGAGTTGGTGTCGTAGCCAGGCGTGAAATCGAGAAAACGAATTGGCACGAACAGTTTGTTCGTATAGCCGGCCTCAAGTTCGCCGATGAATTCCGGCCAGATGACCTCGATCAGCACGGCCTCGACGAGCCGGTTGGCGCTGCCGTTCTGCGTGTACATCGGGAATACCACGAGGTGGCGCAGCCCGTTGATGCGGTGCTGCTGCGGCTGAAAAGCCATCAGGGAATCGTAGAAGTCGGGCACGCCGAATCCCTCAGCGGCCCAGCGGTCAAAGTCCACGATCAGGGCTTCGAGATAGCTGGAATCGTGTGTGAAGCGCGGCGCGAGGTCGGTGATCGCTGCGGTGATGCGCGAAACGGAGACGTCAGCATCCGCATGCCGTGCGGCGTCGGCAATCGAACCGTCCTGCGACTGCAGGCCCTGTAGCGAGGTCGCCGCGGCCTTGAGGTCGCGCCAGGACGGATGCTGGGCGAGATCGACGCCGTCTTCGAGAACCTCGGGCTCTCCGACCAGAGCGTTAGCTACGTGTGTTTTTTCAACAGATATCGACATGGGAACCTCCGATTCGCGTGAGTGCCGCGGTTGCGGCGGGCGTGCTCCTTCAGAATATCGGGCGCAGAGCGGCGTTTTCTTGCTAGTTCTCGCAACGAACCATGACTCCGGGCCGGGTTGGGCGCCAAGAATCGCCGGTTTCGGCTCTTTTCGCGCTGGAGGTCCGGGTTGCCCGGTTCTTTCAAACCGGTCCCGGCCAATATGGCGAAGGTGACGTCTTCATCGGCTTGAAGATGCCGGTGCTGCGCGCGGTCGTCAGGCGGTGCGCCACTCTGCCGCTGACCGGGGTCGAATAGCGCCAGGAACGGGACTGTTCGCGTTGGCTCGCTTGGAACACGAGTGGGGTGTCCCGCTCGGAACCGGAGTCGATGCCCTGCCGGCCAGAGGCCTTCGCGAACACCAGGTCGAACGCGTACGCGTTAGGGCAGGACCGCTGTGAGTCGGTCCGGCACGCTTCTATTCGCCGATCAGGCGTAGCCCGTTGTACCAGCAGACCGCGCGTAGCCAGTCGTCGTCGAGTCGCGGCTCCCGGTCGCGCAGGCGTTCGAGCACCTCCAGCTGGTGCGCATACGGGTACGGGATGTTGGGAAAATCGCTGCCGAGCACCACCCGGTCGGGCAGGTCCGCCAGCCGCGAGAGCAGGGCGGGGTCAAACGGCGCGAGCTGCTCGAAAAAGTCGGTGAACACCATCGTGGTATCAAGGTGCACCCAGGGATACCGCTCGGCCAGGTCGAGAAACTCGCCGTATTCCGGGGCGCCCAGATGTGCGACGACCGCCGTGAGTAGCGGATGCCGCGCCAACACTCCCGCAAGCGCGTCCGGCCCAGTGATCCCCGGCCGAGCAACCGGCCCGCTGCCGACATGGATCACGACCGGAATCGCGGCGTCGGCGAGCAGCCCCCAAACCGGGTCGAGGATCGGTTCGCGCAGATCAAAAGCCCCGACCTGCGCGTGAATTTTAAACACTCGAGCGCCGCGGTCGAGGGCGGACTGCACCTGGTCGAGCACGCCCTCCTCCGGGTAGAACGTGGCGCTCGGAACGCAGTCGGCATGCGCTTTCGCGAGATCGAGTGAGAAATCGGTCAGGGAGGCCGCCATCCCGGCACGATGCGCATAGGACAGCGCGGTGAAGCGCCGCACGCCGAGCCGGCGAATCGTCGCGAGCCGCGACTCCTGGTCCTCGCGGTACCGAATCGGCCACGGGTGGCCGATCAGCGGCTCGATCTCGTCGAAATGAGCCCAGACGCGCCGCAGCATCCGCTCGGGGAGAAAGTGGGTGTGCAGGTCGACCAGCCCGGGCAGGCCGAGCCCCCGCCACCAGGCCGGCACCTCATTGTCGCTGAGACTCATTGCACCCAGTGTGTCAGATTGCCTGACCGAAGTGATCAGGTGACCAGCAGCACGACCGCGGCCGTCAGCGCGACGATCACGAGAATCGTGCGCAACACCGGAGCCGGCAGGCGCCGCCCGATTCTGGCGCCGAGCCAGCCGCCGAGGGCCGAGCCGACGCCGATCAGGACGGCAATCATCCAGTCGACCGTGCCGCTGGAGATGAAGATCACCGCCGACACGACGTTGGCGACACCGGCCAGAACGTTCTTGGCGCCGTTGGCCCGGTGCATATCGGTTGACCAGAGAATACCCAGCAGGGCCAGAAGGACAACGCCCTGGGCTGCCCCGAAATAGCCGCCGTACACGCCCGTCGCCAGCACGCCGAGGATAAGACCAATCGTCACCGGGCGGGTATCGGCATGTGCAACGTCAGATTTGCGTCGTACGAATCGCGCGACGCGCGGCTGAATGGCGGAGAGCACGCCCGCCAAGAGCAGCAGATAGGGAACGACAACGGAGAAGGCGGATGCCGGCAGAACCAGCAGCAGAATGCCGCCGACGATCCCACCAACGGCGGAGAAGACGGCCATGAGCCCGACCGCGCGCCACTGCCCCTGCAGCTCTCGTCGGTAGCCGTAGGCGCCGGTGACGGAGGCCGGTACCAGACCAACGGTGTTCGACACATTGGCGGTGATCGGGGGGATGCCGAGGGCGAGCAGGGTCGGAAAGGTGATCAGCGTTCCCGCGCCGGCCACCACGTTGATGATTCCGGCCACGATCCCCGCCACGAAGATAATCGTGCCATTGAGTAGCCCTATCTCAATTTCCATGGTTATTGTCCTATTCATAGACGATCTGTCTCTATACCGTATACAGTATCCAGACAACGGACGAACTATTTCACTCCTTCCACCTGCCGAGTCCAACCGAAGTAATAAGTGGATGCCCGTTCCACGCCCGTTGCCCGGTTGCGATTGATCGCTGCCGAACCGAGGTGCCGCGTCTGCTCCGCGTAACGAGCCCCGAACACCAGAGCGCCTGCCACCTCGTCACCGCAGAAAATGGCGCATCGCGCATCAGCCAAGGAGACACGAATCTTGTTTACCACCCGTCCTGAACTCGTCGGAAACGTCGGTATGGTGGCCTCCACCCACTGGATCGCCTCGGCCACCGGAATGAGCATCCTCGAGCGCGGCGGCAATGCCGCCGATGCCGCGGTAGCCACCGGCTTCGTGCTGCAAATTGTTGAGCCTCACCTCAACGGACCCGGTGGCGAGGTTCCGATTTTGGTCTGGTCGGAAATCGACCAGCAGGTATCCACCATTTGCGGTCAGGGCGTGTCACCGGCTGCGGCAACGATCGAGGCCGTGACCGGGTTGGGCCTGGACGTGATGCCAGGGACGGGCCTGCTGCCCGCGGTCGTGCCGGGTGCCTTTGGGGCGTGGACGCTGCTCTTGGAACTGCACGGCACCATGACGCTGCGGCAGGTGCTCGAACCGGCCATCCACTATGCCGAGGAGGGGCATCCGCTGCTCCAGCGGGTATCCGCTGCCATCGAAACGATGCAGGAACTGTTCACGACCGAGTGGCCCACCTCGGCGGCGACCTGGCTGCCGGGCGGACAGGTGCCCGCGACCGGAAGCTGTTTCCGAAATCCTGTGCTGGCCGCGACCCTGCGCCGGATAGTCGCGGAGTCCGAAGCTGACGGCGGGTCGCGAGAAGCGCAAATCCGCGCGGCCAGGGACTGCTGGTACCGCGGTTTTGTCGCCGAAGCCATCGGTGAATTCTGCGCCGACAACGAGGTGATGGATACCTCGGGGGAGCGTCATCGGGGGCTGTTGACCGCCGCGGACCTGGCCCGGTGGGAGCCCACGGTGGAACAGCCGCTCACCTACGAGTATCACAACTACACCGTCTGCAAGACGGGCCCCTGGGGGCAGGGACCCGTCTTTCTGCAGCAACTGGCGCTGCTCGAAGGCTTCGATCTGACCGCGATGGGACCCGGCTCCGCTGACTGGGTGCACACCATCCTGGAGAGTTGCAAACTCGCCTTTGCCGATCGCGAGGCCTGGTACGGCGACCCGAATTTCACCGACGTGCCCATGGCGGCTCTGCTCAGCTCGGAATACAACGCGCAGCGTCGCCTGCTGATCACCGACACGGCCTCCGTGGAACTCCGCCCCGGCAACCCCGGCGGCGCCCAGGCGCGACTGCCGCATTACCCGGCATCTCCAGCCGGCTATGAGAATTTGATCGGGTCCGGCGAGCCGACGATCGCCAAATCAGGGGAGACCCGGGGGGACACCTGCCACGTCGACGTGGTCGATGCCAACGGGATGATGATCTCGGCCACGCCCAGTGGCGGCTGGATGCAATCATCCCCAACGATCCCCGCGTTGGGCTTCTGCCTCAGCACCCGCGCTCAAATGTTCTGGCTCCAGGAAGGTCTGCCGAACTCCCTGCGCCCGAGCGCTCGCCCACGAACCACGCTGACGCCGTCCTTCGCCCTGCGCGACGGCAAGCCCTGGCTCGCGTTCGGAACCCCGGGCGGCGACGCGCAGGATCAATGGTCGTTGAACTACTTCCTGAACCTCGTGCACGGCGATATGAATCTGCAGGAGGGTATCGATGCCCCCGGTTTTCACTCCACGCACATGCCCAACTCCTTCTTCCCGCGGGATGCGCATCCAGCCGAGGTCTATCTGGAGAGTCGGTTTGATTCGGCCGTGCTTGACGAGCTGCGGGATCGCGGTCACGTCGTCGTGGTCGGTGAGCCGTGGTCCGAAGGGCGAGTGAGCGCTGTGGCGCGCGATGGCGGCTGGCTCAAGGCTGCGGCCAACCCTCGGGGCAACCAGGGCTACGCCGTCGGGCGCTAGTCGCACGGGGCACTGAACGAGGCGCCCCGAGAACTGCGGCATAATCAACAAATGTTGTGCGCGCCGGACGGCGGCAGATGGCGGTCCGCCACGCAGGAATGGTCGAAGAGGAATAGCTGAAGTGTCGGACGTCTTGGAGTCGAAAGGGGATGAGTTGCGCACTCTCGGCTTACTGAAAGCTGCGCAAACCCTGGGCGAACGGGTTTACGAGGTGTTGGAAGAATCCATTGTCGACGGTGTCATCGCACCGGGTTCCCACCTGCGCGAAGACGAAGTCGCCAAGCAGCTGGGGGTGAGCCGAAACCCGGTGCGTGAGGCCATTCAACGACTCGTGCACGACGGCTTCGTCGAACATCGGCCGGGCAAGAAGGGTGCCTTCGTGCACGCTCCCAGTGACAAGGAAGTGCAGGAGGTTTTCCACGCCCGCTCACTGTTGGAAAGCGACTGCGCACGGTTGGCCGCCGAAAATATTTCAGACGTCGATTTAGCTCGGCTCCAGGAACTGCTGGGGCATGGTGATGCGGCGATCGCGGCCCAGGACGCTAAGCACCTGCTGGAGCTCAACGACCGGTTTCACAATATTGTCGTGGAGGCCGCCGACAACTCGGTGATTGCCCGAATGCTGGGGGTGCTGCAACGACGAATTCGCTGGTATTTCTACCAGGTCGTCGTGACGCGGGCCGTCGGCTCGTGGGACCAACACCGCCAGATTTACGAGGCGCTGCGCGACCACGACGGCGACCGGGCAGCGGTGTGCATGATGGCTCACGTCATGCAGACCGCCGCGACGATCCGTGATCACCAAGACACGGTAGCCGGCGCCGACCTTCCCAACTAGTCGGGGCAACCGTGACAAGAGCGCGCAGCAGGCCTATTTCTCCCGGCCAGGATGCCCGCGACGGCATGGCCGAAAGCGGCATGGAGGCTGGTATGGCCCAGGGCTACGATCGGCTCGATGCGTCCACCCGAGATGATATCGACGGTCGTGGTGGCAGCGAACGCGGTGATCAGCGACCACGCCTCGTGCGTGGCCTGCGTGCTCGGCACCGGCACGGTATGAAAGTGGTCGTAGACCCAAATGGATTCCCATGCACCGGCAGCGGCGTGGGTGGCCAGGCCGCTCATGGTTGCCCACTGCCCGGCGGGTTCGATTCCGACCAGATCGTGTCGCCAGCCCTGGGGTACAAACAGTCCGAATCGCATGGTTTCATGCCTAGACTGCCGCCTGGTCGGGGCGTCAAACGTTACTCTGGAGCCAGGACGACAACAATAAACGGACGGCGGTGACAGTGCACGCTCTCGACTTCGCCGGCATTATGAGCGAGATCCTCACCCTCGTCGGCCTCATCATCGGAGCGCTGCTCTACATTGTCGGCCTGTCCGTGCGCGGCATCAGTGGCCGCTGGACCCGCACGACCGCGGTGATCGCCGCGTCGGGGCCGGCCACGGTCATCCGCTGGTTTGATGGCGACGGCGATGTCCACGAATGCCCGGCCGACACCCACGAGACGCACCACCTGGTGCCCGGCGACGATGTGCGCGTGTGGTTTCGCAACCGCCATCCCGAGCGTTGCCGCACACACGACCCCGAACTCGACGGTAAGGGCCTGCGCCTGATCGGCCTGGTCTTGCTCGGCATCGGCGTGCTCGCCGGCGTGACCGGCATCGTGCTGATGTTTGTCTAACCGACCGTCTTTTCGGCAGCGGATGCTGCGCGCGGCCGCGCCCATCCGCTCGCCGCCGCGGTCACCGCGATGGTCACGAGTGCGCCGAGCAGCAGCGCCGCCGCCTCCCCGGGGGCGAGCACGTGCAGCTGGGTACCGATCGTCGCGGCCGCGATCGGTATACCGAGCTGGGCCGCCGACAGCAGTCCGAATGACAGGGGCAGTCCCAACACCCGGGTGGTCGCGTGGGTCAGCAGGGTCGCCAGGCCCAGTGTCAGGCCGAGGGCGATCATCTGCGGGTGGTCGGTCAGGTCGCGCAGCGCGAGCGAAGCGCCGAGCCAGACGAAGAACAGCGGGCCGAAGAATCCGTCGGCGAGGGCGAAGAGCTGGCGGGCCAGGCGGCGCGGTTCGCCGACCGCTGCGACGGCGAGCCCGAACGCGAAACCGGCGAGCATGACCGAGACATGGCTGAACACGGCCACCGCCGACAGGGCAAACAGAATGGCCAGTTGGATGCGCAGCTCGAGGGCGAACTTGCGGTTCGCCGAGAGCTTGTGCAGCCGTGCGCGGGAGCCGTTTCGTTCCAACCGGGACAACAAGACGTACAAGGTCACGGCCAACGCCGCGATCAGTGCGGCGCCGAGCGCCGCGCGGCCCGCATTCGGCGGGTCGATGGCCAGGGGCAGCGCCACGATGGCCGCGATGTCCGCGATCGCAACCTGTGCCGTGAGTTCGAGCATCGAGCGCCCGCGCAGCCCCAGGGAGTGGATGAGCGGCAGCACGAGCGCGGCCGACGAGGAAGCCAGCAGCACTATATAAAGAGGTGCGTGATTCGTTCCGAACATTATCGCGATGGCCACGCCGAGGGCGCTCGCCGAGACCGTGACGAGAATCGCCCGCACCAAACCCGCCGAGAGCGCCGCGCGAATCGCGCCGGTACGAACCGGCACGTGCGTGCCGGCCACGAACATGATCAACGCGAATCCGACATCCGCTAACAGGGTCAGCGTGGGGTCGGCGGCTTCGATGAGGCCGAAGCCGGTTCGACCGACGATGACGCCGGCGGCGAGCTGGCCAATGACGACCGGGATATTCCAACGGCGCGGCATTGCCAGGAGTGGCCCGAGCAACGCGACCACGGAGATGATCGCGAGGGTTTGAAAGTCCATCCGCGCCTCCTCCTGTTGGTAGATCGAGCGTAGTACTGCTGCAGACGGCATGATGGGGGTATGAGTCGAACCGTCGCCGGAGCCCACGTGCTGATAACCGGAGCAGCCAGCGGCATGGGCCGCCTGTATGCCGAACGCTGCGTTGCCGAGGGGGCCAAAGCCGTCATCCTCTGGGACCGCGACGGTGCTGCGCTCGCCCAAACTGCTGCCATCCTGACGGAACGCTCCAACGGGCTCACCCAGATCGCGCCCTACGTCGTGGATATCGCCGATCTCGGCGCCATCGCGCAGACCGCACAGCGCGTGCGCACCGAGATCGGCAACCCCGACGTCGTCATCAACAACGCCGGAATCGTGCGTGGCAAATATTTCTGGGAGCACGACAACGGCGCAGACACCCGCCCCACCATGCAGATCAACGCGCTCGCCCCGATGTACATCACCCGAGAGTTTCTCCCGGCCATGATTGCGAGCGGATGGCGTGAGTCACGCATCGTAAATATCGCGTCGGCCGCCGGCACCCTCAGCAACCCGCGCATGAGCGTTTATGCCGCTTCGAAGGCCGCCCTGATCGGTTGGAGCGATTCGCTGCGGCTCGAGCTCGTGCAGCAGGGCCACGGTCAGGTCAAGGTCACCACGGTCTGCCCGAGCTACATCGATACCGGCATGTTCGAGGGCGCGCGCGGGCCGCTGCTCACCCCGCTGATGACCCCGGAATATGTCGTCGATCGGGTCTGGCGGGCCATGCTCGCCGGCAAGCCGCAGCTGCTGTTGCCCTGGACGGTCAGCCTGTCGAAGGTGCTGCGCGGCGTGCTGCCGCTGGCAGCCTGGGACACCGTCGCCGGTCGCGTCTTCGGCGTGTACCGCTCCATGGATCGGTGGGTCGGTCGCGGGTAGCGGCCCCCGACCGCCGGGAAAGTGGCAGACTCAAGGTAGACCAGCGCCGGCGGCGCACCATCCGGCGTCACTCAATGTTGAGTACGAGCCGAAACAAACGGGGACACCATCGCTACCACGCACCACCACGCACCGTCTTTGCTCAGAGTGCTCGGCAACAGAGACGCACTCGCCCTCGGCTTCGGAGCCATGATCGGTTTCGGCTGGGTCGTGCTGACCGGCGGCTGGATCAACGACGCCGGCACGATGGGCGCCGTCACAGCCATGATCGCCGGCGGCATCATCATGAGCATCGTCGGCCTCACCTACGCCGAACTCACCGCGGCAATGCCCAAGGCCGGCGGCGAACACAACTTTCTACTGCGGGCCATGGGGCCGCGCTGGTCGTTCGTCGGATCGTGGGCGATCACCGGCGGCTACGTCACCATCGTCGCCTTCGAGGCCGTCGCCCTACCGCGCACGGCCGGGTATCTCTTTCCTAACCTGAGCCAGATCCCGCTCTGGCAGGTAGCTGGCGAGCAGGTCTATCTGACCTGGGCGCTGGTCGGAGCCGTGGCGGCCGTCGTGATCACGGGGATCAACATCCGGGGTGTGAAACTGGCCGGGGTCGTGCAGACCTTTGTGGTGCTGTTTCTGCTGATAGTCGGTGCGATGCTCGTGCTGGGCTCGTTCACCGGCGGCTCCACGGTGAACATGGAACCGTTCTTCACCGGCGGCATGGGCGGATTCTTCGCCGTGCTCGTCGTCGTGCCCTTCCTGTTCGTCGGCTTCGACGTCATTCCGCAATCGGCCGAAGAGGTCAACGTTGCGCCGCGCCAGATCGGCCGGCTCGTTGTGGTTGCCGTTATTCTCGCGACCATTTGGTACGTCATGATCGTGCTCACCACGTCATCGTCCATGTCGGCGGCGGCCATTGGCCAAACCGATATCGCCACAGCGGATGCCATGGGCGCGCTCTTCGGCAGCGACGTCATGGCCAAGGTGCTCATCGCCGGCGGAATCGCCGGAATCCTCACCTCGTGGAACTCGCTGCTGCTCGGGGCATCACGCCTGATGTTCTCGATGGCGCGCTCCGGCATGCTGCCGGCCTGGTTCGGCAAGCTGCACCCGAAATTTCGCACGCCGACCAACTCGCTCATCTTCGTCGGCGTTCTGTCGTTCATGGCGCCGTTCTTCGGAACGCAGATGCTCGGATGGCTCGTGGATTCCGGAGCCCCGAGCATCGTCATCGCCTACATTCTGGTTGCCGTGGCCTTTGTGGTGCTGCGCCGCCGCGAACCGAAGATGGACCGCCCGCTGCGCGTGGGCGGCAAGGGCAACGGCGGAGTCGTGATCGGCGTTGCCGCAGCCGCGCTCTGCCTGGCCCTGCTCAGCCTGTATATGCCCGGCATGCCGGCCGCGTTGTCGTTCGAACCCTGGGTGTTGTTCGCCCTCTGGTGGGTCGGCGGCGTGTTCTTCTACCTGCGCATTCCGGCTGGAATCGCGCCGGGCCACGACGCCGAGGAACGCCTGCTGGAGAGCCTCGGATCGCGTCGCTCCTAGCGCCCGGAACCGGTCGCGTCAGCGCCGAAAATAATGCGAAATTAATCTTGCATTTCCCGCGAAGATGAGTGCTGTTTTTGTGGCTGGGGCACTCGTACTCCCCTCGTCGGCACTCTTCCAGCAGGAAGGTGACCACCTTGACGGACCGGGGCCCCAGACTTTCTGTGCCTGTGCCTGTGCCTGTGCCTGTGCCTGTGCCTGTGCCTGTGCCTTGAGGTCTCCTGAACTGCCTCTCCGTCGGTCGACCCGGTCGAGACCTCCGTCGCCCTGCGCGAGCTGTCTGCGGAACCCGACCCTCTCCCCACTCCGTGCGGGGGAGGAGACGAACCGATCAGAGGCTGTTAGTCGCCAGCCAGCTGATCAGCACACGCTGAAATTCCAGCGGATGCTCCACGCTCGGCAGGTGCGCGGTGCCGCGGAACGTGCATCCGCTAGATTGCGGCAGCATCTCCAGCAGAAATTCATAATGGGCCAGCGCTGAGGTGACGTCGAGCTCGCCCACGGTGACGAGCGCCGGAACATCGATGTCGCTGACCCGGTCGAGCGCGGGCGGCTCAAGCGGAATCGAGATCGGCGCCTCCGTAGCGTGGATGACGTTGCGCAGGTTGAGTTCTTGCGCCAAGGCGAGAAAGGCCGGGTCGACGTCGGCTGGCTTACGGGTCGGCCCGACCGCCCACAGGGTGACCTCAAGCCGGGCCAGCCGGGGCCACTGGCGGGCGGTGAAGGCCGCATCGAGCTTGTCGAACAGGGCGTCTTCCCGCTCGGTGAGCTCCACCTCGGGAAATCCGCTGGGGCCGGAGCCGATCGTGACCAGGCCCGCCACCCGCTCGGGACTGGCCACGGCCAGGTCGATCGCAATCGTGCCACCGCGTGAGCAGCCGATGAGGGTGGCCCGAGCGACGCCGAGATGATCGAGCAGTGCCGCGGCATCCGCTCGATTGGAGAATTCCACATTCTCGGTCGTCGTCTGGCCGAAACCGCGGGCGTCAAAGCGAATGACGAAGTGGTGCGCCGCGAGAGCCGCGACCTGCGGATCCCACATGCGCAGGGTCGCAATGCCGGCGTGCAGCAACAGCAGGGCGGGAGATTCGGGGTCGCCCAGTGTTTCGTAGTAGAGCGAAGCGCCGGGAACATCGAGTCTGGGCATGCCCCGAGCGTAGCGCCACGTCCGGTGCGCCCGAAAGACCGGGCTCGTGCGATGGCTAAAAGCGGTAGAGGCTGTTTTGACCTGGTGCGCGGTCCGAAACCCCTAGGCTCAACATAATGGGCGGTGTACTGGTCGGGTTTTCGATTATCGGATTTGTGATCCTGATCGGGTACTTTGTCGAACGGTTCGGCATCGTCGGTGTTGGCACCGGCCGGGTGCTCAATCGGGTGGCCTTCTTCGTGGCGACTCCGGCGCTGCTGTTCACGGTGCTCTCGCACGCGGATGTCACCGTGCTGTTCTCTGAATTTCTGCTCGCCATTGTCTGCACCATCGTGGTCGGTGTCGTCGTCTATGTCATCGCCGCCCGCTTGTTTTTTCGTCGACCGCTGGCCGAGACGGTGCTCGGCGCATCGACCGCGACGTACGTCAACGCAAACAATATTGGGCTTCCGGTAGCCATCTACGTGCTCGGCAGCGCGCAGTACGTGGCTCCCGTGCTGCTGCTGCAGCTGGTCATTCTGGCCCCGACCATTCTGGCCATTCTCGACCTCGCCACCCAGGGCCGAGCGTCGTTTCGGTCGATCGTGACTCAGCCCATTCGCAACCCGATGATTATCGCCTCGCTCGCCGGTGTGCTCGTGGCGATGCTGGGCATCACGCTGCCCAAACCCGTGCTCGCCCCGTTCGAGCTGATCGGCGGCGCCGCCATTCCCCTGGTGCTGCTGTCGTTTGGCATGTCGCTGCACGGCCAGCGCCTGCTGAAGGCCGGAACCGGGCGCAAACAGGTCGTCGCCGCGACCGTGATCAAGGTCGCGCTCATGCCGATCGTCGCGTACCTGTTCGGGCACTTCGTGTTCGACCTCGCCGGTGCCGAATTGTTCGCCGTCGTCGCCGTGTCGGCGCTGCCGACCGCGCAGAACATCTTCAACTTCGCCTCGCGCTACGACCGGGCCATGGTCGTCACCCGCGACACCGTGTTGCTCACCACGATCCTGTCCATGCCCGCCCTGCTCGTGATCGCGGCCCTCCTTGCCTGAGTGCCGGCAGAACTGCGGAAATTTTGCTCACATTCCGCGAAATCACTGGGTCACCGCACGGTGCGTTCGCGCGTGACCGTGAAGTTCTCCGCAGGTATGCAGGGGCACCAAGTGATTTTGCCCTCGAAAGGATGAAAATGTCGCTCAGCACCCCCGAGACCGGCTTGCCGGCCCCGTTCTCCCCGCCGAAACCCACCAGCCTGCCGATCAGTGACTCGGCCGACCGGTTCTACCTGAACCGGGTCTACTGCGTCGGCCGCAACTACGCTGACCATGCGCGAGAAATGGGCAATGACCCCGATCGGGAGCCGCCCTTCTTCTTCGCCAAACCGGCCGACGCCGTGTTCGCCGTGACCGAGGGTGTTCCCGCTCGCGGCGTTTCTGTCCACGAGGTGCCCTACCCGCCCGAGACCGACAACCTGCACTTCGAGATGGAACTCGTCGTCGCGATCGGTGTTGGCGGCGCCGACATCGCGGCAGCGGATGCCCTCGGTCACGTCTTCGGCTACGCCGCCGGCGTCGACCTCACCCGCCGCGATCTGCAGGACGCAGCCAAGGCCGCGCGTCGCCCGTGGGACCTCTCCAAGGGCTTCGACTTTTCCGGACCGTGCTCGCCGCTCGTCGCCGCGGCCACGATCGGTCATCCGGCCGCGGCCCGCATTTGGCTCGACGTCGACGGTGACACCCGCCAGGACGGGGACCTCGCCGACCAAATCTGGCCCGTCCCCGACGTGATTGCCGCGCTGTCCCGCTTCGTCACGCTGCGTCCGGGTGACCTGATTTTCACTGGAACTCCCGCCGGTGTCGGCCGCATTGAGCCCGGTGACGACGTCACCGCCGGAATCGACGGGATCGGCGAGCTCGCGTTCCGCGTCGTCTGACCGGCATCCGCTGGCCTGGCAGCTCAGGCCAGCAGCGCGCCGAGGGCGGTCGTGGCGTGGCCTCGATGCTCATCGAGCAGGCCGATGACGAGCTCGGTGTCCCCGGCGGCGAAGGCGTCGACGATGGCGGCATGCTCGTGCTCGACCAAGGCCCGGTTGCCCGCCTGCTCGTAGTAGAGCCGGCGGTAGGCTTCGGTCGAATCCCAGAGCGCACGCAGAATGCGTTCCAGCCGGGGGAGCCCGGATGACGTCACGAGTACGAAGTGAAACCGCCGGTTGGCCTCGTTCATGGCGAGCAGGTCGCCGGCCGCATTAGCCCGCTCCACCTCGACGGCGGTGGCGCGCAGTGCGGTGAGTATGTGTTCGCCGCCGCGCGCGATCGTGGCGCGCACCGCCTCCGCCTCGAGCAGCTGCCGCAGTCGGTAGACTTCGAGCAGGTCGGCGAGCGAAAGCTCGGTCACCCGGTAGCCGCGATGCGGCTCGTGCACGACGTGCCCCTCGGTTTCGAGCGTGTTGAGGGCCTCCCGCACCGGAACCCGGCTGACGCCGAGGCGTTCGGCCAGATCCTCCTGTCGCAGTGGCTGCCCGGGAACAAACTCACCGACGGCGATCAGGCGCCGCAACTCAGCGAGCACGAATGCCGGAACGGTCGGCGGGCGCTGGGTCGGATTGGGAGAAGACACTGTCAAAACTCTAGCGAAAGGCCGGGATGCCGGTGATGTGCTGGCCGAGAATGAGGGTGTGCACCTCGTCGGTGCCCTCGTAGGTGCGCACGCTTTCGAGGTTGTTGGCGTGGCGCATCGGGGAATAGTCCAGCGTGATGCCGTTGCCGCCGAGCATGGCGCGGGCCTCCCGGCAAATGGCGATGGCTTCGCGGCAGTTGTTGAGCTTGCCGACCGAGATCTGGTGCGGAGCGAGCGAGCCGGCGTCCTTGAGCCGGCCGAGCTGCAGGGCGAGCAGCGTGCCCTTGTTGATTTCGAGCGCCATGTTGACGAGCTTCTGCTGGGTCAGCTGGTAGCCGGCGAGCGGCTTGCCGAACTGCATCCGCTCCTGCGAGAAGGCCAGCGCCGCAAGGTAGCTGTCGCGGGCCGCACCCATGACGCCCCAGACAATGCCGTAGCGGGCCTCGTTCAGGCACTCGAACGGGCCGCGCAGACCGCGCGCCTTGGGCAGCATCGCCGAGTCGGGCAGGCGCAGCTCGGTCAATTCAATCTCGCACTGAATCGAGGCTCGCATCGAGAGCTTTTGCTCGATCGGCGTGGCGACGAATCCGGGGGTATCGGTGGGGACGACGAAGCCGCGGATTCCGTCATCCGTCATCGCCCAGATGATGGCGACCTGTGCGATCGAGGCCAGGCCAATCCAGCGCTTGGTGCCGTTGAGAACCCAATCGGTGCCGTCGCGGCGCGCGAAAGTGGTCATGCTCGCCGGGTCGGAGCCGGCCGAAGGCTCGGTCAGCCCGAAGCAGCCGATCACCGAACCGGCGGCCATGCGCGGCAGCCACTCGTTTTTCTGCTCCTCGGAGCCGTGCTTGTGGATCGCGCTCATCGCGAGCGACCCCTGCACGCTCACGAAGGTGCGCAGCCCAGAATCGCCGGCCTCGAGCTCGAGCGCAGCGAGGCCGTACTCGACCGAGCTGCGCCCGGGGCAGCCGTAGCCCGTGAGGTGCATGCCGAGCAGGCCGAGCCTGGCCAGCTGCGGAATGATCTCGAGCGGAAAGACCGCGTTCTCGTACCACCCGGCGATGTTCGGTTTGATCGTGGTGTTGACGAAGGCCCGCACCGCATTGCGCAGGGTGATCTCGGTCTCGGTCAGCAGGGAATCGATGCCCACGAGGTCGGCAGCGTCGGTCAGATCGGTGTCAATGAGAGTGGTCATGAGTCGTCTTCCTTCAGTAGAGCGGATGCTTATGGTCAGAAAAAGGTCGCACCATTGTGTTCCCCGAGCAGTGGCGGCGGGCGCCGGTACCGTGCGGGGGTCGCGGAGAGGCTGATCGGGTTGGCGATCTGCTGGCTCACCCGCGACCGGTTCGAATCGGTCACCGGCACGACCGGGGCGAGGCCGAGTTCGGTGGCCAGTTCGAGCGCCTCGGCGATCGAATTCACCTTGCCGGCCGGCACGCGCGCGGTCGCCAGCAGTGCTGTCCATTCCGTGGCCGGACGGGTGGCGAGCCGCGCTTCGAGCAGCTCTTTGAGCACCGCGCGATGGGCGAGGCGGTCGGCGTTGCAGCCGAACCGGCGGTCGCGTGCCAGCTCGGGGCGGTCGAGCACCTGCACGAGCGCGGTGAACTGCTTGTCGGTGCCGACCGCGATCGCGATCGGGTCGTCCAGGGTTCGAAACGTTTCATAGGGCGCGATGCTCGGGTGGGCGTTGCCAAGGCGCTGGGGGGCGACCCCGGTAGCGAGGGTGCTCGAGGCCTGGTTGACCAGCCCGGCGAGTAAGGACGAGAGCAGATTCACCTCGACTCGCTGGCCCAGGCCGGTCTGCTCCCGCGAGCGCAGTGCGGCGAGAATGCCGACGACCGCGTTCTGCCCGGTCACTACATCGACGAGGGCGACCCCGACCTTGCTCGGTTCTTCGGCGGCCGAGCCGGTCACGCTCATCAGCCCGCCGACCGCCTGCACGAGCAGGTCGTAGCCCGGGAGCGCCGCGCCGCCGGCGCGGCCGAATCCGGTGATCGAGCAGTAGACGAGCTCGGGGCGCTCCGCGGTCAAACTGGCGTAGTCGAGGCCGTACTGCTCCATGACGCCGGGGCGAAAGTTTTCGATCACGACGTCGGCGCTCAGCGCGAGGGCGCGCGCATCAGCCAGGCCGTTCTCGGTACGTAAATCGCAGACCACAGAGCGTTTATTGCGGTTGACGCTCGCGAAATAGCTACCAATACCGTTCGGGTCGACCGGCGGCACCCAGGCGCGGGTATCATCGCCGAGCGGGTGCTCGATTTTGATCACATCGGCGCCGAAATCGGCCAGCATCATGGTGGCAAATGGCCCGGCAAGCACGCGAGAAAAATCCGCAATACGGATGCCGTCCAGCGGACCCGTCGTGCGCGCCTCATCAATAATCCCGGTCATTTGGATACTGTATCCAATTTGGCCGAGGAGGGGAAGGGATGGACGCCTCGTGCGGTCATTGTGGGCACGTTCAGGGCGACCGCGGGCAGGGGGTAAGCCCTCCGTTGTCAAACGGTTACGGGGGCGAATGGGCGGTTAAAGATGGCGCCATGCCCATATTTCTGCGAGACTGGCGCTTTGAGCTTGCTCGCACCTCGAGTAATCACGTCCAGTACGTCGGGCATCCCAACAAAGGAATCCCATTGACGGATCAAACATTTCAACTCATTGCAATCGTTTTATATCTCGCAGGCATGGTTGCCATCGGCTACTTTGCCTTTCGTCAGACCAAAGACCTTGACGACTACATGCTCGCCGGCCGAGGACTCAAGCCGGGCACAGCGGCCCTGAGCGCGGGTGCTTCGGATATGTCCGGCTGGCTGTTGCTCGGTCTCCCCGGAGCCATCTACGTGTCCGGCCTCGTTGAGGCCTGGATCGCCATCGGCCTCACCATCGGTGCCTGGCTGAACTGGAAGTTCGTGGCACCGCGGCTGCGCTCTTACACCTTCGTATCGAAGAACTCGATCACCATCCCGAGCTTCTTCGAGAACCGACTGAAAGACACGTCGCGCCTGCTGCGCGTGGTCTCCGGTGTGATCATCCTGGTGTTCTTCACGTTCTACGTCTCCTCCGGCATGGTTGCCGGAGGTGTGTTCTTCGAGGAGTCCTTCGGCTCCACGTTCGTCACCGGCATGCTGATCGTCGGCGGCGTCACCCTGCTGTACACCCTGTTCGGCGGCTTTCTCGGTGCTACCCTCACCGACGTTGCCCAGGGCCTCCTCATGCTCGCCGCGCTGATCGCTGTTCCCCTCGTAGCGCTGAACGCCACCGGCGGAGTCGTCGCAACCCTCGACTCCATCCGCGAAGTCAACCCCGACCTGCTGTCCATCACTGCCGGCGGATCCGTGCTCGGTGTCATCTCGGCTGCCGCCTGGGGCCTCGGTTACGTCGGCCAGCCGCACATCATCGTGCGTTTCATGGCCATGCGTACCCCGCAGGACGCCAAGGCTGGTCGCCGCATCGGCATCGGCTGGATGATCCTCACCGCCCTCGGTGCTATTGCGACCGCCCTGATCGGTATCGCGTACTTCCAGCAGAACCCCAACCTGGATCTCGCAAACCCGGAGACTGTGTTCCTCATTCTCTCGCAGACCCTGTTCCACCCCTTCATCGCGGGCCTCGTGCTCGCCGCCGTGCTTGCCGCGATCATGAGCACCATCTCCTCGCAGCTCATCGTCTCGTCGTCGGCGCTCGTTGAAGACCTCTACAAGATTGTGGGCAAGGATGCCGCGCCCAAGCAGCTGGTCATGCTCGGCCGTATCGGTGTGCTCGTCGTGGCCGTCATCGCCGCACTGATAGCGCTGCAGCAGAACTCGACCATTCTCGACCTGGTCGGTTTCGCCTGGGCCGGCTTCGGTGCCGCCTTCGGCCCGGTGGTCATCCTCTCGCTGTACTGGAAGAAGCTCTCCACCTGGGGCACCCTGGCCTCGATGGTCACCGGTGCCGTGGTTGTGTTCATCTGGGGCAACTCCGCCCTCGGCGACACCCTGTACGAGATCGTGCCCGGCTTCGCGGCCAGCATGATCGTGGCCGTCGTGGTCTCCCTCGCCACGTACAAGCCGAACGCCGAGATCGATGCCGAATTCGAACTGGCCGCAGAACAGGCACACCCGAAGTACCAGGCTCCCAAGAAGGTCTCGGTCTAACCACCGGCACCTCGCACTGTACGTTTTACTGCAACGACAGCTGCCCCCGGCCGAAAAGCCGGGGGCAGCTGTCGTTAACGCATCTTTCTGTTAGAAGATCATCGGGCGGTCGTCATCGTCGCCGCCCAGATCTAGGTCGACGAGCACCGGAACGTGGTCGCTCGGGGCGTCGCCCTTGCGTTCATTGCGGTGGATGCTGGCATCCGTTACCAGATCGGCGAAGGCGGGCGAGCCGAGGATGAAGTCGATGCGCATGCCCTCGTTGCGCGGAAACCGCAGCTGCTTGTAGTCCCAGTAGGTGAAGCCCTCCGGCACGATCGGGCGCACGACGTCGGTCAGGCCGGCTGCCTGGAAGGCCTCGAACGCCGCGCGTTCCGGCGGCGAAATGTGCGTGGAGAGACCGGGAACCAGTGTCGGGTCGCCGGCGTCTTCGTCGCGGGGCGCGACGTTCCAGTCGCCCATCATGGCCAGCGCGAGCGTGGGATGGGCCTCGAGCTCCGCGACAGCGTGGGCCTCGAGGGCCTTCAGCCAGGCCAGCTTGTAGTCGTAGTGCGGGTCGCCGAGCGCACGCCCGTTCGGCACGTACAGGCTCCACAGGCGCAGGTCGTTCACGGTCACGCCGAGCGCGCGCGCCTCGAGCGGCTGGTCTGGACCGACCGCACCCTTCAGGAAGCCGGGCATATTCGGAAAACTGGTGACGACATCCGTCATTGGCTCGCGGCTGGCAAACGCCACGCCATTCCACTGGCTCAAACCGTGAATGGCGAGGTCGTAGCCGGCGTCCTCGAACACCTGCGAGGGAAACTGCTCGGGCTTGCACTTGATCTCCTGCATGGCGAGAACGTCGATGTCTTCGCGTTCCATCCAGTCGACGATTCGTCCGGAGCGGGCACGAACGGAATTGACGTTCCAGGTGGCGATGCGCATGACTCCAGCCTATAAGGGCCAGCGTGCCGCCCGGCCAAGCGGATGCCGCCTTCCGCGGTATCGAACGCAGCCGCGACCGTGTTGCGATTGAATGGACACAGATACACGGTTATGGGCGGAAAGGGTATTTTGACGGAGTTGCGGATTGGCTACGCGGCCATGTTGGAGCAGTTTGCACCGGCCGAGGCGGTCGCACTGTCGGCCTACGCGGAGCAGCACGGTTTCACCGGCGTGATGGCGGCCGACCACTTTCAGCCCTGGGTTCCAGCGCAGGGTCAGTCGAGCTTCGTCTGGAGCGTGCTCGCCTCGATCGCCGAGCGCACCACGGGCGACTTCGGTCCCGGCGTGACGGCGCCCACCTTTCGCTGGCACCCGGCCATGGTCGCGCAGGCTTCCGCGACGCTGGCCTCGATGCACCCGGGTCGGCATTGGCTGGGACTCGGCAGCGGTGAAGCGCTGAACGAGCACATTGTGGGCGGCTACTGGCCCGAAGCCCCGGAGCGCATCAATCGCATGTTCGAGGCCATCGAGATCATCTCCAAGCTGTTCGCCGGATCCCTGGCCGACAAGGACGTCAAGCACTCCGGGCAATTCTTCAAGCTCGAGTCGACGCGGCTGTGGACCATGCCGGACGTTGCCCCGGAGATTCTGGTAGCCACGGCCGGCCCGGTCACGGCCAAACGCGCCGGTCGGCTGGCGGACGGCCTGATCACGGTCGGCGCCCCGCTGGAGAAGATCGCGATGCTGTTCGCAAAATTTGACGGCGGCGCCCGCGAGGCCGGAAAAGACCCGTCGACGATGCCCAAGGTGCTGCAACTGCACATGAGCTGGGCCGAAACCGACGAAGAGGCCATGACCAATGCCCTGCACGAGTGGCCGAACGGCGGCATGAAGTTTCCGAAGAGCGATATTCGATCGCCGTTCGAGTTCGAGCAGCTGGCCAAAATGGTGCGTCCGGAGGACTTCGAGGGCCGCATGGTCATCTCGGCCGACCCCGACGAGCACCGCAAATACATCCAGAAATTCGTCGACCTCGGCTTCGATCGCATCTATCTGCACAACGTCGGCCGCAACCAGAAGCAGTGGATCGACGTCTTCGGCGCATCCGTTCTGCCGAAGCTGGTGCGCTGATGCCGCACGACGCCCGGCCCGACGCGGCCGCGGCGGAAGTGGGGGCAATGGAACTGTTCGGCCTGAAGGTGTTCACCCTCGGTGGGTTCGGTGAGATCACGGCCGGTGACGACCTCGCCGCCCTAATCGCGGAGGCCGCACGGTCCCGCCTGATTGACGGCGATATTGTGGTGGTGACCAGCAAGATCGTTTCGAAGGCCGAGGGGCGGGCTGTGCCAGCGGCCGACCGCGAACAGGCGATCACCGACGAGACCGTGCGGATCGTGGCCTCACGCGCCTACCCGGGTGGAGTCACCCGCATCGTCGAGAACCGGCAGGGACTCGTGATGGCGGCGGCCGGCGTCGACACCAGCAACGCGCCCGCGGGCGTCGTGCTGCTGCTGCCGGTCGATCCGGATGCCTCCGCTCGCGCGCTCTGCACAGCCCTTCGCGAGCGCACCGGCCTGCGGCTCGGCGTGCTGATCACCGATACTGCCGGGCGCCCGTGGCGCGAGGGCCAGACCGACATCGCCATCGGTGCGGCGGGGCTTGCGGTACTCGACGACCTGCGCGGCACAACGGATGTCTCGGGTCGCCGCCTCGACGTCACCGTCGCGGCGGTCGCCGACGAGATCGCCGGAGCCGCCGATCTGGTCAAGGGCAAGACCAGCGGCAACCCGGTCGCCGTGCTGCGCGGACTCGGCCGGCTCGTCGGCGACCTCGATGCCGTCGGCGCCCGGGCGTTACAGCGCCCGAGCGACACCGACATGTTTAGGCTCGGCACCGCCGAGGCCCGCGCCGAAGGGTATCGCGAGGGGTTCGCCGCCGGGTTGGCTGCAGCAGCCGAGAAAAGCTAGATCGAGATCGTGAGGTTCTGGATCAGGCCGGTCTCGGCGGCGAGCTCGAAGCGGTAGCTGAGGTCGACGCTGCGGCCGGGAAAGTTGCCCTCGATGCGGTTGATGACGGTCGTTGCCGCCTCGTCCTTCTCGGTGCGCAGCAGGGTGGTCGTGTATTCGAACTCGGCGGCGCTGCCGGCCAGCCAGGCCGTGATGGCCGGCTCGCCGGTGTACGTCTTGCCGTCGTCGACGACGACAGCGTTTTCGACAAAGGTCGCTCGAGCGGAGGTGGGCTTGGCGCTCGCGCTGCGCTCCAGATAGGTGACGATCGCCAGGGGAAGCGCGCGAGCCTGTGCGGTGAGCGACTGTGACAGGGGACCTCCGGGGCCGTTCATTCGAACGTACGGATGTTGGCTACTCGGCCCCTGAGGCTACCGCGTGCCGGGTTGCGCGGGTTTGCCGGCGGAGCGCTGATAGCGTGTTTACCGTGGATCAGACTCGGTGGGTGGTGGTCGTCCCGGTGAAAGGAACCTCCGGGGCGAAGAGCCGCCTCGGGGCCGGAGCCGGGCGGGCGGCGCTCGCCGATGCGTTCGCGTTGGACACGGTAGCGGCGCTGGTGGCGGCATCCGCTGTGGAGCGCGTGTTCGTGGTGACCGCGAGTGCACGGCTCGGCGTGGCGCTGGCCGCACTCGGCGCGGTCATCGTGCCGGAGGTGCCGGGCCCGGACGCGGGGCAGGACCGATTGAACGCCGCGATCGAGCAGGGTGCCGAGGCGGCCCGGTTCGCGTGCCCCGACGCGAATCTGGCCGTTGTGACCGGAGACCTGCCGGCCCTGCACGTGGCCGATGTAGAAACGGCGTTCGCGCTCGCGGCCACGCACCCGCTCTCGATGGTGGCCGATGCGGAGGGCGTGGGAACAACGACGCTGCTCGCGTGGGCCGGCTACAGGTTCACTCCGCGGTTCGGTCTCGGCTCCCGCGCCGCGCACGAGGGCGACGGGCACGTCGTGCTGGACTTGCCGCCGAGCTCGTCGCTGCGACGCGACGTCGACACCGCAGCCGACCTCGACACCGCCCGGGCGCTGGGGCTCGGGCCGCACACGAGCGCACTGGTCTAGCTCCTGGCTCCGGGCCACAGTGCCAGGGCGGCGGCCGCCATCGCTGTCGTGGCGGGCAGGTCGGTCATCCACAGCGGCACAGCGGCCGAGCGGATGCCGGCGGCCGCGAGAGCGGGCAGGGCCACGGCATCCGTTTCGTCGATGAGCCAGCCGTCGAGGATGCCGCCCCGGCTGCGGGCACCGTAGTGCAGCCCGACCGCGAGTGCACTGGTCTCGACCCCGATCGTGCGGAGGCAGGCGTCCGCCATTCCGCGCACCGCCGCGCCGCCGACAATCGGAGAGACGCCGACCACGCGGGCCGCGGTCGACCGCAGCGCATCACGTATGCCCGGAACGGCCAGGATCGTGCCGACCGACACGACCGGATTCGACGGCGGCAGCACGACGACGTCGGCCTCGGTGATGGCTTCGAGCACCCCCGGCGCGGCGACCGCGTCGGCGAGTCCCCGCTGCTCGAACCCGGTGATCGGCACCTTCGCCCGGTAGCGCACCCACCATTCTTCGAAGTGGATATAGTCGCCCACGGAGTGCTCATCTATATTCTCGGCGAGGCATACGTGGGTTTCCACGGGCTGATCACTCATCGGCAGCAGCCGCACCCCGGGCTGCCAGCGGCGGCAGAGAAACTCCGTCACCTCAGAGAGCGTAGAACCGCTGCGCAGCAGATCGGTGCGCACGATGTGGGTGGCCAGATCGAGATCGCCGAGGGTGAACCAGGACCAGCCGCGACCGTAGGCCGCGATCTCGGCGGAGGTCCTCCGGGTCTCGTCGGGGCGGCCCCAGCCCTGCTCCTCGTTGATGCCGTCACCGAGCGTGTACATAACCGTGTCAAGGTCGGGGCAGATGCGCAGCCCGTCCAGCCACATGTCGTCGCCGGTGTTCACGATGACCGTCACGGTGGCGTCGGGAGCTGTGACCGCGAGTTGCGCCAACATGCCGCGGGTGAAGCGGGCACCGCCGACACCGCCGGCCAGAACGGTCACGCGATTCAGGCTCGTCATGCCGACGCCGCTCATGCCGACGCCGCTCATGCCGACACCGAAGCAGCCGCATAGACGATGACCGGATGACCGCCGCGCGGATGCTCGAGAATGTAGCAGTCCACGCCGTAGACGGCGCCGATGATCTCGGGGGTGAGCACCGCAGCGGGCACGCCGGAGGCCACGAGCAGGCCGCCATCGAGCAGCAGGATGTGGTCGCAGTAGGCCGCGGCGAGGTTGAGATCGTGCAGGGCCATGATCGCCGTCACGCCCAGCTCGCGCACCTGCCCGAGCAACGAGAGCTGGGCACTCACGTCGAGGTGGTTGGTCGGTTCGTCGAGCAGAAGCAGGCTCGGTTGCTGCGCCATGGCCCGGGCGATCTGCACGCGCTGCTGCTGCCCACCGCTCAGAGTGTGCCACGACCGATCGGCCAGAGTTCCCGCGCCGACCAGTTCGAGGGCGTCCAGAGCGACCGTGCGATCCTCCGCGCCGCTGAACGAGCCTATGAGTTTGGTGCGGTGGGGAATGCGCCCCAGCAGCACAACCTCGAGCACGGTCAATTCCACACTCGGGGCGGCGTTCTGCTCGAGCAGCGCGATCCGCCGGGCCGCCTCGCGCCGCGGAAGGGAGCCGATGGCGACGTCGTCGAGGGAGGCGGTGCCGGCATCCGCTGTGTCGATACCCGCGATCAGGCGAAGCAGGGTGGACTTGCCGGCGCCGTTCGGCCCGAGCAGGCCGGTGACGCTGCCGGTGGGCAGTGACGCCGAAACGTCCCGCAAAATGCTGGTGCCGTCGATGCTGAACGACAACCGATCGAGTTCTACGCCCACAGCTTCGACTTCTTTCTCTTGATCAGCAAAATGAACACCGGTACGCCGATGAACGCGGTGATGATGCCCACCGGCAGCTCGCGCGGGTCGAACACGGTGCGCGCGAGGGTATCGGCGATCACCAGGAACAGCGCCCCGCAGACCGCGACGAGCGGGAGCAGGCGGCGGTGGCCCGGGCCGCTGATGCCGCGCACCAGGTGCGGCAGAATGAGCCCGACGAACCCGATGGACCCGCTCACGGCCACCATGGCCCCGGTGAGCAGAGCGACCGAACCGAGCAGGGCCCAGCGGGTGCGATTGACGTTGATGCCGAGGCTGGCCGCCGACGTGTCACCGAAGGCGAACGCGTCGAGCCGGGTCGCCGACAGGACAATGCCGGTGCCCACGACCAAAACGGCTGTCGCCGCGATCATTACGCTCTGCCAGGTGGCACCGGCCACCGAGCCGAGCAGCCAGTTGAGGATCTCGCGGTAGGAGTCGCCCTTGGCCGCCCAGAAGATGATGAACGAGGTGAGGGCACCGGCGAGCTGGGCGATGGCCAGGCCGGCGAGCACGGCCCGCACCGGGGTGATCGTTCCGCCGACCTTGGCGATGCTGAGCGTCGCCATTAGGGCCAGCAATGCTCCGGCAAACGCTGCGGCCGGCAGGGCAAATCCGATGCCGAGAATGACCACGCACACCGCTCCGACGGATGCCCCGCTCGACAACCCGAGCAGGTACGGGTCGGCGAGGGGGTTGCGGGTCACGCTCTGCATCACGGCGCCGCTGAGGGCGAGGCCGGCGCCGACCAGCGCGGCCGTGAGCACGCGCGGTAGTCGGAGCTGCCAGACGATCGAGTCGATGAGTAGCGGTACCGGCTCGACGGGCAGACCGAGGTGCGCGCCGATGCTGCCCGCCACCTGGGCGAGGCTCACCGCTGCCGGCCCGATGGTCACGGCGACCGCGCACCCGAGCACGAGCAGAGCGGCTGCCGCGACCAGCCACCCGAGGTACTTACTGCGGGTCACTCGTCGAGCGCGGCTAGCTGCGAGATCGTGGACGCCGTCGCTTCGACGTTGCGGATGCCGGCCTCGGTCGCGGCGAACGGCAGGATGATGTAGCGCTGGTTCTTGACGGCGTCGAGCACCTGCGTGGCCGGGTCGGACTCCAGGTGGGCGATCTTCGACTCGGCCGTGTTCCAGGTGGCGTCGACGAGCACGATGACGCTCGGGTTGGCCTCGATGATCGATTCCCAGCCCGCCGAGGTCCAGGTGTCGCTCACGTCGGCGAAGATGTTGGTGAGCCCGGCGGCGTCCATGATCATCTCGGGTGAGCCGATACCGGCACCGACATAGGGGGTCGTGGTTCCGCTTGAGTACCACAAGGCCGTGGTGTCGGTCGCGGTCGGCTTGAGGGCGGCGAGGTCGGACTGCAGGCCGCTGACCAGCTTGGCTGCGGCATCCGTTGCGCCGAAGATGGCACCGGCCTCGTCGATTTCGGCGAAAACCGTGTCGAAGGTGAGCGGGTTCGGCATGGAGTCGCCCTTGCAGGCGGCCGGCGAGACGTAGGTTCCCACGCCGAGAGCCTCGAGGGCGGGGCGCTCGCCCACGCCGTCGGCGCTGAAGTTGGATTCCCACCCGCCGTAGATGAAGTCGGGGTTCAGGCCAAGCACCGCCTCCTGTCCGGGCAGAAAGTCGCTGATCACGTTGAGGTCGGCGCCGGCTGCCGCGAGCGAATCAGGTAGGGGGCCGTCGAGAAAGGCTGAGCCGACGATGCGGTCGCCGAGTCCAAGGGCGAGCAGCAGTTCGGTGGCCGAGGACTTGATCGACACGATCCGTTCGGGGGCGGCTGCGACGGTGACGCTGGTGCCGCAGTTGTCAGCCGTGATGGGGTAGCCCGCGCGGGCAGCTGTTGACGAAGCGGGGGACGATCCCGGAGTGGCGGCGGGCGTCGCCGTGGCGGCGCATCCGCTGAGCAGCAGGGCGGCGTTGATGCCGACGCCGATGAACAGAAAACGGGAACGACGGAGCATGCGGGACCTCACAAAATTTGGGCGCGGGAAACTGGACTGTCCAGCGACCTGCTGCCCAAATCGAGGCAAGCTCAACCAATAAAATCTAATCGGTGGTCGTGAACACCGTATCAGGGGCGCAGAAAAAACAGGGCATAGGCTGAACAGGCTGAGTAACTCGACGAGGGAGAGCGCATGTTGAAGCTGGGACTGAAGGCGTCGGCGGAGCAGTTCGCACCGCGAGAATTGGTCGAACTCGGTGTCATGGCCGAGGAACACGGGCTCGACAGCGTGACCGTGAGCGACCACTTTCAGCCCTGGCGGCACGAGGGCGGGCACGCGCCGTACGCCATGGCCTGGATGGCCGCGGTCGGCGAGCGCACGAAGCGGGTGCAGATCGGCACGTCGGTGATGACCCCCACCTTTCGCTACAACCCGGCCGTGATCGCCCAGGCCTTCGCCACCATGGGTTGCCTGTACCCCGGGCGCATCATGCTCGGCGTCGGAACCGGCGAAGCCCTCAATGAGATCGCCACCGGTTACCAGGGTGAGTGGCCCGAGTTCAAGGAGCGCTTCGCCCGCCTGCGCGAGGCCGTCGACCTCATGCGCCAGCTCTGGACTGGCGAACGAACCGACTTCGACGGTGAGTACTACAACACGGTCGGTGCGACCCTGTACGACGTTCCGGATGCCCCGGTGCCGGTCTACATCGCGGCCGGCGGCCCCGTCGTGGCCCGTTACGCCGGCCGCGCCGGCGACGGCTTCATCTGCACCTCAGGCAAGGGCATGGAGCTCTACACCGACAAGCTGCTGCCGGCCGTGGCTGAGGGCCTCGAGAAGGTCGGGCGCCCGCAGGACGACATTGATCGCATGATCGAGATCAAGATCTCCTACGACACCGACCGGGACACCGCGCTCGAGAACACCAGGTTCTGGGCGCCACTGTCCCTCACTCCCGAGCAGAAGCACTCCATCCAAGACCCGATGGAGATGGAAGCCGCCGCCGACGCCCTCCCGATCGAACAGGTCGCCAAGCGCTGGATCGTGGCGTCCGACCCCGATGAGGCCGTCGCCCTGATCAAGCCCTACCTCGACGCGGGCCTCAACCACCTGGTCTTCCATGCCCCCGGCCATGACCAGAAGCGTTTCCTCGACCTGTTCGAGCGCGACCTGGCCCCCCGGCTGCGCCAGCTGGGCTGATCCGCGCACTGGCCGAAGCCCGCTAAGCCCAGCGCGCCCCGACCTCGTGCACGGCCGAATCAAGCGGATGCGCCGCCGCGGCCAGGGCCTCGGCCACCGGCCGAATATCGTCGGGCAGGGCGCTCGCCCACGCCGTCGGCGCTGAAGTTGGATACCCAGCCGCCGTAGATGAAGTCGGGGTTCACACCGAGCACCGCTTCCTGCCCGGGAAGAAAGTCGCTGATCACGTTGAGGTCGGAACCGGCTGCCGCGAGTGACTCAGACAGTCGGCCGTCGAGAAAGGCCGAGCCGACGAGGAGGTCGCCGAGTTCGAGCGCGAGCAGCAGGTCGGTGGCCGAGGACTTGATCGACACGATCCGTTCGGGGGCGGCAGCGACCGTCAGGCTCGTTCCGCAATTGTCGACGGTGACCGGGTAGTTCGCGGTGGTGGCTGGAGTCTTGGCGGGTGAGGCGGTGGGGTGGCCGTGGCAGCACTTCCGCTCAAAGACAGGGCCCCGGCGGCCAGAGCGGCGAGACGCACGGTAATTCGAATCCTGAGGTCTCTTTCGAATCGTCACGGCAGGCTGCACGGGGCAGTGCGGGCGCGAACTGGCAGATTCTAGGCGGACCTGAGCCCAAATCCAGGCCAGTGGGGCCGGTCAAAGCAAACCGGTGGTCTGCTCAAGCAGAGGCCCGTTTGGTGACTGAGCAGTATCATCTAACAACCCGCTCAGTGCGGCAGACGATCTGGACAGCGAACGAGTAGGAATTCACTTTGGGCGATCGAAAACGAATCGTCGCACTTGCCGGAACACTGTGCTCTCCGAGCATTTTTAAGCCGCTAGGTGACCGACTCTGGCCAATGGCCGCCCTTGAAGCCCCCTCGTGGATGACGTTTCCTAGACCATGGAACATGGCGGGGATCGCGGCACAGGTGGCTGACCAGATTCGCTCGAGCCGGCCAGGTCGCGCGGTACTTGTCGGGCACTCCACCGGAGGTGCCATCGCTCTTCAGCTGGCACTTGATAATCCCGAGCTGGTCGATGCGCTGGTGCTGGTGGGCACGGGGCAGAATATGCATTCCCACGGTGATGTCGAAGCGATCATTCAACGGATGGAGCATTCCTGGGGGAGAGAACTCTTCGAAACGATTCTCGATCGCTCCTTTGCCGAGCCATTGGGATCCTCGGAACGCGAGAGCTTTCTCGATTATGCGGATCGGATTGAACGTCGCGCCGCAATCGAGGTTCTCACCAGCCAGCGCGCTACCGACTTCAGCGGCCGATTGGCCGAGATCTCGTGCCCAGCGATTGTTATTCACGGCATGCAGGATCGGACTCGCACGAGCGCCCAAGCCGAAGCCCTTGGTGTGGCACTTGGCGGTGCGCCGGTGCATTTTTTGTCTTGCGGACACTCAGCAATGTTCGAGAGGCCCGACGAGACCGCGACAATCATGCGCACGATACTCTGACGACACTGATGCGCCAAATACAGACGATGTATCCGTGTACCGTGGAAGAAATTAACCAAAGGATGTATATGGTGGCGAATGCAACACCGTTGACCATAGATCCCATTGCGGAAGCTCGTCGCCAGTGGGCCGAGCACGGGTGGGACGATGCCGCCGACGGCATGGCGGCAGTCACCTCCATCATGCGGGTGCAGCAGCTCATGCTGGCGAGGGTCGAGGCCACGCTGAAGTCCTACCGGCTGTCTTTCGCGCGGTACGAGATGCTGACGCTGCTCAGTTTTACCAAGGGCGGGGCTCTCCCGATGACGAGCGCGAGTGTGCGGCTCCAGGTCCATCCGACGAGCGTCACCAATACCGTGGACCGGCTGGAGCGGGACGGGCTGGTCAGGCGGACGGCACACCCCACGGATGGTCGTGCGACCCTGGTCGTTTTGGAAGACACCGGACGCGACCTGGTCGCCCAGGCATCGGCCAGCCTCAACGAAGAGGTGTTCGTCCGGCCCGGCCTCGTGCAAGACGATATGACTCAACTCATCCACATCCTGGCGCGCTTCCGTCGCAATGCCGGCGATTTCATCGACCCTCCAGTGCAGCCCAATCCGCTCTAGCCCGCAGGAAAATATAACTAAGTCCTAGTAAATACTCGATCTTCCTAGTATGTTTCTCTAGAAGACGCCTCCGCTCAGTCCACGCGTCTCCGTCTGGGACGCAATATCAGGGAGTGAACTAGTGAAGATCGTTGTTCTCGTGAAGCAGGTGCCGGATACGTATGGTGAGCGGATTCTGGATCCCTCGACGGGATTGATCGATCGCGCGGCCAGCGACGCCGTCATCGACGAGATCGACGAACGCGCTCTCGAGGTGGCGCTCAGCTACAAGGACGCACATAAGGACGCCGAAGTCGTCGTAATGTCGATGGGGTCAGCGGCAGTGACCGTGGGCCTGCGTAAGGGGCTGGCGATGGGTGCCGACTCTGCCATTCATGTTCTGGACGGCGCCTTGGCGGGCGCAGATATCGGGTGGACGTCTACCGTGCTGGCCGCGGCGTTGGGCACAACCGGTTTCGATCTGGTCATTGCCGGTAACGAGTCGACGGATGGCGGGGGCGGGGTGGTTCCGGCGATGGTGGCCGAACGATTGAATCTTCCGCACATGACGTATCTCGAATCGGTACAGCTCTCCGATGACGAGGTGGCTGGGGAACGTGCTACCGGGCAGGGGAAGCTGCGCGTGCACGCTACGCTGCCCGCGGTCATCTCGATTACGGAGCGCTTGCCCGAGGCGCGCTTTCCGAAATTCAAGGGAATCATGTCGGCGAAGAAGAAGCCGTTCACGGTCCTATCGCTCGAAGACCTGGGCATTGACCCGGCCGTCACCTTCGCTGGCAGGGGGCGCTCCGTCGTGCTGCAGACAACCAAGCGTCCAGCCCGCGCCTCGGGTAAGAAAATCATCGATGAGGGAAACGCCGGCGTTGAGCTGGCGGACTTCCTTATTGCTGGCCACCTGATCTAACGGAGGAATCGTCAATGTCGAACATTCTTGCACTCATCGAAATTTCTCATCGCGGCGACCTTGCGGACTCGACTCCCTCGCTGCTCGCTGCCGCAGCCAAGCTCGGCACGCCCGTTGCCGTTGTGGTCACCGCACCTGGAGCGGGGAATGCCCTGCTAGAGAATCTCGGACAACTCGGCGCTGCTCAGGTCTATCTTGCCCAGAGCGACCAAGCGGGCGAGCTTCTGGTTACTCCGCAGGTAGACGCGTTGGCTCTGGCCGTGTCGACCTTCAATCCTGGCGCAATTCTGACGGTGAATTCGGTCGAAGGGCGTGACGTTGCTGCTCGCTTGGCGGCGCGAATTGATGCTGGCCTGGTGATCGATGCGGTCGACCTGCGCGCTGACGGCCCGAGCATCATCGCGATCCACTCGGTGTTCGGCGGCGTATACACGGTGGAATCCACGGTGCAGGGCGGTCCGGTGATTGTCACTGTTCGCCAAGGAGCAATCGACGGGCAAGCGGATGCCGCGGTGCCCGTCGTCACGACAGTGTCGCTACAGAGCGACGCAGTGCGTTCCGCCGTGATCGATGAGGTCATTGACAATGTCGTAGTGTCGGCCAGACCGCCGCTTCGCGGTGCGACCACAGTCGTCTCTGGCGGTCGGGGGCTTGGCTCACAGGAGAAGTTCGCCCTCGTCGAGCGGCTGGCGGATGCGCTCGGCGCTGCGGTCGGCGCCTCGCGCGCTGCGGTCGATGCTGGCTTCGTCTCGCAAACCTCCCAGGTGGGCCAGACCGGCGTCACCGTCTCGCCCCAGCTCTATGTGGCGCTGGGGATATCGGGAGCGATTCAGCACCGGGCCGGAATGCAGACCGCGAAGACGATTGTGGCCATCAATAAAGACGCGGACGCACCTATTTTCGATATTGCAGACTTTGGCATCGTCGGCGACGTTTTCACCGTTGTTCCGCAACTCATCGAGGCGCTGGAGTCCCGGAGCACGAAGTAGGCCCGGGCCTAGCCGACCCTTGCCAGTAACGAACCGCACCGAATAGAGAGTAAGCAATGCGCACGAGTAAGTGGTTCAAGCTGGTCTGGATCGTCCCCGCAGTCCTGGTGCTGCTGGCCGCAGTGGTTCTGGCCGCGCAGGGACTTCGCACGCTTCCCGCGGTTCGGTCGTTCCTCGGCGAATATCCCGGTGAGTCAGAACTTGCGACAGGGACGCCCGTCGGTTTTCCCGCCTGGCTGGCCTGGCAGCACTTTCTGAACGCGTTCTTTATCTTGTTAATCATCCGCACCGGGTGGCAAATCCGCACGGTTGCGCGACCCGCGGCCCATTGGACGCGCAATAACAAGGGACTCATCAAGACCAAGAACGCCCCGTCTAAAATCAGCTTGACCCTCTGGTTTCACCTGAGTCTTGACGCGCTCTGGGTGCTCAACGGAATCGTTTTCTACATCCTGATTTTCACGACCGGTCAGTGGCTGCGCCTGGTCCCGCAGAGCTGGGATGTGTTCCCCAACGCGCTTTCCGCGGGCCTGCAATATGCGTCGCTGAACTGGCCCACCGAAAACGGATGGACCAACTACAACAGCCTTCAACTCCTCACCTACTTCGCTACGGTTTTTATTGCCGCGCCCCTGGCCATCATTACCGGCCTTCGAATGTCGGGGGCATGGCCGAAAAACGCCACCAGACTCAACCGGGTCTACCCGGTGGAACTTGCGCGGGCCATCCACTTTCCCGTGATGCTCTACTTCGTGTTCTTCATCATCGTGCACGTGACGTTGGTGCTCGCCACTGGCTTCTTGCGCAACCTCAACCACATGTATGGGGGAAGCGACAACGAAAGCTGGGTCGGATTCTGGATCTTCGCCGCCTCGCTCGTCGTCATGGCCGCCGCCTGGATCGCCGCCAGGCCCGTCTTTCTGCGTTCGATCGCCGCCTTGACCGGGTCCATCACGCGCTGAAAAAATTACTTGCTCTCCCTAGTAAATACTTGCAGTACCTAGTACATTGATGACGAGGCAGTCACCATGGCGGTGACGAGAAAGCAGGAAATTCGATGGTTCAGGAATTGACGCTGGTTCGGGAATTGACTCACTTCGTGGGTGGAAAACACATCGAGGGCACCTCTGGCCGTTTCAGCGAGGTCTTCGACCCCAGCACGGGAGCCGTGCAGGCGCGGGTTCCACTGGCGTCCAAGGCCGAAGTCGAAGCTGTCATCGCCAATGCCGAAATTGCGCAGGTCGAGTGGGCGTCCTGGAACCCCCAGCGCCGCGCCCGAGTGCTTTTGCGCTTCCTCGCCCTGGTGGAGCGTGACATGGATTCTCTCGCCACGCTCCTCTCCTCTGAGCACGGAAAAACGTTCGAGGATGCCAAAGGTGACATCCAGCGCGGGGTTGAGGTCGTCGAATTTGCTGCGGGCGCTCCGCACCTGCTGAAGGGCGACTACACGACCGGAGCTGGAACTGGAATCGACGTGTACTCGATGCGTCAGCCGCTCGGTGTCGTCGCTGGAATTACCCCGTTCAACTTTCCCGCGATGATTCCGCTCTGGAAGGCCGGCCCCGCCCTCGCTGCCGGCAACGCGTTCGTGCTCAAGCCGTCGGAGCGTGACCCTTCCGTTCCACTAGCCCTGGGCGAACTATTCATCGAGGCCGGAATGCCCGCCGGTGTGTTCAACGTGGTCAACGGGGACAAGGAAGCCGTCGACACGCTACTGAACGACGATCGGATCAAGGCGGTCGGCTTCGTGGGTTCGACCCCCATCGCCCAGTACATTTACGAGACGGCCGCCGCCCAGGGCAAACGTGCCCAGTGCTTCGGCGGTGCGAAAAATCACATGATCATCATGCCCGACGCCGACCTCGATCAGGTTGCCGATGCCCTCATCGGCGCCGGCTACGGCTCCGCCGGGGAACGCTGCATGGCCATCTCCGTCGCGGTCCCGGTCGGAGCCGCCACGGCCGATGCACTCGTGGCGAAACTGGTCGAACGAGTCAAGCACCTCAACGTCGGTCCGGCCCTGGATGCGAATTCCGACTATGGCCCCCTCGTCTCCCAAGCCGCCGTCGAGAAGGTGTCTGAATACATTCAGATCGGGATCGATGAAGGAGCCGAATTGCTCGTAGATGGTCGCGGACACGTCGTCGACGGGTACGAAAACGGTTTCTACCTGGGGCCGACACTGTTCGACCACGTCACGCCGTCGATGACGATCTATCTGGAAGAAGTCTTCGGCCCCGTGCTCATCGTCACCCGGGCAGAGGACTATGAAGCAGCCCTTCGACTTCCGTCGGAACACATGTACGGCAACGGGGTGTCCATCTTCACCCGGGACGGCGACACTGCCCGCGACTTCACCGCACGGGTCAATACCGGAATGGTCGGCGTGAACGTGCCCATTCCGGTTCCCATCGCGTATCACAGCTTCGGCGGATGGAAGAAGTCCGGCTTCGGCGACCTCAACCAGTTTGGGACCGATTCGTTCAAGTTCTATACGAAGACCAAGACGGTCACGTCGCGCTGGCCGTCCGGCATTAAAGAAGGTGCAAGTTTCGTCATGCCCCAGATGCACTGACCATGTACGCACTCACGGAGGAACAAGAGTCACTGGTCGGCGTTGTTCGGGATTTCGCCAGCTCCGCGCTGGCACCGCACGCGATCGAATGGGACCAGACTAAGCATTTTCCGGTCGATGTGCTGCGCGAGGCCGGCGAGCTGGGCCTCGGTGGCATCTATGCCCAGGAAGACGTCGGCGGATCCGGACTGACCCGCAGTGACGCCGTGCTAATTTTTGAGGAATTGGCCAAGGGCGACACGACGATCGCGGCTTACATCTCGATCCACAACATGGTGGTCTGGATGATCGACACGTTCGGCAACGATGAACAGCGTCAACAGTGGGTGCCGCCGCTGGCATCAATGGAGCAACTCGGCAGCTACTGCCTGACCGAACCGGAGGCCGGATCGGACGCGGCAGCGCTCACCACGTCCGCCGCGCGCGACGGAGACGACTACGTCATCAACGGCGTGAAGCAATTCATCTCCGGTGCCGGTTCCTCGAGCGTGTATGTTGTCATGGCCCGTACCGGCGCCGCCGGGACAAAGGGTATCAGCGCGATTGTCGTACCGGCCGGTACCCCCGGGCTCTCGTTTGGCGCAAATGAAAAGAAGATGGGCTGGAATGCCCAGCCCACCCGCCAGGTGATCTTCGACAACGTTCGCGTTCCGGTTAACAACCGACTCGGCGACGAGGGAACCGGCTTTCACATCGCCATGAAGGGGCTCAATGGCGGCCGCATCAATATGGGTGCCTGCTCCCTCGGCGGCGCCCAATGGGCACTCGATCAAGCCGTGCACTATCTCAAAGAACGCAAGGCCTTCGGCAAACTCCTCGTTGAGCAACAGTCCCTGCTCTTCACCCTCGCCGATATGGAGACCGAGCTGCAGGCCGCGCGGGGACTGCTTCGACGCGCTGCCTGGGCATTAGACACGAACGCCCCTGACGTGGTGTCGCTCTGCGCGATGGCCAAACGATTTGCAACGGATGCCAGTTTCACCGCCGCCAACGCCGCGCTCCAGCTGCACGGCGGCTACGGCTACCTTGCCGACTACGGCATCGAAAAAGTCGTACGCGACCTTCGAGTGCACCAGATCCTGGAGGGCACCAACGAGATCATGCGCCTCATCGTTGGTCGTGCCCTCGTGGACGACGCGGCATGATCCGGTCGGATGAGCCGCAGCCCGAGGTTTTCTTCACCCGCAGCGGCCAGGTCGGACACATCACGCTGAACCGCCCGAAGTCGATCAACGCCCTCACGCACGGCATGGTGCACGCCATTCAGGACGTGCTCGACGAGTGGGCCGACGACCCCACGCTGCGCACGGTGCTGTTGACCGGCAGCGGCGATCGCGGCCTGTGCGCGGGGGGCGACATCCTCTCGCTGTATCGTGACGCCACCACCGGCGACGGATCGGCAGCGGCTGCGTTCTTCCGAGACGAATACCGACTTAATGCCAGCATCGCCTCCTATTCCAAGCCCTATGTTGCGATCATGGATGGACTCGTGCTTGGCGGCGGAATCGGGCTCTCCGCTCACGGTTCGCACCGGATTGTCACCGAACGCTCCAAGCTGGGAATGCCCGAAACCGGAATTGGCTTTGTGCCGGACGTTGGGGGAACGTGGCTGCTCTCCCACGCGCCTGGCGAGCTGGGAACATTCCTCGCGCTCACCGCCGGCTCCGTGCGCGCTGGCGACGCGATCGCGCTGGGGCTGGCCGACTCATTCATTACCTCCGACCAAATTCCGGCGCTAATCGACGCACTGACAACAACGGATGCTGACCCAGCGATCGCGGCACTGAGCCAAGCCCCGCCCGCCTCGAATCTGACAGCTCAACAAACCTGGATAGACCGGGCCTACGCGGGCGAGAGCGTTCCCGCCATTATTGACCGATTGCGCGCTGAATCCGCCGACGAGGCGCTGGTCGCGGCGGAGTCGATGAGTCTGAAATCTCCCACGGCACTGGTCGTCACGCTGGCGTCGCTCCGCAGCGCCAGCCGGTTGCCCAGCCTCGAAGCCGCCCTCGAACAGGAATATCGGGTGTCGGTTCGTGCCATACGCGCGCCCGACTTCATCGAGGGAGTGCGGGCCCAGGTCGTCGATAAGGACCGCCAGCCGCGCTGGTCGCCGCCGACGCTGGATGGCGTTGACGGGGAGCGGATCGCTTCCTTTTTTGCTCCCCTTGAGCCGGATGAGACGCAGCTCACACTGCCTGATCGCGTGCACGGCACGTCAGTTTTCTAACCAAGCCACTCGAGCGCCAGCGACGGCACCGAAGAAAAGGATGAAGATGAACACCTCGATAGCATTCCTGGGCCTCGGCCACATGGGTGGCCCCATGGCGCTCAATCTCGTCAAAGCAGGCTACACCGTGACCGGATTCGATCTTATGCCCGCCGCAATAGACGCGGCGCGTGCCAGCGGCCTGGCCGTGGCCGAGACCGCTGCGCAAGCCGTGGCCGGCGCTGACGTCGTCATCACCATGTTCCCCACCGGACGCCACGTGATCGACGCCTATTCGGGCAGTGCAGAAGCCCCCGGCTTACTATCCATCGCGAAGCCAGGCACCCTGTTCATCGACTCCTCGACTATCGCGGTCGACGACGCCAAGCGCGCTCACGACCTCGCCGTCGAAGCAGGTCACCTCAACATCGACGCACCGGTCTCTGGGGGTGTCGTCGGCGCGACCGCCGGAACCTTAGCCTTCATGGTGGGTGCGTCAGTGGCAGACTTCGCACTCGCCGAGCCAATTCTTGCCAGGATGGGGGCGCGCATTGTGCACTGCGGAGACCCCAGTGCCGGCCAGGCCGCCAAGATCTGCAACAACATGATCCTGGGCATCTCGATGATCGCCGTCAGTGAAGCATTCGTGCTCGGCGAAAAACTGGGCCTCACCCACCAAGCCCTCTTCGATGTCGCGTCGACGGCATCCGGTCAATGCTGGGCACTCACCACCAACTGCCCCGTTCCCGGCCCGGTACCCACGAGCCCCGCCAATCGCGACTACCAACCCGGCTTCGCCGGAGCCCTCATGGCAAAAGACCTCGGCCTGGCCCTTGACGCACTCGAATCCACCGGCGTCGCCGCCGAACTCGGCCCCATCGCCGCACAGATCTACCGCCGCTTCGCAGATGAAAACGGCGCCGGAGTGGACTTCTCGGGCATCATCAATGACATCCGCATGCACAGCGATGCGAGGACTGCCGCATGACCGAGTATGAAACCATCTTGGTCGAGCGACGCGAACGCGTCGGCATCATCACGCTCAACCGACCTCAGGCCCTCAACGCGCTGAACGAGACACTTATGCACGAGGTGGTGACGGCTGCCAGAGAGTTTGATGTCGACACAGAAATCGGGGCAATCATCCTGACCGGTTCCGAACGCGCGTTCGCCGCCGGTGCGGACATCAAAGAAATGTCGAGCAAGAGCTATCAGGACGCCTACCTCGGCAACATGTTCGCTGGCTGGGACGGCTTCACGTCGGTTCGCACGCCGACCATTGCAGCGGTCTCGGGGTATGCACTCGGTGGAGGCTGTGAGCTCGCCATGATGTGCGATTTCATCCTGGCCTCCGACACCGCAAAATTTGGCCAGCCCGAGATTAACCTCGGGGTCATTCCCGGAATGGGCGGAACCCAGCGGCTCACCCGCGCGATCGGCAAGGCCAAAGCGATGGAGTTGATCCTTACCGGGCGAATTATGGATGCGGAGGAGGCCGAGCGCGCCGGGCTTGTCGCACGCATTATTCCAGTAGCGGCACTGCTCGATGACGCCATCAAAACCGCTACCGCGATCGCCGGCAAATCGCTTCCCGTCGCCTACGCCGCTAAAGAATCGGTAAATGTCGCCTTCGAGTCCACGCTTGCCGAAGGCATCCGCTTCGAGCGGCGGGCGATCCACGCCACCTTTGGCCTGCACGATCAGAAAGAGGGCATGGCCGCATTTATCGAGAAGCGAGATCCCCAGTTCACCCATCGGTGAAAGCCATCAGTTCGGAGCTGCGGAACGTGCGCGGTGATTGAGGTAACCGGCACCGCGGCGAAGCATGCGTGGAATGCCAAGATCCTGCCCCCGGTGGAACAGGTTGCACCCCTCGTGTGGTCGATCCCCATCGTCTTTCCCGTCAATTCAGTTCGCTACACCTTCTGCTACGTGCTGATCGCGCCGTCCGGTGAGTGTGTCGTACTGGACCCGGGCTGGGATACTTCGGCGGGCTGGGCCCAGCTGTTGAACGGGCTGGCCGCTGCCGGCCAACCCCTTAAATCCGTGGTTGGTATCGTGTCGACCCACAGCCACGCAGACCATCTCGGTCTGGTGCGCCGACTCACCGATGCAACCGACGCATGGGTGGCCATGCTCGGACCAGAGAGCGATGCTCTGACCAGAAGAACGGATGCTGCCGCCACCCACAGGCTCGAGCGCACCTGGCTGAGGGGGTGCGGAGTACCCGACGGTACTGTGTCGTCGCTTCTGTCGGACGAAACCGAGTTGAACGCTGCCGGGCATGTCGCCTACCCAACCATGTTGTTGGCTCACAACGATCTGCTTTCACTGCCTGGTCGTACCCTGCGCCCATTTGGAGTACCTCGACCCGGATCGTCTGCCACTGGTCGGAAATCACCTGCTAGATACCCGCGCGCGCGTCACCGAACAACCGGGTCGCGTTATCCCAGCAAACGGCTCGCATCCAGTCGTCACCGAGACCCAACCGCTCGAGTGCCTCGAGCTGGTGCAGGTAGGGGTGTGGAATGATCGGAAAGTCGGTTCCGAGCATGATTCGGTCCCGCAGGTGCGGCAGTCGCGGGAGCAGGCTGTCGGGGAACGAGGTGCCCGTTGCCGTGAGGTCGGTGAACACGAGGGTTGTGTCTAAGTAAACGGACCCGAACGCTTCCGCGAGGTCCACGAAGGCCTCGAAATCGGGCTCGCCCATATGAGCGAGGATGATGACGAGCGCGGGGAAACGTTCGAGCACCGCACGCATCGGTGCCGGGCCAGTGAACTGGTTGGCGACCGGGGCGCCGCCGGCGTGGACGAGGATCGGCGTGCGCGACCGTTCGAGAAACGCCCACACGGGGTCCAGCATCGGGTCGTCGAGGAAGTAGCGGCCGACCTGCACGTGCACCTTGAAAATCTCTACACCCTCCTCAACGAGCTTGGCTACGTAGCCCGGGGCCGTGGGCTCCGGATAAAACGTGCCCGACCAGATGGATTCCGGGACGCGCTCGGCGAAGGCGCGCGCCCAGTCGTTGAAGAAGCCTGCGATGCCGGGCTTGTGTGCGTACGGCAGGGAGGTGAACCTGCGGACGCCGAACTGCCGGAGCAACTCGAGCCGCTGCTCCTGCGGTTCGCTGTAGCAAATATCCCAGCCGTCGACTGAGAATGGGCCCCCGCCGGAGAGTTTCTCCCAGACCCGGCGTTCGATGTTCGGCGGGAGAAAATGCGCGTGGATATCAACCAAGCCGGGCACGCCGAGCCGGTCCGTGAAGGCGCGGACAGCCGCTACTTCCTGGGCTCGCCCTGGTGCGATCTGTCCCGGTGCGGCTACTGCGTTCGCATCTGCCTCCGCCGCCCCAGTAGGCGAGGGTGCCCCCTCGTTCGCAGCGTAGCCGTGCCGTAAAACCTTCACGTAGCCGATGGCAGCCTCCTTGTTCAGTCCTTCGATCGTCAGTGAGCGCTCTCGACCGACTAGTCAGCCGAGAGTAATTCACTGCCCAACGCTCGGTCAACCCGGACGGGATCTACTTGCAGTCCAGCGCGACCAACTCGTCGGATAGGCAGTACTGCACCCAAAGCTGCGGTCCGCGGCCACGGTAAAGGCGCCCAAATCGGCACTTTCGGTTTGTGAAACGAAGTGCTAACGTCATATTCGACCGACTAGTCGGTCGCAATCATTCGGAGCAGCTATGAACGATGAAGTTTCAGCAATCCGCCTCGTGGCGCAGTCCATCGCGCACCAAGTCGGCACCCAGGAGCGATGCTACCTGGGCGCGATCACGGAGCGCGATTCCGCGCGGTTCCACGTGACGATTCAAGGCGCGGTTCCGGGCGATGATCGGAAACAGACGGGGATGCATCCGCTCATGCCGAGCGCGGTGCTGGCTTGGGGCGAGGGGCCTCCAGAGGATGACTTGATCGCAGACGGCAACGTCAAAGACGTCTTCGCCGGCGTCGACTTGGGCGGTCTCCGGCTCATGGGCGGTGGCCAGGATCTCGTGTTCCACCAGCCGGTCGAGCCAGGGACTGAACTCTGGATGGACGTGCAGGTCGAGGACGTCCAGCTAAAACAGGGCCGCTCCGGTGAGTTCATCACGCTACTTATCCTGCGCGAGTTCCGCGATGCCGCTGGCACGACCTACACGACCTGCCACGAAACTTTCCTGGCGAGATAGGAACGCGATGATCGACAAACTGGCTGCCGGGCAGCCAATCCAGGAACTGCGGGCCGAGCCAACCGCCATCAGCCTGTTCCGCTTCAGCGCGGTTACGTGGAACCCGCACCGCATCCACTACGACGCCGCCTATGCCGCGACGGAGGGTTACTCAGGTGCGCTCGTGCAGTCCCACCTGCACGGCGCGTTCATCCTCGAGTGTGTCCTGCGATGGGCGCCACCCGAATCTCGACTCTCCTCATTCTCCTGGCAGAACCGCGGCCCCGCGATTGCCGGAACCACGCTAACTGTCCGCGGCTCGATCGAATCCGTCGAGGGCCGTCTCGTGACGTGCGTGCTCGAGGAGGCCAACGAAGATGGCGCACTCTGCGCCACAGGACGCGCGACCCTCGAATTGAAGGAAGGACCAACATCGTGACCACCACCCCAACCACGGCGCCGACTATTGCGGTCGATCAGGGCCTCAAGTTATATCGGAGCATGTTCCGTATCCGGCGTTTCGAGACCACCGCCGGTGAACTCTTCGCTGGCGGCAGGCTGCCCGGGTTCATCCATCTCTCCCTCGGCCAGGAGGCCGTCGCGACCGGCGTGTGCAGTGCGCTCGACGACCACGACACCGTGTCGACGACGCACCGTGGCCACGGCCACTGCCTCGCTAAGGGCGGGGACCTGCAACAGATGATGGCCGAACTGTATGGCAAGGAGGGTGGCGTGACGCGCGGCCGGGCCGGGTCCATGCACGCTTCTGACAGCTCCGTCGGTATCCTCGGCGCGAACGGGATCGTCGGCGGTGGCATTCCGATGGCAGTTGGCTCGGCCCTCGCGGCGCAGCTGGATGGCAAGGGCCGCGTCTCGGTCGCATTCTTCGGGGACGGCGCCGTGGGCGAAGGCGTCTTCACCGAGTCGGTAAACCTCGCGACGCTCTGGAAGCTGCCAATGATCTTCGTCTGCGAGAACAACGGCTACGCCGAGCTGACTCCGACGACCGTCCACCTTGCCAACACCAGGATCATCGAGCTCGCCCGCCCGTATGGCATCGCCGTGGAGGCAGTTGACGGTAACGACGTGCTCGCCGTGCTCGCCGCGGCGACGCGAGCGGTCGCGAGAGGGCGGCGCGGCGAAGGCCCGACCCTGCTCGAGATGGACACTACCCGCTGGCAGGGGCACTTCGAGGGAGACCCACAGCGCTACCGCTCGAAGGAAGAACTCCGGGCGATGATAGACCGCGACCCCGTCGCTACTTGGCGCACGGGTCTAATCGAACTCGGCGTGAACGAGGAGAGCCTCGACGCCATCGAGGCTGAGGTGGCCGCCGAGGTGCAGGCCGCCGTGCAAGTAGTGGAGCAGATGGCCCCGAGTCGCGCCGATGAATTGCTGCGCGACGTCTATCCGGAAGGGAACCGCGCATGACCGCGCTCAAGTACTGGCAGGCTGTCAACACCGCGATGCGGGAGGAGATGGAGCGCGACCCCAAGGTGATCCTCTTCGGCGAGGACGTCGCTGCGCCCGGTGGTTCGTTCGGCGCCTCGAAGGGGCTCTTAGATGCATTCGGGCCGGAGCGGGTGCGTGACACGCCGATCAGTGAGGCGACCATCGTCGGTACGGCGCTCGGTGCAGCGATGACCGGGTACCGACCCATCGTGGAGATCATGTTCTTCGATTTTGTGGCCGTGGCGATGGATCAGATAGTCAACCAGGCCGCCAAGATCTCCTACATGTCCGCGGGCGGATATGCTGCGCCCATGGTCATTCGCACCATCTGCGCCGCCGGTCGCCGTACCGGCCCCCAGCATTCGCAGAACCTGGAGGTATTGTTCGCTCACATCCCAGGGCTCAAGGTCGTCTGGGGATCGACTCCGGCTGACGTGCGGGGACTGCTTAAGGCAGCCATCCGTGACGACGCCCCGGTGCTCGCCATCGAGAGCCTCGTTGAGTGGTCGAGCCGCGGCGAGGTTGACGAGGCAGACGGCATCGTGCCCATCGGCTCGGCGGCCGTTCGCACGCAGGGCGACGACATTACTGTCCTCTCTTGGGGTGGCGCAGCACCCAAGACCGTGCGTGCGCTCGAGGAGCTCGGTGACGTCAGCGTTGAGCTCATCGACCTCCGGACGATCAGCCCGTGGGATCGTGCGACAGTGCTCGCCTCGGTCGAGAAGACCGGACGCTTGCTTATCGTTCACGATGCGGTCGTCGACTTCGGCGTTGGTGCCGAGATCGCTGCGACCGTAGGTAAGGAACTCTTTGGACGCCTGCGGGCCCCGATCGAGCGACTCGGTGCGCTAAGCGCACCCGCGCCGTTCGCGCCGCACCTCGAGGATGCCTACCTCCCCCAGCCCAGCGATATCGCTGCCGCGGTCCGCGACATCGTTCGACCGTCCGACAATACCTAAGGAGAACCTGATGATTGATGTATCGATCCCCCAATGGGGGCTCACGATGGACGATGCCGTGCTGGAACAGTGGTTTAAGAAGGTCGGCGACACCGTCAGCCAGGGCGAATCGCTCGCTGACATCGAAACCGACAAGATCACTTCCGAACTCGAGGCGCCCGTGTCGGGAGTTATCGCCGAGTTGCTCGTCGGCGACGGCGACACGGTAACCCAGGGCCAGATCGTCGCGCGAATCGACGAAAGTTAAACTCCTCTCGGTGCACCGAGCACTGGAAAAATCACCGGGGCGCCCAGGCCGTAGACTTGGAATACATTTCGCTCACTTCAGTTCAGTGACGTAGGAAGAAGGGCACGTGGCCAAGCAGCCGGCTCCACCCACGAGACAGGGCGAGATCACCGATGTCGCGGCGCGCCTGTTCAATGAGCAAGGTCTTGCGGGCACCTCGATGACAGATATCGCAGATGCGCTCGGCATAAAGAAACCCACGCTCTACCATTACGTGCAGAGCAAGGCGCAGATCGTGGGCTGGATCCATGAGGAATGCGTGCGAGCCATCCACCCCTCGTTGACGCGGTATATCGCCGACGGCCTACCTCCAACCGAGACTCTTTTCCTCGTCGCTCGCGATATTCTCGCCCTGCTCGTGGACAAGCCGGGGTACCTGCGCGTGTACTTCGAGAACCATCGGGATCTTGACTCGGCCGAACAGGAGCGCATCGTCCCGATGCGCGATGACTACTTCGACAAAGTGAAAATCGTGCTACGTAGTGGGCAAGAGTCTGGTGAATTCAGGCTCGAAGACGTGGACATCGCTGCTCTCGCCTACTTTGGCATGTGCAACTGGGCGTACCAATGGTACAACCCTCAGGGGCGAGTGTCGACCGAAGATCTGGCGCTTCAGCTCTGGCGCATCTACATCCAGGGTGTCAGCTTCCGCACAGATTCGGACGCCGAGAGGATCCCTGCGAGTTACGGACGCGTCGTTTCCTAGCGTGATGACGCGTGTCGGCGACCACCGCGGCACCGTTTTGCTGGGCACCTAGGCGTCCTGATCTGATCCTGGCCATGATTGAGGTCTGGCGCGAGCGAGCCCTGGCGCACGGGACCGTGTGAGCGGACGGTTAGGCGCCCAGCCGTCAGGGGAGCCAGGGAAGCTCCGGTCAGACCTAGAGCAGATTCAGGCTTGACCATTGGCCGTTCATGATGTTTACTACGTATGAACCGACCAGTCGGTCGAGACAATTTTTGAAGTTCAAAGGGGAGCTTTATATGATTCGGTCAACGAGATTTGCCATCACGGCATTGGCTGTCCTGGGCGTCACAGCACTCGCCGGTTGCGCCCAACCGGACGTCACCGACGTTGCCACTGGTGGGGATGGTGACAAGCCCACGTTCCGATTCGCCGTCGTCGCCGAGGAAACCGGCAACTTCGCCGGGTATGGTACCCAGCTGGTAGCTGGAGTTAAGGCTGCAGTCAAGGACATCAACGCCGCCGGCGAGTATAACTTCACCATGGAACCGGTCATCTACGATTGCCAGAGCGACCAGGCGATTTGCGTGCAGAAGACCCGTCAAGCGATCACGTCGGATGAATTACCGGTCGTAATCGGTCCGATCGTGAGTGTCGACATTATCCCTTCGGCTGAGGTCACCAACCGGGCAGGTGTTCCGCACTTGGTGATGGCGGTTCTGCCGGCGATCACCGCAGATTACGACAACACGTTCCGCTGGGGCACGCAGAATGACCGCAGCAACCAGACGGTCATTGACTACGTGGAGGGGAATCTGAAGACCGGTGAGGACGTCGCGATCGTGAACGCCACCACGGACTTTGGCAAGGGCGGCGCGGCCATTCAGACCGAGCAGCTCGCCGAGATCGGCGTCACGCCAGCGCTGACGATCGGGCACGACCCGGACCAGGCCGACTATACCCCGGTGATCACGCAGCTCAAGGAGCTGAACCCGCGTTACGTGCTGTTGAGTGACTCGAATCCGGCCGACGTGGCGAAGCTGCTGCGTCAGTCGAAGGAGCTCGGTCTGGAGTCGGAGTGGATCGGCGCTGACGCGTCGGGCTCCATCGACCTTGCAGGTGATGCCGCGATCGGCTACATGACGGTTTCACCGTGGTACCCAACCGAGGAGGCCAACTCTGCTTCGCTCGCCGAGAAACTGCAGGCCCAGGGTATCGAGATCCCGGGTTGGATCGCCGCCATGGCATACGACGCCACCATAGGTCTCGCCGAGGCGGTCGCGACCGGTGGAACGACGTCGGAGGAAATCTGGAGTGGGCTCGAGGGCCTCTCCGAATTCGACGGCCTCGCGCGGGATGGCTGGGACTTCTCCAAGGACCACATGGGCCTGACGTCCTCCACCATCGCGGTCTGGAACGGCGCTGGCTACGAGTCGGTCTGGCCAAACTAGCCTCTTTAGAACTGGAGCCAGGTGGGCTGCCGCACCGCGGTGCGGCAGCCCACCGAAGGGAAATACTTATGACCGACACGCTTTCACCCCCAATGACGGGGGAAACTGGACGCCGAGCGCCGAGCGCCAGCAAGCTCCTGCCGATAATAGGCGTGGGGGTAGCTGCGGCGGCCGCCATCCTGCCGATCCTCGTCGACGACTTCGCATTCAACTACCTGATGTCCTACATGGTCATCACGTGCATCCTCGCCCTGACCCTGCACCTTCTCATGGGGCTCGCCGGTGTCTTTTCACTCGGCCAGGCGGCTATGTTCGGCACCGGTGCCTACGCCGCGGTAATGATCATCGGCCAAGCCGGTATCGACGGGACCCTCGGCCTCATCCTCGTTGCCGTTGTGGGCGCGGTGATCGGCCTGCTCATGGGCCTCGTCACGCTTCGCACGACCGATCTCTATCTCGCGCTCACGACGTTGGCGTTCGGCTACATCGTTGAGAACCTCGTACGCAACGCGGACTGGCTTGGCGGCCCGCAGGGAATTACGGGCTTCGACATCACGTTTGCGGGCGGCTACCTCGACGAGCCCAAGCTTCTGTACTGGGTCGGGCTTGGTTTTCTTTACCTGCTCATCGTTATCATCATGAGCGTCCGGCGTAGCAAGGTCGGCCGCGCTCTTATGGCGACCAGAGAGAGCCCCATCGCAGCGCGCAGCATCGGCATCGACACTCGCCGCTACAAGCTCCTCGCCTTCGGCATCGCTGGTGCCTTCGCGGCCGTGGCGGGCGGGCTATACACCGCCTACGCACTCGTGGTTGATCCCTCCGTTTTCGGCATCGACCTCACCCTCTCGGTGCTCGCGATCGCCATTGTCGGCGGCCTGCGCTCGATGCCGGGCATCATCGTGGTCGCGATCGCCTTAACCTACTTCCGCAACTCTGCCGAGACGTTCGGTGCCTCGCAGTATGTGCTCCTCATCTACGGCCTGCTCATCGTTCTCACGCTGCGTTTCCTGCCGCAGGGCCTGGGCGGTCTGCTCACCTCGCCGCGGGTCCTCGAGGCTACACGCTTGATCGGTGATCGATTCCGCACTGGAGGAGGGACCCGATGACCTCGATCCTCGAGGCCCGTGGCCTGACTCGCAAGTTCGGTGGGCTCACCGCCGTCGACAATGCGGACATCACGGTCCATGAGCACTCGCTACACGGGCTCATCGGTCCCAATGGCGCTGGCAAGACGACCTTCGTCAACATGATCACGGGAGTCGATAGCATCGACGGCGGCATAGTGATGTTCGAAGGCAAAGACGTCACGGGGCTGCGTTCATTCCGCATGGCCTCGCTGGGGATGGCTAGGTCGTTCCAGACCTCGCAGCTCTTTGAGGAGGAAAGCGTGCTGAGCAACGTGATGGCGGGTCGTCACCGTCACATCGACTACGGCTTCCCGCACACGTTCTTCTACACGCCCAAGACGAGACGAGTCGAACATGCCAACCGCCAGCGTTGCATGGCCTTGCTCGAACAGCTCAATCTCGCCGACGACGCGAAGCGACTCGTCGCCGAGTTGCCGTACGGACGTCGACGGCTCGTGGAGATGGCACGTGCCATCGCGAGTGAACCGACATTGCTTGTGCTTGACGAGCCGGCTGCCGGACTACCAGGGTCGGACGTTGAGGCGCTCGGTGAGGCGCTCGTCTCGCTCAGCAAAAGCGGCTACACCGTCCTCATCATCGAACACAACCTCGGCCTGCTCATGAGCATTTGCGATCAACTCACCGTGCTCAGCGAGGGAAGGGTCATCGCCGACGGCGATCCAGGCGTCGTGCGCGCCGATCCCCAGGTCATCGAGGCCTACATCGGGAGGAGCGACGATGCTTGAGCTAAAGAATGCGCGTATCGGCTACGGCCCCGTCTCCGTCGTTCATAACCTCACCATCTCGGTAGGTGCCAGCGAGGCAGTGTTCCTCGTCGGGCCAAACGGAGCAGGCAAGTCGACGACCCTCCGAGGCATCATTGGACACAATCCTCTCACCAGTGGTTCGATCACGTGGGAGGGCAAGGACATCGGCAGGCTCGCCCCACACCAGCGTGCGCGCCTTGGCATCGCGCTGGTGCCAGAAGGCCGGCATGTGTTCCCACAACTGAGCGTGCTTGAGAACCTCGAGGTCGCCGCCCGTCTCGGGCCCAGTACGCGCGTAAAGGAGCGGATCGAGGGTATCTTCGACCGCTTTCCCCGGCTCGCAGGTCGTCGTAGCCAGAAGGCAGGCCTTCTCAGTGGCGGAGAGCAACAGATGCTCGCCATCGGCCGGGCGCTTGTGCAGGAACCCCGCCTGCTCGTCATCGACGAGTTGTCGCTGGGCCTCGCGCCCGTGATCTACCAGCAATTGGGCGAGTCCGTGCGCGGCCTCGCTCGCGATGGGCTCAGCGTGCTGCTCGTCGAACAGAACGCCGTGCTCGCGATGAAGATCTGCTCACGCGGCTATCTGCTCTCGGGAGGGACAGTGGTGCTCGAGGGCACGGTCGAGGAACTCAAGACCAAATCGGAGATGCGAGAGCTTTATCTCGGCGGACTAGGGAAGGGGAACTGACATGGAAACCTTCGTGCAACTCATCGCGGCCGGTCTCGTCACCGGCACCATCTATGCGCTGATCGCAGCCGGTTATGCGGTGCTCTACACCGCGACCGGATTCGTGAACTTCGCGCTCGGCGCCCAGGCCATGATCGGCGGATACCTCACGTACGTGTTCCTCCCGGAGCTTCCATTGCTTGTGCGCGTGCTGCTGGCGATAGTCGTGAGTATCCTCGTCTCGGTCGCATCGTGGACATTCTTCTACCGCCGGGTGGCAGAGAAAGATATGCTCTCCGCGGTAATCATGTCGTTTGGCTTCTCGATCGTGATGGCTGAGTTCATCCGCATCTTCGCTGGCGGCATTCCACTTCCGGCGGAGAGTCCTTTCGGATCAGGGGTACAGCAGATAGGCATCCTCTCGATCTCAAATCACAGCGTTGCGGTGCTCGTCGTTGGTGCTGTGCTGTTCGTGGCACTCGCACTCATATTCCGCAGCCGTGGTGGAATGTCGATCCGCGCAATGTTCCAAGACAAGGAGATGGCGGAGACCCTCGGCATCCCCACCAACCGCGTCATCATCGGACTGTTCATGTTTTCCGGTGTATTCGCGGCGGCAGCAGGCATCCTCACCGGGCCGATCCTCTCGATGAGCCCGCACATGGGTACAAGCCTCGCACTCATCGCATTCGTCGGGGCCATTCTCGGTGGCCTAGGACGTATCAGCACGGCGATTATCGGTGCGATCATGCTCGGCCTGCTGGAGACACTCTTCGCGGGATACGTTTCGCAGGGCTACCGCACGACGCTCGTGTTCGCGGTGTTCATCGTCGTGCTCATCCTACGACCGGCGGGAATCTTCGGATCCAATACGAAAGTGAAGGTGTAAGCACATGACCGAAAAAATCAAATTTGAGCGCCACGGCGATGTCGCTGTCATCACGCTTAACCGCCCGCAGCAGCTCAACGCGCTCGACCCACAGATGCTCGAGGAGCTTGTGGAAACGCTCGCCACCGTGGCTGGGTCATCAGTGAAGGCGCTCGTGCTCACCGGCAGCGGTCGCCTGTTCTCAGCGGGAGTCGATCTCTCGACTCCGTTCTTCATGGAAAACGTCGATGACCCATCGGTGTACTCCGGCAAGCGGCTCCTCGACTCGCAGCACCGGGTGATCCGGGCGATCTTCGACCTACCCGTGCCGACGCTCGCCGCAATGAACGGCCATGCCGTCGGTGGTGGCGGGTTCGGACTCGCGATGGCGTGCGACATCCGCTTCGCGGTGCGTGGTGCCCGTATGTGGATGGTGCCCGGTGCCCTCGATGTCGTGCAGGACTTCGGCCTCAGCTGGCTCGTGCAGCGGGTCATCGGTCCCTCGCGTGCCTACCATATGGCACTCACGGGATATCAGGTTCCTACCGAGGAGGCGGCACAGTGGGGGCTCGTGAATGAATTGCATGACGATGCTGCAGCGCTCGCGTCTCGCGTCGACGCGTTCATCGCCCAGATTAATGGCATGGGCGGCGACGCCGTCCGCATGCTCAAGACGGTGCTGAGGCTCGGCGAGACCTCGAACCTCAAGGAACAGCTGGAGGTCGAGGCGATTGCCAATGGTCTAGCCTTCCAGTCCGATGAGTTCAAGGCCCGCAAAGCCGCGTACGTCGAAACCAAGAACAGCAAGGGGAAGTCATGACCATGCGTGCAGCTCGTATCTGGGACGCCGATGGCGGCCCAAAGCTCGCTATCGACGTCGACGTCGCGATCCCGTCCCCTGGCCCCGATGAGGTACTCATTAAGGTGCGGGCCTGCGGTGTCAATCAAGTCGATTTACTGACCGTCGCAGGCCTCACGCCCCGTCCGGTCGAATTTCCACACATCTCCGGCACAGAGGTCGCCGGGGAGGTCGTCGCGCTCGGCTCGGAGGTCACAGACTGGAAGCCCGGCGACCGCGTGGTCGTTGACCCGGTACTTACCTGCGGCCGCTGTGAATACTGCATCACCGGCCGCAACAACCTGTGCCTCTACGGGGAGATCTTTGGTGTGCTTACCCAGGGCGGCTACGCCGAATACACGACGGCCCCTGCCCGGCAACTGCTGCGCATCCCCGAGAACCTGAGTTACGCCGGAGCCGCGTCACTCGCGGTAACCGGACCAACCGCGTGGCACATGCTGCACCGTCGTGCTGGACTGCGCGCGGGAGAGACCGTGCTCGTGATCGCAGCGGGTGCCGGCATCGGCGTGGTCGCCGTGCAGATCGCCAAGCTCGCCGGTGCACGCGTGATCGCCACCGCTGGCGGGCCAGAAAAGGTGCAGAAGGCCCGCGATCTCGGCGCTGACTTCGTCGTCGACCACAACGAACCAGACTGGCCCGCAAAGGTGCGCGAATATACCGACCGCCGGGGCGTGGATGTCGTGTTTGAGCACGTCGGCAAGGCCACATGGGAGGGCAGCGTGGCATCCATGGCCCGCAACGGACGGCTCGTCACCTCGGGCGGCCACGCGGGCTTCGACGTGAACATCAACCTGTGGCACCTGTTCATCAAAGAACTTACAGTGATCGGCTCGTACGCGGGCACGCGGCAGGACTTCCTCGACATCATGGGTCTGGCCGGGCGCGGACTGATTTCCCCGGTCATTCATGCTACCTTCCCGCTCGAACGCGCTGCAGAAGCGCAGGCACTGCTGCGCGACCGCGGCGTCTTCGGCAAACTCCTCCTCGAACCGGCGGAGGCGATAAAATGAGCTCGGCATCGATGCTCGGTGCGTTCGTCGCCGACCTCAAACTGGCCACCGTACCGGAGGACGTCGTCGAGAAGGCGCGTTGCGCGCTCTTACACAACCTCAGCGTTGCCGCCGCCGGCGGAATCCTTGCGCCTGTGGCGGCACAGTGGGCCGCCACGAGAATCGGTGGAACGGGTGCGCGCGCCCTCATCTCGGGACTCAAGCTGGCACCCGCGGATGCTGCCTTTGCAAACGGATGCCTCACTCACGCGCGCGCGCAGGATGACGTGTACTTTCCCGGCCTGACGCATGTCGGCGCAACCACGATCCCGGCCGTGCTCGCTCTCGCCGAGCAGCGTGGCTCGACGCTCGGGGAAGTGCTACTCGCCATCGTCGCTGGATACGAGGTCGCTGGCGCTGTGAGCACCCCCACCGCACAACAGACCACGGGCTTTGGATTCCGCGCGACCGGCATCTACGGGGTCTTCGGCGCCGCCGCAGCGTGCGGGAAACTGCTCGGCCTGGACGCGGCGAAGGCGGCGAACGCGATCGCGATCGCCGCCTCCTTCTCCGCCGGCACAAACCAGGCCTGGGTTGACGGCTCCCAGGAGTGGCAATTCGAAGTCGGCCAGGCCGCGAGGTCTGGGCTAGAAGCTGCGTTGCTCGCGGAAGCCGGGGGAGTGGGAGCCACTCAAGCGTTCGAGGGGACCTCGGGCTTCTACGCCGCGTTCGCGCGCGATGCCGACGCTGGGCGCAACCTAGCCACGCCACTTGGTACGACGTGGTTCACCCGTGCCGTGACTTTCAAGCCTTACCCGGTCTGCGCGATCTTGCAGGCTCCCGTCGTCGAAGCGACCAAGCTGCACGCGGAACTCGCGGGCGCGTCGTTCGTGACTGCGAGCATCCGCTTATCACCCCCAGAGGCGCACTACCCAGGCACCGAGGGATGCGCTCCCTTCGATGACCCAGGTTCCGCACTCATGAGCGCCAGCTATTGCCTCGCGGTAGCACTGACCGAAGGAACAGTCATTGCCAGCGACCTGTTTCGCTCCGATGAGAACGGCCTTCGGGACAGCTCGCACCGGATCGACGTAATCGCGGACGAGTCACTCGGTCGGCAGAGTTTCGTGCTGGACGTCGACTTCGGCGACGCCGGAACTCGGCATGTCGAACATGTGGGTGACGGCACGACGTTCAACTGGCAGCGCGCTGAGCTCGAGCAGAACGTGCAGCGACTTGCCGGAGAGATGCCAGAAGGCATCGATCTCGACGCGCTCATCGAGCGCTGCTTCGCCGACCTCGGCATGCCAGTGGCCTTGGTAGTCGACGCAGTCATAGCCGGGCATTAACGTTCACCAGCGGTCGCGGTCGCGCCCGAATCAGAATAGAAATGAGCAATGATGGCACTGGACATAGTCGGCAACCGCACTCTGCGCGATTTGCTCGATGAGCGCGTGGAGCGAAACGGCGACAAGGTCTTCGTTGTCTACGAGAACCGTGATGGTGACGTCAGTGAGCTGTCGTACGCCCAGTTTCAAGCCAGGGTCGACAGGCTCGCCTCCGGGCTATGGGACCTCGGAATTCGTCAGGGGGATCGGGTTACCGTATTCCTCGCAAACTGCCCGGAGATCTTGGAGACGTGGTTTGCGCTCGCGACCATTGGTGCGGTGATGGTGCCGTCGAACATTGCTAATACCGTCTCGGAATTGGGCTACGTACTGGACTTCTCCGGCTCGGTGGCGGTCGTCACTGAACCACGATTTCTGGACGTCGTCGGGCCCGCAGCCGACGACGTGCCAGCGGTGCGGCACCGTATCCTCGTTCGAAGCGCAGAGGCAGTGCCTGGAACCATCAGTTTCGACGAGGTTCGGAAGTCCATGACGGTGCGCCCTGCGATCGACATCGACTCCGAGTCGGTCGTGCAGATGCTGTTCACGAGCGGAACAACTTCGCGACCGAAAGCGGTTCTCCTCACGCACGCGAACGCCCTCCACGGCGGCCAGCGTGAGTCGACCGGGCTCGCGATGGACTCGACGGATCGCGCTATTACCTCCCTGCCGGTGTTCCATGTGAACGCCCAAGTCATCACAGTATTGTCGACGCTCTCGGTCGGCGGGACCTGCATCCTCCTCGAGGAGTACCGCGCGACAAAGTTTTGGGATCAGGTGCGCAGGCACCGCGCAACCCAGGTGAGCATCGTCGCGATGCAGGCGCGCACGCTCCTCGCACAGCCCGAGCGCGAGACCGATTCACAGCATGCTGTGCGGCGCACCTTCTACGCCCTGAACATCTCCGTCGAAGAGAAGGATCGTTTTGAGAAGCGGTTCGCTGTTGAGCTCATCAACGCCTATGGGCTCTCCGAGGCCATGACGCTCGTCACGATCGCGCCGGTATTTGGACCAAAGCACTGGCCCTCGATCGGTTTGCCGAGCGCAGGCCGGGTGGTCCGCCTCGTCGGGGACGACGGCCAGGATGTGGCGGTCGGCGAGCCCGGCGAGATCGTCGTGTCCGGGATTCCCGGTCGCACGATCATGAAGGGATACCACAACAACCCCGAGGCCACTGCGAAGGCCATTAGGGATGGCTGGCTCTACACCGGGGATAGCGCATTCGCCGACGAGAACGGCTACCTGTACTGGTTCGACCGCAGTGTCGACGTGATCAAGCGTGCCGGCGAGAACATCTCGACACTCGAGGTCGAGGGTGTACTCAACGAACACCCAGCCGTCGCCGAGGCTGCCGTCATCGGAATTCCCGACCCGATCAGAGACGAGGCGGTCAAGGCGGTCGTCGTGCTCGTGGCCGGCGCCACGGCTACTGCAGCCGAGCTCTCGGAGTTCTGCGCACAGCGACTATCCAAATTCAAGGTGCCAACGGAGTACGCGTTTCGTGATGCTCTTCCCAAGACCTCAATTGGCAAGGTCGTGAAGGGAGAACTGCGCTCCGAGCCCGTTTCTGTGTGCGGCAACTGACCGCCCACAACCACATCACCCATCACACTTACCAAAAGGAGATTCACCGTGGACTTTGCACTTACCGATGAGCAGGAGGAGTTGCGCTCGGGTTTGCACGCCTGGGTCGACAAGAAACTGCCCAAAAACCTGGCCAGGGAGTGGGAGGCACGCGAGGGCGAGTACCCTTTCGAACTCTGGGACCTCATGACGGAACAGGGCCTGCACGCTGTCGGCCTGCCTGAGGAGTACGGCGGCGCTGGTGGCGACGTGATGTCGCAGGTCATTATCGGCCGCGAACTCTCGCGAACTCTCGGCGGCCTCGTGTGGATTTGGGGCCTATCGTCCTTCTGCGCCCGTTCAATCGCGCACTCCGCAACCGAGGAAGTCAAGCAAGATCTGCTACCGAAGCTCGCCGAAGGCGAGATTCGGATTGCTATCGCCGTGACCGAGCCCTCGGGTGGCACCGACCTGCTGGGCTCCATGAAGACAAAAGCCGTAAAGGTTGACGGCGGCTGGAGCATTACCGGGCAGAAGATTTGGTCGACAGCGGCGCATGTCTCTGACTACTTGCTGCTGCTTGCGCTCACCGACCCGGAAGCCGGGAAGCCCAGCCGCGGAGTCACGCTGTTCCTCGTCCCGAACCCCGCAAAGGGACTAGAGATTCGTAAGATCCCCAAGCTCGGCATGAAATCCGTCAGTTCTTGCGAGATTTTCCTCGACGAGGTTTTCGTTGAAGACAAGTACGTGGTCGGTGACGTCAATGGAGGCTGGCGTCACATCCTTGAGAGCCTCAACAACGAGCGCATCATCGTGAGTTCCCTGTGCCTGGGCGTGCTCGATGGAGTGCTCGAGGACGCCGTGGACTACATGAAGGTGCGTGAGGCCTTCGGCAAACCGATCGGTGCCTTCCAATCCCTCCAGCACTATGTCGCAGACATCGCAATGTGGCAGAAGCAGGCGGAGTTGATGACGTACGACGCCGCCTGGCGACAGCAGAACGGGCTCCCGTGTGGCGTCGAGGCAACGATGGCGAAAGTCATCGCGTCGGACTACGCGACACAGGCAGCTGATCTCGGCATCCAGATCCTTGGAGGCATGGGCTACGCGCTTGAGACCGACATGCAGCGCTACTGGCGTGACGTGCGGCTGTACCGTATCGGGCCCATCACAAATGAGATGGGCCGGAACCTCATTGCGGAGTCGTTCGGGCTCCCCCGATCCTTCTGATCGCGACTCGTGGCCGCTCGCTGGGACTCGCTGGACCTTCTCGACATCGTCGCCCGCAACGCACTCGATCCGACCAGAGTCGCCCTGTCACTCGGCGGCGACGAGCTGACCTACACGCAGCTCGTCAACCGTGCCACCACGCTGGCCCGCGCGCTCCGGGTGCGTTGCGGCCTACAGCGCGGTGATCGTGTCGCGCTTCTGTGCCGAAACCGGCTTGAGTACTTCGAGGTCGAGTTGGGTGTCACGCGCGCGGGCGGCATCCTTGTTGCGATGAGTTGGCGTTACTCGGCGGAAGAGTGTATCTCGGTGCTTCGGCGCAGCGGGGCTCGCATCGCGATCGTCGATGCCGAGTTCGAGGGAGTTCTCAACGACGCGCGGAACGCCGGAAAGCTCCCAGCTCTGCAGGTGCTGGTCGCGTTTGCGCCGGCAGCAGCCGCGGATCTCGAGTACGACGAGCTCGTTGTCGCCCCCCCTGGAGCCGGCGAGGCGATCCCACTGGCCGGGCGCACACTAGACGATCCTCACGAGATCATCTTCACCTCGGGCACCACTGGCACGCCGAAGGGCGCGGTCTGGACCAATGGCGGGGTGATCTGGAACGCCCTCCAACAGATCCTAGACTTCGGTATCGACCGGGACAGTGTGACATTCGTCGCATTTGACTTGAACTACATCGGAGGCCGCCACCAGTTCGTCTGGGGGGTCCTCCATCGCGGTGGAATCGTGCATATCAAGGAGTCTGGCGGATTTGACGCCGGGCGCGTGCTGGCCGCCATTGAACGGAACCGGGTCAGTCATATCCTGCTGGTGCCGACGATGCTGCACGATCTCCTGGCGACCCCGGAGCTATCGATGACGGACACGTCGTCGCTGCGAACGATAATGACCGGTGGGGCCGCTGTCTCGACGGAGCTGCTCGCTGCCGCCCGTGCGGCTTTGCCAGGAGTTCACATTATGCAGGTCTACGGTCTCACCGAGGGTGGCGGGACCGTCAGCTATGCTCCCGCATCGTTGCCGGATATCAAGGGCGGGTCGGCAGGTCATGCGTCGACGCACGCCAGCATCCGCATCGTGGACGATTCCGGCAGCGTGCTTGGACCGGACGCGATTGGCGAAATTCAGCTTCAGGCTCCAACCGTGTGCGCGGGGTACTGGGACGACTCGGACGCCACAAGCCAACTCTTCGACGCGGACTGGCTGCGCACCGGTGACCTCGGCCTGCTCGATGCCGAGGGCTACCTCTTCATCACTGGGCGAAAGAAGGATCTGATTATCTCGGGTGGCATGAACATTTTCCCGATCGAGATCGAGGCTGTGCTCGAACGGCATCCGCACGTTCGCGCGGCGGCTGTGTTCGGGATGCCCCACGAGCGCTGGGGGGAGTCGGTGTGCGCCGCCGTCGAACTGAAGCCCGGATATACCGTGAGCGCCAAGGAGCTAACGGCACTGTGTCGCGAGAGCCTCGCGAGTTACAAGAAGCCGACCCGCATCGAGTTCCTGACCGCATTGCCCCGCACCTCCTCTGGCAAGATCAGCAAGGGGGACCTGCCGACGATGTTCGGATCAGGGCTGCCAGCATGAACATGTTGGCGTGGACCTTTCGCGAGTTTGGTGACCCTTCGGCCGTGCTCGAACTCGCGTCGGTGCCGGTGCCACACCCCCGGCCGGGCCAGGTGCTCGTGCGAGTGGATGCAGCGGCAGTCAACTTCGCGGATGGGCTCCTGGTGCGGGGTGACTACCAGATTCGACCCCCACTTCCCGCGATCGCCGGAGTCGAACTGGCCGGGCGCGTGGTCGTGGCGGATCCAGCCGGCGGCGGCCCAGAGCGGAGAACGTTGGTGGCAGGGATGGCGAGTGGTATGACCGGAGCATTTGCAGGCTTTGCCGTGCTCGACCGGGCCGACGCCCAGACGGTGCCGGCATCCTTCGATGCCGTCTCGGCGGCATCCTTTACCGTGTCGTACCAGACGGCATGGTTCACCCTGCACCGCCGATGCGGCTTGCAAGCGGGCGAGACCGTGCTCGTTCACGCCGCCGCGGGTGGTGTCGGATCGGCCAGTGTGCAACTCGCGAAGGCGCACGGCGCGACCGTGATCGGGCTCGTCGGCAGCGCAGCCAAACGCGCGGCGGCTCTCGACCTGGGCTGCGATCAGGTACTGATACGGGGCGAGGACGACCCTGTGGCGGTCGTTAAGGAACTCACCGCTGGCCGAGGCGTCGACGTCGTAGTCGACCCGGTCGGCGGCTCGTCCCACACGATCTCGGAGCGCGTTGTCGGTTTCGAGGGGCGCATAGCGATCGTCGGCTTCGCCAGCGGCACCTTTCCTGTTGTGCGCGCCGAGCGTGCCCTCGTCAAGAACTACTCGATCATCGGGGTGCACTTCGGCCTGTACCGCACCAAACGACCAGATCTCGTCGAGCGCGGCTACCGCGAGCTTTGCGACACCGTCGAACGCTTCGGTATCGAGCCGCTCGTCTCGGCCGTGCGGCCATTCCGCGATGCACCAGCGGCGCTCGCGGATGTCGCATCCGGGACCTCGCTCGGTCGTGTCGTTCTCGAGATTTCCGAGGATGCCGCGGGTTCGGTCCGTTGACCTCGCTAACACTTCCGTCGAGGGATATTTCGGTAGTTCTTGACAGCCTCGGTGTGATCTGAATAGCCTTGCGTCTACCGAATGGTCGGTCGACTGGGCTGGCCAGATTGAAAGGATCTCGTCCATGACTTTCAGCCAACTTGTTAACACTGCACCGAGGACACCCCTATCAGCCAGATCGTCCAGAGTTGGCAGTGTTAGCCTGCCGTGGATTCAGACCGCGATTTCTCTCTCGCGCACGGGTAACGAAATAGTGTCCCGATGAGTGTGACGATTTTCTTCCAGGAGGAAGGTCAGATCCTGCAGGATGCCCGTGCGGACGGCGATCAGCTGTGGGTAAGTCCGGACGAGCTCGAAGTCGTGTCCGGTTGGATTGTCAAGCCCCAGGGTCTGTGTAAGACAGACGCTTGCGTTCCGCTCCCCGCTGATGGGTCGTGGCGCGACGCCGAGGGACGAATCAACCTCGTCGCGTTCGCTGAGCGGCTTGGGCGGTCCGTTGTTCGCGACGAAGAGCACTCTATTTGGGCCTTCGGCGAGAGCGTTGGTGCTCACCTTTCGGCCACGCTCTCCGCAGAGGCGCCAGAATTTACGCTCCCAGATTTGGAGGGAAAGATGCACTCGCTCTCGACTTACCGAGGCAAGAAGGTCTTCCTGTACTCCTGGGGCAGCTATTGCGGGTGCAGTTTTGACCTGCCCGTGTGGCAAGTGATCTATGAGGAGCTCAAGGATCAGAACTTCGAGATCATCTCGGTGGCACTGGATACGGCGGGAAGCGACGCAGTCGAAGCGAGGATTCACCCAGATCTTGCTGAGCGTCCAGAGGTCATGCAGCGGCTGAGGGGGTGGAGTGACGATGAGTGGTCACGCCAAGCTGCGCCGGCCTACCCCTGTCTGATAGATGAAGAGCACGTCATTGCCGACCTGTACGGAATGACGAACGTACCCATGGCGGTCTGGATCGACGAAGCCGGCCAAGTCGTGCGTCCAGCCGAACCTGCCGGTGTCAGTGACCACTTCCGTCGCCTGGACGCGGAAACTTTCGCGATTCCCGATGAAGATGCCACATCGCTCCAGGCTAACCGGCGCCTTTACGTCGACGCCCTCCGGGACTGGGTGCAAAAGGGTGCCAAGAGCGAGTATGTACTGTCGACTGATGAAGTCGTCGCCCGGACACGACGCCCCAGCGAGAACGACGTCCGCGCCGCCGCACATGTTCGGATCGCACGGCACCTCTACCAGGAGGGTGCCAGCGAGGCCGCAAAACAGCATCTCGAGACAGCCGCTCGTCTCTGCCCGGAGAAGGAAACCTACCGCCGTCAGAGTAGAGTGCTCGAACCGGACCTGGTTGGCTCCATCGACGTCTCCGCTCAGTATTTTGAGGCGCAGAACACACGCGACGGCAGCACATTTTACCCGACTGTCAACATGCCAGGAGTTATCGGTCCTCCGGCCTGGCTGAGCGGCGTCCAGTCGTAAGGACCCGCCAAAAGAGCGGTCGGCGTTGCGCGTTGGGTGCATTATCGTTCTGGACGGGCCTGTTCACGTAGGCCCGTCCAGCTTCTCGCCCATTACGCCGAGCGACCGCACTGGGCCGCTAGTGTCGCGTGCTCCCTCTTAATCCCTACTACGAGCCTCTTCGGGCAACGCATGCAGAATACCCTCCCGGCAAACTCACTTCGTATAAGCGGAAGATTGCCTTCCATCGCTACCCAGTCCTCGCTACAGTGCATCGCCGTCATACCGAGGCATGAACTGGTTCGTACCGGAACGTGATCGGGCGCGATGGTGTGCCCTCCAACTTAAAGTCATCCATGGTCTGACCGAGACGGGACGGGGGTGTCTCGCAGACACTCCCCGGCGTAAATCGAGCGTGATGGTCAAGGAACGCGGATGATCATTGCGTCACCTTGGCCGCCACCGCCGCACAGGGCAGCAGCACCGATGCCGCCGCCACGCCTCCGCAGCTCAAGCGCGAGCGTGAGCACCAGGCGAGCGCCACTCATTCCAACCGGATGGCCCAGGGCGATTGCGCCACCATTCGGGTTCACGCGGTCCAGGTCGAGACCTAGCTGACGACTAGACAGCAAGGCGACGCTGGCGAATGCCTCGTTGATCTCTACGACGTCAAGATCTTTGACGGTGAGCGAGCCGGAGCGACTGAGGGCATTGTCGATTGCACCAGCAGGCTGCAGCAACAGCGAGGCATCGGGGCCTGCGACGGTGCCATAACTGACAATTTCAGCCAACCATTCGAGGCCACGTCGCCGGGCTTCCTCCTTGCTCATAATGATGAGAGCCGCTGCGCCGTCCGACAATTGCGACGCAGACCCGGCAGTAATCGTTCCGTCACGCGAGAACGCCGGCCTGAGCAGTGCCAGAGTTTCCGGCGTGGTACCAGGCCGCACCCCTTCATCGGTGTCGATGACTACATCGCCCTTTCGACTGGCGACCGTCACCGGTGTTATTTCCTCGGCGAACCGGCCAGCAGCGATCGCGGCGGAAGCCTTCGAGTGTGAGGACGCTGCGAACGAGTCCTGCTCCTCACGCGTCAGGTTGAACGGTGCTTGCTGGCGCTCAGTGGCAGCGCCCATAATCTCATCTTCGAAACCACAGATGAGCGCGTCACGATCCAGCGAGTCTTCAAGGCTACTGGGCCCGTACTTGAAGCCAGTGCGGGCGCCGCGGAGGAGGTGCGGTGCATTTGACATCGATTCCATGCCGCCAGCTAAGCCCGTAGTGAAGTACCCGGCGCGAATGGCGAGGTCAACCTGTGCGATCGCTGTCATCCCCGAGAGACACTGCTTGTTTATGGTGGTAGCCGAAACTGACATGGGAACCCCGCCATTGTGTGCTGCCAGCCGGGCCGGGTTGGGGCCAACGCCTGCCTGCACGACATTGCCGAAGATTGTCGCGTCGAGTGAGTCAGCAGCGACCCCCGCGCGTTCTAGCGCGGCCTGCACCGCCATTCCGCCAAGCTGAGCGGCGGTGAGGGATGCTAGCGAACCGAGTAGCTTGCCAATTGGCGTTCGTGCGCCATTTACGATCACAGAGGTGGTCACTTCTATGTACTCCCGCCGATTGATCCGGAACCTGTTCGTCCGAATATACGTTTACGTCCTTGTAAATGCTTTGTATTCCAAAAATTGTAGCTACGCGGCCTGAGCTTTCTAGTTCTCCCGAGTTGTTGTTTTCGGAGGGTGACGCATTGAACTGACAGGTCTTCGGTAAAGAACGTTGACGATTCGTTGACATTGCCATCGACGCTACGTAATCTTAGACCGTCCGGTCGGTCGAATGACAGTGAGGTCATCATCCAATGGTTTTAAGCAACCAATTTGCGGCCCCCTTTCGGGGGGCAATTTGCCGTGGAGGGAAATTTGGCGCGGGTCAACTGAGAAGGTTCCATGCCTGCCATTCTCAAGCGGTCGCCGCCGTGTTCGGTGCCACCGATTTTCTCGTTGGTGCACGATGAGTATCCTGCTCGAACGGCGCCGTACCCGAACTTCGTTGCGCTCTCGCCTTGAGGCATTGGATCAGGGCACGCTAGTCCTCGGGTTGATTGTCGCCATGTTGATCCTCGGCGGGCTCACCACCCAGGGCTTCCTGACCACGGGAAATCTTTCAGTCGTGCTTCGATTTTCGGCGGCGATCGGAGTCGTCGCCATTGCTCAGGCATTCGTCGTGCTTGGTCGTGGGGTCGACCTCTCGGTAGGTGCGATGGCTCTCGTGGCCGGCCAGGTCACCCTGGAGTTGATGTCTAGAGGGTGGCCGGAACTTGCTGCGATAGGTGCGACCGTGGGGGTGGCCCTGATCCTCGGTCTCGTGAATGGCTTTCTTGTCGCTGTTGTCGGCGTGCCTGCATTGTTGGCAACCTTGGGCACAGGGCAGCTCCTGCTCGGCGGAATCAAGGTAGGCCTCCTTCAAACCAATCTCTACTCCGTTTCGCCCGACGCGCTACTGCGGCGGCTGGGTATGGGGAACATCTTGGGAATCCCCACGGCAGTATTCTGGCTGCTCGTCGTCATCGCGCTGAGCTGGTTCTGCTGGACCTATACATCGTTTGGCCGGTTGCTCCGGGCAATAGGAGATAACCCGGACACCGCCTGGCAGATGGGAGGGCCGGTGCGCCGAGTACAGATCGGCAGCTATTTGATTGCCGCGCTGCTTTCCGCTTTCGCCGGGTACTTGATCATGGCCCGTGAGGGAAGCGTGACCACTACCGGAACGGCATTCAGCCCTCTGCTCTTTGCAGCGCTAACCGCGGTAGTGATCGGTGGAGTCTCGCTGTCCGGCGGTCGCGGAAGCGTGTTAGGGATTGTCGCAGGAACGATCTTCATCAGCCTGATCGTGAACCTGTTGACCCTCAATAGCCTTAGCCCTGCCTTACAGGACCTCGCCAACGCCCTCACTTTGGTGGTCGCCATTGTGCTCGATGCGTGGCTCCATCCTCGTGACGAAGAGACCGCCAAAAGCGGTGACCTTTGATCAAGTAGATTGCCCGTTTGCTCAAAAAGCCCTGCGGCAGTTTTCAGATGTCGTGTACGGGTGCAGGCTCAATTTTCCACCCATCAATCATCAATTGAAAAGTAAGGAAGACACATGAAACTAAAGACAGTAGCCATGATTGCATTCTTGGCTGTCGTCCTCACCGGTTGCACGAGTGGGCGGCCAGATGCTGCCTCTGTCGATACGGCCGATGCGGGATCGATCAGTTTGACCGGCGGCGTTCCCGAAGTCGTTCAGCCGCTCGAGGTCCGCCAGCTCGTGCACGACACGATGAAAGACAAGCGCGTAGCCTTTATCCCTTTGCTCTATAAGGGGTTCAAAATAACCACAGAGTGGGGCATCCAGATGCAGCGCGGGTTCGAATCTCTGGGTTCGACGTTCACCGTGTATGACTCCAACTTTGACACTGACCAGATGGTGCGGATCATTGACGATCTCATCAAGTCGGACAAAGCCGACGTGCTGATCCTTCACAACCCTGACCTCAATGTGCTTACGCAGCAGATCAAGGAGGCTCAGGCTGCCGGAATCTACGTGGTGGTGCTCAACATGACCTCCAACCAGTCTGGGGACGTCTTCATCGGTGCCGACCTCGTCAGCATGGCAGAGGAAATCACGAATAAGGCAGCCGAAGACTGCAAGGCCGAGGGTAAGAATCAGATCGCCCTCATCAACGGGCCGGCGACGGACCCCTGGAACGTTCTCTATGAAGAGGGTGTCAAGACCGCTGCACAGGAGCAGGGACTCGAGATCGTCGATACGACGGACTCAAAGTGGCAGGCAGATCTCGCCAGCCAGCAGGCTGCGACGATGATCGAGCGGCACAGTGCTGGCCTCTGTGCACTGATGGTCCCCTGGGATGTCATCGCGCTGCCGGCCGGCAACGCGGTGAAAACCGCCGAGAGTGAAGGCCGGGTCGCAGAAGGCCAGGTTGGCGTCTACGCCATTGACTCATCGTCGGATGGTTGCGGAGGAATCTCGGACGGCTTGATCCGCGCCTCCATCGCCTACGACCAGTCAGGCATTGGCACCGGCGCCCTCCTTGCAGTGCAGCAACTGTTCGAATTGGGCAATGCACCGGGATCTCAGAGAAGTGTGGCTTACGTGCCTCACGTTCTCATCGAGAAGGCAAACATGGGTCAGGTTACATTCGCCTGCTACTTCGGGTCCTGATCTGATGGCGATCACGCCCCGGCGATCCCGCCCAATTGACGCATTCCCACTCACAGGCCAGGGGTGGCTAGGAAGGATGGCTCCGTCACGGGCGATCTCCGACCTCTTCGGAAAGTCCTGGATGGAGGCTGCGGTCCCACTGTTCCTGGCCTTGATTCTGAGCGTGGCAATTGTGGTTATGGTTCCTCTCGGCATCAACGACGCGGGGTCGATCATGGAAGAGGTGGCCACAAAGGGCCTCCTTGCGATCGGTCTCACGATTGTTCTGGTGTCCGGAGGTATCGACCTCTCCATTGGATCGATCCTCGGCGTGACCGCCCTCAGTACGCTCATCCTGGATCGTGTCTACAACGTTCCGATGCTTTTGGTCGTGGTGCTGGCACCGCTCATCGGTGCCGCCTTCGGTGCAATAAACGGCTTCCTGATCGCCAAGATCAAGACCCGGCCGTTCATCACAACTCTGGTGACTCTCATCGCTTTTCGCGGAGTGGCGAAATGGCTGGAGGACACGTACTCCTCCAGCTTGGTCGCTCCATCCACGAGTGACGTTTGGTACTTTCTCGGCCAAGGCACCCTTCTGGGACTGCCAACGGCCACGACCCTTTTCATCATCATTCTCCTCGTCGCGCATCTCTCGCTCACCAGATCACGGTGGGGCTGGCATGTGACGTCGGTCGGCTCCGATCGGCGTTCGGCGCGGCGAAACGGAATCAATGTCGAACGCTCCGTGTTCAGCGCCTACGTACTCTCGGGAGCGCTTGCCGGATTTGCCGGCTTGCTCGCCTCTGCGCGATTCGGCCGCGCTGACTCCGGAGTCGGCCTGGGTTTCGAAATCATCGTGCTGACGGCCGTGGTCTTGGGTGGCGTGAGCCTCAGTGGGGGGCGAGGATCCGTCATCCGCGCGGTAGTGGGAATGTTCGTCGTGACGATCATTCAGCAGGCGACAATCGTGCTGCGCCTGGACAACGGCTACTTCGCGACCCTCCTGGCCATCGTTCTTCTGTTCTTTGCCGTCCTGGATCTCAAATGGGGAACCTATCGGGAGCGCTTCGCGGCGAAGTTGTCGCTCGACCCGGGGAAGACCGCCGTCGGGCCGCTGATCGATGTGACAGTTCCCAACACGCTGTGGACGGTCAACGGGCGTTTGACGGATGCCCCGCCGATTGGGCTTGGACTCATCGAGGGAGCGGAGGACTGCGCCATTGATGAGGACGGCCACCTGTATTGCGGTGACCGACGTGGTTGGATTTGGCGCTTCGAGGGCCCCGACCATGCGCAAGGGAAAGTCTTTGCACGAACGGGCGGGCTGCCACTCGGCCACGCCTGGGACCTCAACGGCAATCTTCTGGTCGCGGTGGGAGGGATGGGAGTGCAGCGCATTCTGGCGGATGGCACCACCGAGCTTGTCGCGAACCAGGTCAAGCGCAGCCGATTCAAGCTGCACGACGACTCGGCGCTGCGATTTGCCGATGACCTCGATGTCGCACCCGATGGATCTATCTACGTGTCGGAGCTCTCTGCTCGGACCAGCGCAGCGGAGTACATGCTCGAGTTCGTTGAGTGTCGGCCCAATGGTCGTCTGATCCGAATTGACCCCGATGGCAGCACCGAGGTCGTCATCAAGAACTATGTCTCGCCCAACGGCGTCTGCACGAGCCATGACGGTCAGTCGATACTCGTCGCCAGTACAGGACTCTTCAGGGTGGACCGACTGTGGATTTCAGGGCCGAAAAAGGGCCAGTTGGAACCGGTGCTCCAGGATTTGCCCGGCTACCCCGACAACATGAACCGTGCTTCAGACGGCAACTACTGGATGTCTTTCGTCGCGATGCGCACCCCGGTTTCGGATCTTCTCATGAAGTACCCTGCCATGCGTCGGCGCATGACCAAAGAACTGCCGGTCGACGAGTGGTTCGTGCCTCAGCTGAACGTGTCCTGCGTGCTGAAGTTCACCGACAGCGGCGAGGTGCTCAAGGTCTTGTGGGACGAATCGCTGGAGAACTATCCGATGGTGACGTCGATCAACGAACATGAAGGGTCCCTCTACCTCAGTGGCGTTCAGAACAACCGCATCGGTCGTCTGAAATTGGATTCCGAAGATTTGGGAAGTATCGACACCAGACGGGTTCCGACTACCCAACAGACTAGAACGTCCTTCTCGGAGGCCCTGAAGTGAACCGCATATTCAGCAATATCCTGGAATTCGTGAACCCGGCCGCAGTGGTGCGCTCCTCCGTTCCTCCCATGGACGGCGGACTGCGCGCCAATGATCTCCTCGACGATGCGATCCCGCTGCTCCTCGTGGAAGGTTTTGCGCCCGATGACGTCGTGGTGCTCGCCGACGGTCAGGTCTATTTCTCTTCGGGGACTAGCCTTTGGCGGCTTGAGGGGAAATCTGCGAGCCGGCTGGCGGATCTTGGCGGGCAGGTGAGTTCGCTGGCTCGGATGGACGACGTCATTATTGCCGCCGTCGATGGTCGCGGACTGGTCGAGATCGACGCTCACGGCACGGTGCTCGAGTATTGCAGTGACGAACTCGTCCGGGAGTGTGTCACCGATCTTGCAGTTCGAGTCCCTGGACAAATCATCGCAAGCGTCGGTTCCAGAAAGCACAGTGCGTCCGGCTGGGCGCGCTCGCTGCTCGAGGGCGATCGTTCGGGCGCCATCGTTGAAGTGCTGTCGCGATCGGCGCGCTCGATAGCCGAGGGTCTCGCCTGGCCCTCTGGGCTCGCGTTTGACGACGACGGTGCTCTGCTCGTTTCGCTGTCGTTCACCTACCGGATCGAGAGGCGCAACCTCTCCAACCCGCAGGCCCAGCCAGCCGTGGTCCTGCGCAATCTACCGTTCTACCCCGGGCGAATCCGAGCGGGTCGAGAGGGGTGGTGGGTGTCTGTGCCATTCGTCAGGAATCGGGCCACAGAACTGATTCTTGATGAGCCGGGCCTGTGCCAGGACCTGATCTCCGAAGTCGCGGAGGGTGAATGGCCGGTTCCCCGGTTACGTCAGGAGAATCTCTACCGGGAGCCCATGCAGCTGGGACAGCTGCGGGTACTCGGAGTTCTCAAGCCGTGGGCACCAGCTCGCAGCTACGGGCTGGTGTTCCTACTCGGGCGCGACGGGCGCGTGCAGCGCAGCTTTCACTCCAGAGTCGGTGGGACGAGACACGGGGTCACCGGGATCGTCGAGGACGGCGACCGCCTGATCGTTGCCGCTCGCGGCGCAGGAAATCTATTGGAACTGGGAGAGTTGTAATCATGGTACGTCTTGATCCGCCTACGCTCCTGCCCGGTACGGACCCCGCTGCAGCGGATTATCCGGCTGCAACGGTGCCGGTGCTCCAACTCACCGGGATCAGCAAAATCTACGGCCAGGATTATGCCGTTCGTGAGGTAGATTTCGAGGTTCGGGCTGGAGAGGTCCATGCGCTCCTCGGCGAGAATGGCGCGGGCAAATCCACGCTGGCCAAGATCATCGCCGGCGTCACGAAGCACGATCAGGGGACTCTTCTCTTCGACGGGGTCTCGCGAACATACTCGGCGCCAGTGGAGGCATCCGCTGCCGGTGTGACGATGGTCTACCAGGAGACGTCCCTTGTGGAGACGATGACGGTCGCGCAGAACCTGTTCCTCGGAAACGAAAAGTTGTTCAACCGGATGTCACCGCTGAATATCGCTGCGCGCGGCCTGCTGGTGGCGCACAACTTTCATATCAGGCCAGAGGCCGTCGTCGCGTCGCTGGGCGCAGCCCAGAAGCAGATGGTCGAGATAGCCCGCGGAATCCACCGCCAGGCGAAACTTCTTATTCTGGATGAGCCGACGGCATCCGTGACGCCGGAAGAGAAAGTTCAGCTCTTTCTCTCCATGGAGCAGGCGAAGCAGCGCGGTGTGGCCATCATTTTCATCACCCACAACCTCGAGGAGGCACTGGCTGTCTCTGACCGGGTGACGGTTCTTCGAGACGGAGTTGTTCAGGCGACTCGTCCGACCGCAGAACTCGATCGTGAATCAATTGTTCGGATGATGGTGGGTCGAGACGTGGAGTACATGCGTCACCCTGCAGGCCGCGAAGCGGAACCGATCCCGTCCCTGGAAGTTGACAACGTCACCCTCCTGCCCATGGTACGGAACATGTCGTTTTCGGTCTACGCAGGTCAGATTCTTGGTATCGCCGGGCTGGTCGGGGCCGGGCGCAGTGAGGTCGCAATGATCGTCGCGGGAATCAGCAAACGTCGTCGTCTCGGCGGGGGGCAGATCAGGCTCGACGGCAGGCCCGTCCGATATCGAACGCCTCGGCAGGCACGTCGGGATGGCATCGTGTACATTACCGAGGATCGGAAGGCTTCGGGATTCTTCAGCCAAATGTCGATCGTAGAAAACATTCACCTCGGGCACATCAGCGCGCAAGGTCGTTTGCCACTGCTGGCAACGCCGCGTGAGCGTAAAACGGTGGGGGAGCGCTTCGTAGAGCGCTTCGCCATCCGAACGCTCAATCCGGCCAGGGCGAAGCTGGTCGAGCTCAGCGGTGGTAACCAACAAAAGGTCGTTCTCGCCAAAGGCCTGACAATTCGGCCGAAAGTGGTAATTATCGACGAGCCCACTCGCGGGGTCGACGTGGGGGCAATTGCGGAGATCCACGCAATTATCCGGGGTCTTGCCGATGATGGAGTGGCCGTCGTCGTTATTTCGTCCTACCTCCCGGAGATCCTTGCCCTGTCAGACCGGGTGCTCGTTGCCAGGAACGGGAGCATTGTCGCAGAGTTTGACGCGGACGATGCCGACGAGGAAAACATTATGTTTGCCGCCGTCCACTAGCTTGGCCAGCGCCGCTTTCTCGGATCGAGCCCGCTCGTTTCGTCCACGCCCAGACGAGCGGTTTTCGGGCGCTACGACCAGCGTTCGCCCACCGAGTGCACGACGATATCAGACGGATGCGCCGCCGCGGCCAGGGCCTCGGCCACCGGCCGAATATCGTCGGGCAGGGCCCCGGCGGTCACGCGAATGAACGCGGGTCCGCCGGTGCTGGAAAGGTACGGGGTTGCGAGAAACGGCGAGCCGCCGGCCACCCGAATGCCGGAGGCGGCCAGGCGCACCATGGCGTCCCGTTCGTTTTGCACCGGCAGCCAGGTGTTGATACCGTCGGCCTGCATCACGTCGAGGCCGAATTCGCCCAGGGCATCGGCGAGGGCACGCTGCCGGGCGAAGTAGATGCGCCGGGCCTCGCTGATCTGCGCCATACTCTCGCCGTTGGTGAGCAGGTCGTGCAAAATTGTCTGCAGCATGCGGCTGGTCCACCCCGGGCCGAGCATCCTGCGGGACACGATCGGGTCGATCAATGCGGCCGGACCGCCGAGGGCGGCCATGCGGAGGTCGGGGCCGTGCGACTTCGAAAAGCTGCGCACGTGCAGGGTTCGTTCGGGCAGCCAGACGCCGAGACTCACGTCGGGGGCGATGCTGATCTCGGCAGAGTGGTCGTCTTCGATCACGATGGTGTCGGCGCTGGCCGCCGTTGTGCGCAGCAGGTGGGCGAGTTCCTCGGCCCGCTGCACGGTCATCGACGCGCCGGTGGGATTGTGCGCGCGCGGCTGCAGGAGCACGACGGCCGGACCGAGCTTGAGGGCTTCGGCGAAGTCGGCCGGAATGATGCCGTGCTCGTCGACGGCCACCGGCAGCCGTTCCAGGCCGAGCTGGTCGAGCAGGTCGAAGAACGGCGGGAACGATGGGTTCTCCACGATTACCCGGTCGCCGAAGCGAGCGACCGCATCGAGGCTGCGCGAGATGGCGTCGAGGGCACCGTCGACGATGGTGATCGTCTCCACCGGGTACGGCCACGAAGTCCGCAGTACCTCGAGCAGCTCCGGAATAATGGGCAGATCCTGATAGCTCGGCGTTTCCGCGCGCTGCGCTACCCGGGAGAGCGCCGGCCCCAGCGCGGGCAACAACCGCGGGTCTGGCGTGCCGCGGGAGAGGTCGAGGCGTGCCGGACCGACCGCGCCGATCATGGACTGGCTGCGGGCCGGCAACCACCTGGGCGCGGCATCCTGAACAAAGGTGCCGCCGCGACCACGCGACACGATCAGGCCGACCGCGGAGAGCGCCTGCCAAGCGTGGCTGACGGTCGCGGGGCTCACGCCGAGCTCGCCGGCCAGCAGTCGCACGGTGGGCAGGCGGTCGCCCGGTGCGAGGCGACCGGAGGCGATCAGCCGCCCGATGGCCGCGGCGATCCCCGAGGGGGTGCGCTGCTCAATTTCGTCGATAAAGTTCTGCATTGCCCTTGCCCCTGGGTGCGTTGGCCGACAGGATGATTAATGCGTGCGATACACAGAGAAACACATTTGAAATGTTTACGTCAAATAATAACAATACGAACAGCGCGGTTCGTTACGGTCATTGGCTAACGAAGCAAGTGGAAGGCACAGCATGAGTAACGGCACCACCTCCGACACCAGAAACATCGTTCGAACGGCGATCACTCAGGCCACCTGGACCGGTGATGAAGAATCCATGATTCAGAAGCACGAGGGATTCGTGCGCACCGCGGCCGCCCAGGGCGTTCAGGTGATCTGCTTTCAGGAACTGTTTCACGGCCCCTACTTCGGCATCGTGCAGGACGCCAAATACTACGACTACGCTCAGCCCGTTCCCGGCCCCATCGTCGAGCGGTTTCAAAAGCTTGCGAGCGAGTACAACATGGTCATCGTCGTTCCGATGTACGAAGAAGAACAGCCCGGCGTGCTCTACAACACCGCCGCGGTCATCGATGCCGACGGAACCTATCTCGGCAAGTACCGCAAGCACCACATTCCGCACCTGCCCCAGTTCTGGGAAAAATTCTACTTTCGCCCCGGCAACACCGACTACCCGGTTTTCGACACCAAGTACGGCAAGATCGGCGTCTATATTTGCTACGACCGCCACTTTCCGGAGGGCTGGCGCGCGCTCGGCCTGAACGGCGCCGAGATCGTGTTCAATCCCTCGGCCACCAAGCCGGGGCTGTCCAACCGGCTGTGGGAGCTCGAGCAGCCGGCCGCCGCGGTCGCCAACCAGTACTACGTCGGCGCGAACAACCGCATCGGCAACGAAGAGGCCGAGTTTGGCGACGAGGCCGTGACGTTTTACGGCAGCTCGTACTTCGTTGATCCCAAGGGCAACTACGTGGGCGAGCGGGCCTCGACCGACACCGAGGAGATCGTCGTGCGTGACCTCGACCTCGGCGTCATTCGCGAGGTGCGCCGCGACTGGCAGTTCTACCGCGACCGTCGCCCCGACTCCTACGAGCCCCTCGTCGCCCCTTAAAGCGCACGGCGCAGTTAAATCAGCACTGCGGATTCTGTCGACCGACCCGGTCGGCAGAATCCGCTATCCCTGACACTTTTGAGCGAAGAGGATGCCATGAAGACTTTGATCAAGAACGGCACCGTGGTCAATGCCACGGGCCGAGGACTCGCCGATGTGCTGATCGACGGGGAGAAAATCGCTGCCGTGCTCGCGCCCGGCTCGAACCTGCTCGGTTTCGATGTGGCGGGCAATGTTGACCGTGTCATCGACGCCGGCGGCAAGTACGTCATTCCCGGCGGCATCGACGCCCACACCCACATGGAGATGCCGTTCGGCGGCACCCAGGCCAGCGACACCTTCGAAACCGGAACCCGCGCCGCCGCCTGGGGCGGAACCACGAGCATCGTCGACTTCGTCGTGCAGTACGCCGGCGAGGACGTGCTCGAGCGCTACGCCGCCTGGCAACAGAAGGCTGCCGGACAGTGCGCCATCGACTACGGCTTTCATCAGATCCTCAGTGACGTGCAGGATAGCTCCCTCACCGCGATGGACGAACTCGTCGACGAGGGCGTCTCGAGCTTCAAACTGTTCATGGCCTACAAGGGTGTGTTTCTCAGCGACGACGGTCAGATCGTCAAGGCCATGCAGCGCGCGGCCACCAACGGCAGCATGATCATGATGCACGCCGAGAACGGCAGCGTCATCGACCTGCTCGTCCAGCAGGCCGTCGCCGCCGGCAACACCAGCCCGCTGTACCACGGCCTCACTAGACCCTGGCAGGCCGAAGAAGAAGCCACGCACCGGGCGATCATGCTCGCCAACCTCACCGGCGCTCCTCTCTATATAGTGCACGTGTCTGCCAAGCAAGCCGTAGACCAGATCGCTCAGGCCAGGGACAACGGCCAGAACGTCTTCGGCGAAACCTGCCCGCAATACCTGTACCTCTCGCTCGAGGACAATCTCGCTGCTCCCGGGTTTGAGGGCGCGAAATGGGTGTGCTCGACGCCGCTGCGCGCCAAGGCCGAGGGCCACCAGCACCACATGTGGCAGAGCCTCGCCACGAACGACATCCAGATGGTCTCCACCGACCACTGCCCGTTCTGCATGAAGGGTCAGAAGGACATGGGCCTGACCGACTTCTCTAAAATTCCCAACGGCATCGGCTCGGTCGAACACCGCATGGACCTGATCTACCAGGGCGTGGTCGACGGCAAAATCTCACTCGAACGCTGGGTCGAGGTCTGCTCCACCACCCCGGCGCGCATGTTCGGCATGTACGGCCAGAAGGGCGTGATTCAGCCCGGCGCTGACGGCGATGTGGTCATCTACGACCCGAACGGGCACACCTCGATTGGTGTCGATAAGACTCACCACATGAACATGGACTACTCCGCCTGGGAGGGCTACGAGATCGACGGCCACGTCGACACCGTCATCTCCCGCGGCAAGGTCGTCGTCGACGGCTTCGCCTACCTCGGCACCAAGGGTGACGGCCGCTACATCAAGCGCGGCCTGAGCCAGTATCTGATTTAAGGGGGAAGATATGGATTTCGGAGCAGTACTACAGACCAACCCGCCGTCGGCGCGCACCGTGCAACTGGCCAAACTAGCCGAGGCACACGGGTACAGCCACGTCTGGACCTTCGACTCGCATCTGCTCTGGCAGGAACCCTATGTGATCTACAGCCGTATCCTGGCCGAGACCAGCAAGATCATCGTCGGCCCCATGGTCACCAACCCGGCGACTCGTGACTGGACGGTCACGGCATCCACTTATGCAACTCTCAACGAGATGTACGGCAACCGCACCATCTGCGGCATCGGGCGCGGCGACTCGGCCGTGCGCACCACCAACGGCGCGCCGACCACGCTGAAGACCCTGCGTGAGTCGATCCATGTCATTCGGGAGCTTGCCAACTCCCGCCCGGTCGAATACAACGGCGCCACGGTGCAGTTTCCGTGGAGCCGCGGATCGAGCCTGGAGGTCTGGGTCGCCGCCTACGGTCCGCTCGCGCTCAAACTCGCCGGCGAGGTCGGCGACGGCTTCATTCTGCAGATGGCCGACCTCGACGTCGCCCAGTGGATGATCGAGAGCGTGCGCACCGCAGCCTCCAACGCCGGGCGCGACCCGATGGCGATCAAGTTCTGCGTCGCCGCCCCCGCCTATGTCGGTTCGGACTGGGAACACATGCGCAACCAGTGCCGCTGGTTCGGCGGAATGGTCGGCAACCACGTGGCCGACATCGTGGCCAAGTACGGCACCGATTCCAATGTTCCTGCGGCCCTCACCGACTACATCAAAAACCGTGAGGGCTACGACTACAACCAGCACGGCAAGGCGGGCAACGCGCACGCCGCGTTCGTGCCCGACGAGATCGTCGACCGATTCTGCCTGCTCGGCACCGCGAAAGACCACATCGAGAAGCTCGAGGCACTCAAAGACCTCGGCGTCGACCAGTTCGCCAGCTATCTGCAGCACGACAACAAGGAAGAAACGATGCGCGTCTACGGCGAAACCGTGATTCCGGCCATGACCGATTCCATCATGGCCACAAAATAGCCAAGCGGATGCCGGCCACCAGCGAGCAGACCGCCCCGCTCACACGCGGCGCGCTTGGAGTGCCTAAACTGCGCGTACCCCGCCGCCGGGCGGTCGTGCACCCGCGCCTGCGCGGGAGCCTGTTCGGCCTGGCCGGACTCGCGCTGCTCGCCCTGATCTGGGAGCTCTACAAGACCTTCGGCCCGGCTGACGGCGTGATCCTCGGCGGCGTCACGGTCCTGCCGCGTACGAGCGATCTCGCCATGCCCCACCTCTGGGTGATGTTCGAGCGAGTCCTCGATCCGGTGACCGGCGCGGCATCCGCTCTGCCGCTGTGGCAGGCGGTGCTGCACGGGTCGCTGTTCACCCTCGGCATCGCGGCCGTTGGCTGGTTGGTCGGCGTGGCCGTCGGCCTGGCGCTCGCGCTGCTCATGCAGCGGTTTCGGCTGGCCGAGTCGGCGATTTTGCCGTGGATCATTTTGAGCCAGACCGTGCCACTGATCGCGATCGCCCCGCTGGTTCGGCGCTGGGGCGCGCAGATCCAGTTCGGCGAGTTCACCTGGGAGAGCTGGATGTCGGTGGCCCTGATCGCCTCCTACCTCGCGTTCTTTCCGGTGTCGATCGGCGCCCTGCGCGGCCTCGGCTCGCCCGACGCCAATCACGTCGACCTCATGCACTGCTACGCGGCGGGCTGGTGGAAGACCCTCTGGCGACTGCGCTTGCCGGCCAGCGTCGGCTATCTGCTGCCGGCCCTGCGCCTGGCCGCGGTCAGCGCGGTCATCGGCAGCGTCGTCGCGGAGGTGTCGATCGGGCTGCGCGGCGGTATCGGCCGACTCATCGTGGAATACGCCGGTGCGGCCGGCAACGACCCAGGAAAGCCCTGGGCACCCATCTTTGGATCGATCCTGGTCGGCCTGGTCGCCGCAGGTTTTGTGGGTCTGATCGGCCTGTTCCTTCGTCGTTTTCGCAGGGGAGAGGCCACGATATGACCAACAGCGGAATGACCGACATGACTACGCCTGCTATTAATGTGCCGGCTGTTGACATACGTGGCGTCAGCCGCATCTTCGCCGCCCGCAAGGGCCCGGGCGTCACCGCCCTCGACGACGTGAGCCTCACGGTCGCGCCCGGCGAATTCGTTTCCCTGATCGGGCCGAGCGGATGCGGCAAGAGCACGTTGCTGAGGCTCGTCGCCGACCTCGACGTGCCCACGAGCGGCAGCATCGAGGTGTTCGGCAAGCCGGCCCGGCAGGCCCGCGTCGACCAGGACTACGGTATTGCCTTTCAGCAGGCCGGCCTACTGCCCTGGCGCACCGTGGCCGGTAATATCGAGCTTCCGCTCGAGTTGCATGGAGTGGGCCGGGCGGCCCGGCGTCAGCGTGCGGCCGAACTGATCGCCCTGGTCGGGCTGTCCGACTTCGCGAGTCACTATCCCGACCAGCTCTCCGGCGGTATGCAGCAGCGCGTCGCGATCGCCCGCTCGCTCGCCGAAAGCCCGAGTCTGCTGCTCATGGACGAACCGTTCGGCGCCCTCGACGAGATGACCCGCGAGCGCATGCAGAACGAACTCGTGCGCATCTGCGCCGAGACGAAAGCGGCCGTCGTGTTTGTCACGCACTCCATTCCCGAGGCGGTGTTCCTGTCCAATCGGGTGGTGGTCATGTCGCCGCGCCCCGGACGCATCCGCTCGATTGTCAGTGTCGGGCTCGGCGACATGGCTGGCCGGGGTGAAGACCTGCGCGAAGACGAGGGCTTCTTTCACTCGCTCAGCGAGGTACGCGAGCTGCTGCACGGCGACGAGCCTGCTCCGACCGGTGCCCGCGGAGTCGAGACCCGATGAGAACGACCCAGCCGCGCCGTGCCCACAACACCGTGCTTCAGACCGTGCTCGCCCCGATCGTGTTCGGGGTGGCCGTGATTCTGCTGTGGCAGGGCCTCGTCACCGGGCTGGCCATTAAGGCGTTCATTCTGCCCGCGCCGTTCGCCATCGGCGCCGAATTCGCCGCAAACCTGCCGAACGTGGCAGACGGCATGCTCATCACCGGCCGCAATTCCCTGATCGGGCTGCTGATCGGGGCCGTCCTCGGCATCCTCCTGGCCATCATCTCAGCGCTCACGCGCGTGTTCGACGAGATGGCAGCGCCGGTCGTCGCCGCACTCTCGGTGGTGCCGATCGTGGCGCTCGCCCCGGTGCTGTACACGATGTTCGGCGCCGGGGCCGAGACCGCAAGGCAGCTCGTCGCGGCGCTCGCCGTGTTCGTGCCGGTCTACTTCAACACCCTCAAGGGGCTGCGTCAGGTGCGACCGGTGCACCGCGACCTGATGCGCGCCTATGCGGCATCGAGCTGGCAGGCGACGCGGGTGGTCACCCTGCCGACCGCGCTGCCCTTCGTCTTCACCGGACTGCGCATTGCCTCGTCGCTCGCCGTCATCAGCGCCCTCATCGCCGAATACTTCGGCGGACCGGTCGGCGGCCTCGGCAAGTCGATCACCTCGGCCGCGTCGAGCAGCAACTATGGGCTGGCCTGGGCCTATGTGCTCGGCTCGATCATTCTCGGACTCCTCTTTTATTGCGCAGCTCTCGCCGTGGAGAAGCTCGTGACCCGTCGATCCGGTAGCTAATCGATTACCCCAGAACCAACCACAGCACCAGCAATCTAGGAGGCAGTCATGAAACATCGCATCAAATGGCTTGGCACACTCGGTTCACTCGCGGCAGTCGGTGCCCTGGTGCTCAGCGGATGCAGCGGCCCCACCACGCCCAGTTCGAGTGACGAGAGTGGCGACCTCACCCCGATCACCCTCCAATTGCAGTGGTTCGCGCAGGCCCAGTTCGCCGGCTACTACGCCGCCCTCGATCAGGGCTATTACGAGGATGAAGGCCTCGACGTGACCATCGACGAGGGTGGCGCCGACATCGTTCCGCAAGACGTGCTCGCCGCCGGCGACGCCGACTACGCCATCTCCTGGGTGCCCAAGGTGCTCGGCTCGATCGAGCAGGGCGCCAACATCACCGATGTGGCTCAAATCTTTGAGCGCAGTGCCACCACCCAGATCTCCTTCAAGGACAAGAACATCACCACGGCGGCCGACCTCAAGGGCAAGAACGTCGGCAGCTGGGGCTACGGCAACGAGTGGGAACTCTTCGCCGGCATGCAGAAGAGCGACGTTGAGCTCGGCGACATCAACCTCATTCAGCAGGCCTTCGACATGACCGGGTTCCTGGCCGGCGACATCGACGCGGCCCAGGCCATGACCTACAACGAGTACGCCCAGGTTCTGGAAACCGTCAACCCCGACACCGGCGAGCTCTTTCAGCCCGACGAACTCAACGTCATCGACTGGAACGACGAGGGCACCGCGATGCTCCAGGACTCCATCTGGGCCAACGCCGACAAGCTTGAGAGCGACGCGGACTACGCCGACAACACGGTGAAATTCATCAAGGCATCGATCAAGGGCTGGATCTACGCCGCCAACAACCCGGCAGAGGCCGCCGGTATCGTCACGGCAGCCGGATCGACCCTCGGTGAGAGCCACCAGCTGTGGATGACCAACGAGGTCAGCAAACTGATCTTCCCATCGACCGCTGGCGTGGGAATGATCGACGACGCGGCCTGGGCCAACACCGTCGACATCGCCCTGAACACCAAGAACGAGACCGGCGCCACCATCATCACGGCCGAGCCGCCCGCCACGGCGTACTCGAACGAGTACGTGACGAAAGCACTCGACGAGCTGAAAGCCGAGGGCGTCGACGTGATGGGCACCGATTGGACGCCCACCGAGGTCACCCTCAACGAGGGCGGCAACTAACACTGCCCGAATTACTGCACAACGGCCGGGCGGCGCGAGTCGCCCGGCCTCCAGAAATTTACCGTTACGACAACCACCACCACCACCACCACCACATAGAAAGCCAGCGATATCCGTGACTGATACCAGTACACACACCGTTTCCCCCGCATCCATCGACTCGGCGCCGAGTCTCAATGCGCGCACCGGCGAACTCGATCGCGCCCACGTGTTCCATTCCTGGTCGGCGCAGGCGGCGCTGAAGCCGCTCGTCATCGCCGGCGGGCTCGGCTGCCGCGTCTGGGACCACGATGGTCGCAGCTATCTTGACTTTTCGAGTCAGTTGGTCAACGTGAATATCGGCCACCAGCATCCGTCTGTCGTGAAAGCCATCACCGAGCAGGCCGCTCTGCTGACCACCATTGCGCCGTCGACGGCGAACCTGGCCCGCGGCGAAGCAGCCCAGCGCATCACCGATCGCGCCCCGGCCGGGTTCAACAAGGTCTTCTTCACCAACGGGGGAGCGGATGCGAATGAAAACGCCATGCGCATGGCCCGCCTGCACACGGGTCGCGACAAGGTGCTCTCCCTCTATAAGTCGTATCACGGCAACACCGGGGCGGCCGTGGTCGCCACCGGCGACTGGCGCCGCATTCCCAACGAGTACGCGCGCGGCCACGTGCACTTCTTCGGACCGTTCCTCTACCGCAGCGAATTCTGGGCGAGCAGCGAAGAGGAGGAATGCGCTCGCGCGCTGCACCACCTCGAACGTGTCATCCAGGGCGAGGGCGTGGCCTCGGTTGCCGCTATTCTGCTCGAGTCGATTCCCGGCACCGCCGGAATCATGATGCCGCCGGTCGGCTACCTGCCCGGGGTACGCGCGCTCTGCGACAAGTACGGCATCATGCTGATCCTCGACGAGGTCATGTGCGGCTTCGGGCGCACGGGCCACTGGTTCGCTTTTCAGGCCTATGACGTCGTGCCCGACCTGATCACCTTCGCCAAGGGCGTCAACTCCGGCTATGTACCGACCGGCGGCGTGATCATCTCCGATGCCATCGCGGCAACCTTCGACGAGACGGTCTTTCCCGGCGGACTCACCTACAGCGGGCATCCGCTCGCCATGGCGTCGATCGTCGGTGCGCTCGACGCGATGGAGGCCGAGGGAATCGTCGAGAACGCGGCCCGCATCGGCAGCGACGTGCTCGAGCCTGGGCTGAAAGCCCTGCAGGCCAAGCACCCGATTATTGGCGAGGTGCGCGGGGTCGGCGTGTTCTGGGCGCTCGAACTCGTCGCCGACCCGGCAACTCGCGAGCCGGTGAGCGGCGCCGTCATGGCCCGCGTGAAAGCCGAGCTGCTCGGGCGCGGCCTGCTGCCTTTCCTTATGGAGAACCGCATCCACGTCGTGCCGCCCTGCGTCGTCACCGACGGTGAAGTTGCCGAGGCGCTCGCCATCTACGACGAGGTGCTCAGCCTCGACCTGCTTTCCTAACCGAATTCAACCCTGAAGGACGTTTCACCATGACCGACACCCCCACCATTCAGCACTACATCGACGGCGCAGCTGCCGCCGGCACCTCCACCCGCACCGCGCCGGTTTACAACCCGGCCACCGGTAAAGTCGCCAAGAACGTATTGCTCGCGAGCACGGCCGACCTCGACGCTGCCGTCGCGGTCGCCCAGGCCGCCTACCCGGCCTGGCGCGACATGAGCCAGGCTCGCCGCCAGACCATCATGTTCAATTTCCGCGAACTGCTCAACGCACGCAAGGGCGACCTGGCCGAAATTCTCACGGCCGAACACGGCAAGGTCACCTCCGATGCGCTCGGTGAGATCATTCGCGGCCTCGAGGTCGTCGAATTCGCGCTCGGCATGCCGCACCTCTCCAAGGGCGAGTACTCCGAGAACGTCTCGACCGGCGTCGACGTGTACACGCTGCGCCAGCCGCTCGGCGTGGTCGGCATTATCAGCCCGTTCAACTTTCCGGCGATGGTGCCGCTCTGGTACTTCCCGATCGCCATCGCGGCCGGCAACACCGTCGTGCTCAAGCCGAGTGAGAAAGACCCCAGTGCGTCGAACTGGCTGGCCGAGCTGTTCACCGAGGCCGGCCTGCCCGCCGGTGTGCTCAACGTCGTGCACGGCGACAAGGAAGCCGTCGACGCACTGCTCGTGCACCCCGACGTGCAGGCGATCTCCTTCGTCGGCTCCACCCCGATCGCCCGCTACATCTATGAGCAGGCCGCCAAGCACGGCAAGCGCGTGCAGTCCCTCGGTGGCGCCAAAAACCACATGCTCGTGCTGCCGGATGCCGACCTCGACCTGGCAGCGGATGCCGGCGTCAACGCCGGGTTCGGATCCGCCGGTGAGCGCTGCATGGCCATCAGCGTCATTGTGGCCGTCGAGCCCGTCGCCGATGAGCTCATCGCGAAGATCGCCGAGCGCGTCAAGGGCCTCACGGTCGGTGACGGCACGCGCGGCTGCGACATGGGCCCGCTGATCACCAAGGTGCACCGCGACAAGGTCGCCGGCTACATCGACATCGCCACGGCGGACGGTGCCGACGTCGTCATCGACGGTCGCGACATAGAGGTTGATGGAGACGCCGACGGCTTCTGGCTCGGCCCGACCCTGTTCGACAAGGTCAGCGTGGACTCCGCCGTGTACCTCGACGAGATCTTCGGACCGGTCCTGTCGATCGTGCGCGTCGCCAGCTACCAGGAGGGCCTCGACCTCATCAACGCGAGCCAGTACGGCAACGGCACCGCGATCTTCACCAATGACGGCGGGGCCGCTCGTCGGTTCCAGAACGAGGTGCAGGTCGGCATGGTCGGCATCAACGTGCCGATTCCGGTTCCGGTGGCGTACCACTCCTTCGGCGGCTGGAAGAACTCACTGTTCGGCGACGCGAAGGCCTACGGCCCCGCCGGAGTCAACTTCTTCACCCGAGAGAAGGCCGTAACGAGCCGCTGGCTCGACCCGAGCCACGGCGGCATCAACCTCGGCTTCCCCCAGAACCACTAGTTCCTCCCCGCGAGAGCGCAAAAAGTGCCCGATTGGAACCTCCAATCGGGCACTTTTTGCGCTCTCGGCGGCCTAGTGGGCGGTGTGGGACTGCTGCACCCTTGCGGCTTCGGATTGCAGGGCTTCTATTACGGTGCGCACGGCCAGGCGCTCGGCCCGGTCGGGGCGCATGAGGGCCACGATTTGGCGCTCGGATTCGATTCCGCGCAGGGGCTTCAGCACGAGGCGGCCGGGCTGGCCGCCGCCGGAGGTGTAACGCGGCACCAGCGCGATGCCGAGCCCGGCGATCACGAACGATTCGATCAGGGCGAGGTCGGCGAACCGCTGTGACATCGACAGCCGCGCGCCCGCCTCCTGCTCGATCGCGTGCAGAATGCGCTCGAACGGATACCCGTCGGTCACGCCGATCCAGGTCTCGCCGATCAGGTCGCTCGGACGCACCCAGGCGCGATCGGCAAGCGGATGCCCCACCGGCAGCCCCACATCCAGCGGCTCGGTCATCAGCGGCACCACTTTCAGGCCGCGGCCGGCCCAGGAAAGCTGCCCACTCATCGAGTGGGCCAGCACGATGTCGTACTCTGCTGTGAACGCGGGAAAGTCGCTCAGTTCGGGGTCTTCGTCGGCGCAATTGAGCACGAGGCCGGGCCTCAGGTGCTTGATCACGCCGGGCAGCAGCATCTGGCCGGCGGTGGGAAAGGTGACGAGGCTGACTTCGCCGGTGGCGAGGTTCCGAAATTCGTCCCAGAGGGCGGTCGCCTTCGCGAGTGACACCGCGACATCCGTTGCGCTGCGGGCGAGGGCACGGCCGGCGTCGGTGAGCACGAGGCCGCGACCCTGACGCTGGGTGAGCGGCAGACCGGCTTCGCGTTCGAGCACCTTGAGCTGTTGGGAGACCGCCGAGGGGGTGCGGTGGGTGGCCAGGGCGACCGCTGTGACGCTGCCGCGGTCGGCGAGTTCGCGGAGTAGTTCGAGTCGTTGCACGTCCATGTAGTTAGCCTAAACAGTTCATGCAACATAAAGCGATTGTGCTGCACGGTTGCTGGTGGTCTACTAAAAGAGTCATACACGAGCAATGTCGCCTCCGTGCCGGGCCACTCCATCTCCTCTGAAAGGCACCTCGTGTTCATCCTCATCGCACTCCTGTCCGTTGCCGTTGTCTCCATCGCCGCCCTCGTCGTTGAGGTTCGCCGCGATGGCTACCGTCAGATCGAGCGTCGTAATCTCGTGCGCGCCTTCTAACTCCCACCGCCTCGTCTTTTCACTTACCGCTCTCGCGTGAGGTTGAGGGGTTGGCGCGAGCATCCGCCCCTCGCAGGGCCGATTTCGAAACCGAGCCATCTGCGTCCTCACTGGCTGCGCTTGTGAACTCCTTCATGGGGATCGGCGGTGGCAGGGTCACCTGCTCCTCGATCAAAACTCGCAACCCCGCAGGAAATCCCGCCCCGCCTTGTCTCTTGGGGGCTGTGAGCCATGCTCTAAACTGGCGAGCGTGACTGATACGCGGCAGAAACTCATCGACTTCATCTCGGCCGAGGCCGTTTTTCACGGCGACTTCGTTCTCACGAGCGGCAAGAAGGCTACGTACTACGTGGACATGCGCCGGGTGAGCCTTGACCATCGGGTCGCCCCGCTCATCGGGCAGGTCATGCTCGACCTGATTCAGGACGTTCCCGACGTCGTCGCCGTCGGCGGCATGACCATGGGCGCCGACCCGATCGCCGCCGCCGTCATGCACCAGGGCGTGGCCCGTGGCGCCAACTACGACGCATTCGTCGTGCGCAAGGAGCCGAAGGACCACGGACGGGGCCGCCAGGTCGAAGGCCCCGAACTCGCCGGCAAGCGCGTGATCGTGCTCGAAGACACCTCGACGACCGGCGGGTCGCCCCTCGCCGCCATCGAAGCCCTGCTCAAGATCGGCGCTGAGATCGCTGGCGTCGCCGTGGTGGTCGACCGCAACACCGGTGCCCGTGAAGTGATTGAAGCCGCCGGCTACTCCTATTTCGCCGCGATCTCCCTTGAGGACCTGGGGCTGAACTAGTGGCGCCAGACGACGACGAGCTCGGAATCGACTGGCTCGCGTCGCAGCTCGGCACGCCCGTCGGCGCGTCGGGTGCGGAATCCGGTGCCGATTCGCTGGCGGCGTCCGATGCTGACGATGCGGATGCCGCCGCTCCCATTGTTCCGGTCACACCCATTTCGGACGAGCTCGGGCGAAGAGGCCACCGCGCCGCTGAGGCACAGGCCGAACCGGTTGCCGCCGTCGAGCCGGCGCCCGTCGCCCCCGAAGTCCCCGCAGCGACCGTCGACCTGCCCAGTTCTGAAACGGATGCTGGTCCGCAGGGCCCGGCGGCGAGCATCCGCTCTCAGCCCGGTGAGGACGTCGGCGATCAGCCGACCGAGCTGCTGACCGCACCGGGCACGTTCGGTGCCACCGAGTCTGCGGCCAGCGGTGCTGCGGCCGCCACGACCGTCATCGCCGGCGCCGCGATCCCGATCGCGGCGCCGACAGCTACCGAGCCGCCGAGCCGCCACCGCTCCCGGCGGGGTACCGGCGGTGCCCGCCAGGCCGGCCTGGTCTGGACCGCCGTCGGACTGCTCGCGGCCATCGTTCTCGCTGGACTGTTCTATCTGGGCCAACGGCTCGTTGCGAGCCCGGTTCCGGTGGCGGCGCCCACTCAATCCGCTTCGCCCACACCGACACCAACTCCCACGCCGACTCCGACGCCGGAGATTGCCGCGGTACAGCCGGCCGGCGTGCACGAGTGGAACACCCTGTTCGGCGGGGAATGCCTCGAACCCTACGTCTCGCCGTGGGAAGAAGACTTCACGGTCGTCGATTGCGCAGCTTCGCATACGGGGCAGCTGGTGTTCCGAGGCGACTTCGGCGGCGACGCAACCACGGTCTTTCCAGGCGAAGCCGCACTGGCCGCGCAGATCAACCTGCTGTGCACGAGCCCCGGAATTCTGGACCTGAACGCCGCCGGCGCCTACCCGAACCTGCAGATGCAGGGCAGCTATCCGATCACCGAAGACCAGTGGACCGACGGTCCACGCAACTTCTACTGCTTCGCCAGCCGGGCCTCGGCTGAGCCGATTAGCATGAGCATCATGGGAGCCGGCCCCGGGGTCTAGATTAGCGCGGCGCGGAGCGTGGCTACGAGCGGATGCCGTACACGTCGGCACGGTGCGCGATGCGGAGTACGTGGACGATTCGGGTCTCTTCGTCGATTCTGACGAGAACGCGATAGGCAATGCCGACGTAGCCGCTGCGCATGTCGGCGAGTTCGGCGCCGAGCGGCTTGGTCACTCGCAACGGGTTATCCGCCAGGGGGCCGTCGCAGAATCGGAGTACAGCATCGGCCAGCTTGGGCGGTAGTCGACCGAGGGCGCGCACAGCGGGGCCGGTCAGCCGCACATCGAAGGGCCCTGGGGCGGTCACTATCGGCGTGCCAACTGGGCGCGCACTTCGTCAAGGCTGAGAGTGCGGCCTGCCGCGATGTCGGCTTCCGCTTCGGCGACTTCGGCGTGGTGATGGGGGTCGGCCAGCCAGCTCAGCGTTTCTGTGAGCGACTCGAAGTCATCCGGCGACAGCAGAATGGCAGCCGGTTTGCCGTGGCGTGTGATGACGACAGCGTCATGGGTTGCTTCGACGCTTTCGACGAGCGCAGAGAGTTTGTCTTTCGCTTCACTGACCGACACGGTTTGCATGCTCACATATTAGCCGAGATTTGCTCCCGTTTTCTAGGCGAAAAACTGGCCATAGCAAAGACGTTTGTCAGGTTACTGGGACAGACCCGACGTTGCTGCCATGCCACGAAGAGGCGTTTTTGCCAGTCGCAGTGCCCACGAACCTTCGCGCTAGCCGGGCTTGAGTTGCGCCTGCGCACGCCCGACCATTTCTTGACGAACTTTTAGGGCACGGCGTGAATGTCGAGGCCGCTGAGCACCGACACTTGAGTTAGCCGCAGAGAATCGCCGGCGTAGTAGCTGTCTTGCAGTAGCCGCTTGTGGGTGCGAGCCAGGTCGGCGATGGTGGCGAACTCGACGTTGTGATTTGCACCGGATTTTTTCACCTGTTCCAGGAGCCTTCTCAGAGCGGGCGAGGGCTGCTCCCGCCTGTAGCCCGGAAGATGGGGAGCATCCGCTTGATCACCCGTCTGGGGAGAGGTGGGCTAGAGCTCGTCGCTCTCGATCAGTTCGGTCACGAGCAGCTCGTGCACCCCGGCCACGATCTCGTCTGGCCGAAACGGGTAGCGGTTGATCTCGGCCTCGTCGCTGATGCCGGTCATTACGAGAATCGTGTGCAGCCCGGCCTCGATGCCGGCGACGATGTCGGTGTCCATGCGGTCTCCGATCATGCCGGTGTTCTCGGAGTGCGCGCCGATCTTGTTCATCGCGGAACGGAACATCATGGGGTTGGGCTTGCCGACGACATAGGGTTCCATGCCGGTGGCCTTGGTGATAAGCGCCGCAATTGCCCCGGTCGCTGGCATCGGGCCGTCTTTGCTCGGTCCGGTGGCATCCGGATTCGTCGCGATGAACCGTGCGCCGCCCAGAATTAGCCGAATCGCCTTGGTGATGGCCTCGAACGAATAGTTGCGCGTCTCACCAACCACGACATAGTCGGGAGCGGTTTCGGTCATTATAAAGCCGGCCTCGTGCAGGGCAGTGGTGATTCCGGCCTCGCCGATCACGAACGCCGTGCCACCAGGCATCTGCGATTTAAGAAAGTCTGCCGTCGCGAGCGCCGAGGTCCAGATGCGGTCCTCCGGCACGTTCAGCCCGCTCGAACGCAGCCGGGCGCTCAGGTCACGCGGCGTGAAAATGGAGTTATTGGTGAGCACCAGAAACGGGGTGCCAGAATCCGTCCACTGCTGCAGCAGTTCGGAGGCCCCGGGGAGGGCCTCATTCTCGTGCACGAGCACACCGTCCATGTCGGTGAGCCAGCATTCGATTTCGTCGCGTCGTGCCATCGGGCGCTCCTTCATGTCGACTCTCAGCCTAGCTGCGCGAGGTTTCGCCTCGGTTACATCTGAGGCAATGAAGCGGATGCTGCGGCCCCACCCGAAATCGCCCGTGCCGGCACGACGGCCGAAACTGCCGAAAGCTGGCCAGCGCCTCAGGCGGTGACCCAGATCGACGCCGCAGCCGCCGGCGTGACCAGCCGGCTCTGGCCATCCGCTAACACAATGGTCAACGGCGCCGCGAGCGTGAACGCGGTGCCTGGTCCGATCAGATCCACGGCGAGCTCGCGCAGCACTGCGGGGTCGCGGTCGCTGATGCGCAGCACGACTCCGGCGTGCCCGACCGCGGCCTCGGCCAGCAGCACGGACGGCTCGCGCACGACCGAGCCGTCGGCGGCCGGAATCGCATCGCCGTGCGGATCGTGCGTCGGAAATCCGAGCCGGGCGTTGATCGCTTCGAGCAGCCGATCCGAGATGGAGTGCTCAAGAATCTCAGCCTCGTCGTGCACCTGGTCCCAGTCGTAGCCCATTTCGCCGACCAGCCAGGCCTCGATCAGGCGGTGCCGGCGCACGACCGCGGTCGCGCGCAGCCGGCCGGCATCCGTCAGCGCCAGCGGCCCGTACGGAACGTGGGTGATGAGCCCGCTCGCGGCGAGCTTCTTCACCATTTCGGTCACGGATGACGGCGCCACCCCCAGTCGCACGGCCAGCGCCGACGGGGTGATCAGGTCGCTCTGCCACTCAGTGTGGGCGTAGATGGTCTTGAGGTAGTCCTCGGCGGCGCCGGTCGTGTAGGTCATATCGCTTTAAGGGTAACCGCTCACGCTCTGGTGAACTCAGGCTCCGGTGAAGACGAGTACGAGCAGCAGCACGTTGAGGGCGACCAGCGCCAGCGCGCACACTACACCGGCGGCGGTCGTGAACCAGCGGTTGGTGAACGTGCCGAGCAGGCCGCGCTGCGCCGTCAGCCAGACCAGCGGAATCAGCGCGAACGGAATGCCGAACGAGAGCACCACCTGGCTGAGCACGAGCGCCTGGGTGGGGTCGAATCCGACGCCCAGAATGAGCAGAGCCGGAATCAGCGTGACCAGCCGTCGCAACAAGAGCGGAATGCGCACGTGCAGCAGACCGTGCATAATCTCGGCCCCGGCATAGGCGCCGACCGAGGTTGAGGCGAGCCCCGATGCGAGCAGTCCCACCGCAAACAGCGTCGCGACGATCGGTCCAAGCGTGTCCTTGAGTGCCGCATAGGCTCCCTCGAGCGTGTCGGTTCCGTCTACACCCTGCAAAGCGGATGCTGCGAGCAGCAGAATCGCCAGATTCACCGTTCCGGCGATGGCCATCGCGATCGTGACGTCCCATTTCGTGGCCCAGAGCAGGCGGCGGGTCGCGACCACGCCCTGCCATTCCGGGAATCGGTCGCGGGTGAGCGAGGAGTGCGCATAGATGGCGTGCGGCATGATCGTCGCGCCGAGAATGGACGCGGCGAGCAGCACCGAGTTGCTGCCCTCGAAGCGCGGAACCAGACCGTCGAGAACGCCGCCGGCATCGGGTGGGGAGACGAAGACGCCGGCCGTGAAACCGATGGTGATAATGAGCATGAGCATGATGATGACGCGTTCGAAAATGCGCGGTCCCCGCCGCGAGTGCACCATGAGCACGATCATCGAGATGGTTCCGGTGATCACGCCGCCCCAGATCAGCGGCAGGTTGAACAGCAGGTTGAGGGCGACCGCGCCGCCGATGATCTCGGCGAGGTCGGTGGCCATGGCGACGAGTTCGGCCTGAATCCAATACAGCCGCCGCGCGGTGGGCCGTTTCATGCGCACCCCGAGAATCTCGGGGAGGCTCTGCCCGGTGACGATCCCAAGCTTGGCCGAGAGGTACTGAATGAGCCAGGCCATCACGTTGCCGGCCACGACCACCCAGACCAGCAGATAGCCGTAACGGGCTCCGGCGGTCATATTGCTCGCGACATTGCCCGGGTCGAGGTAGGCGACCCCGGCGACGAGGGCCGGTCCGAGCAGCCACAGCAGGCGGCTGGAGGCGACCGTGGTGGGAGCCTGGGCGAGCACGCGATCGGGAGCGGGGGCATCCGTTTTAGCCATGCCGAAACCCTAGCCGAAATTTAGGCACACCGAAAGCCCGAATCTGGGTTCGGCCGGCGGGTTACGGTTAAGCAGTGATCGAACCAGCCGCCCCCACCTTCGCCGTCGACAGCTCTTCCCCCGAACGCTCCACCTACGGGGTCGGCCCGTGGCCGGGGGAGTGGCCGAGCGAAGACCGGTACGACGCCGAGCTGCTCGAGCACGGCGACACCCGCAACGTGATCGACCGGTATCGCTACTGGAATATGGCCGCGATTGTGGCTGACCTGGATGAGCACCGGCATCCGTTTCACGTGGCGATTGAGAACTGGCAGCACGACATGAACATCGGTTCGATCGTGCGCAGCGCTAACGCGTTCGGCGCCGACACCGTGCACATTATCGGGCGCAAACGCTGGAACAAGCGCGGTGCCATGGTTACCGACCGGTACCAGCACGTGCTGCACCACACGGATGTCGCCGCGTTCGTGCAATGGTGTGCCGCAGAGGCGCTGCCGGTGATCGCGATCGACAACGTGCCAGGAAGCGTCATCATCGAGACCTTCAGCTTCCCAGAGCGCTGCGTGCTTCTGTTCGGCCAGGAGGGCCCCGGACTGTCGGAGCAGGCCATCGCCGCCGCGGAATCCGTCGTCGAAATCAGCCAGTTCGGGTCGACTCGCTCGATCAACGCCTCGGCCGCCGCGGCCGTCACCATGCATTCCTGGGTGGTTCAGCACCGGTTCTGATTTTTCCTTCATTCGGTGACGGTTTGGGGCTAGCGTGACGGTATGACTGCGATCACTGACGATCTACCCGCCCGCCTGCTGCACGAAGAAAACGCCGGATGGGAGGCCATTCTGGGCGGTACGGGCGGCGCCTACTACCAGCGCGAAATGACCGACGACGGGTTGATGATCGTGCCGGGCGCTGTCATCACGCGCGACCAGGTCACCGCCTACTTTGATCAGGCGGCGCCGTGGGAGAGCTACGGCATTCACGAACCCGCCATCATTCGCCTCGGCGAGCACGCCGGTGTCGTCGTCTACAAAGCAATTGCCCGGCGCGGCGAGGTGGTGGCCGAACTGAACATGTCGACCACCTATCTGTTCGTCAACGGTGGCTGGCGCGTCGCCGCCCGGCAGCAGAGCCCAGCGTAGCCTGGCCCATCCGTTCAGCAGTCTGGCGTGCATGAGCGCGCCCGATGTGGGTGCTCGCTACGGCAACCGTACGTAGCTCCCACCGATATCGGGCGCGGTCACGCGATGTCGGGCGGGCGCGAGACATGGGGCGCGGTCACGAGACAGGGGCGGCAGCGCACCGAAAGCGGCGGCCTGCGGTCTTGGTAGGATTCAGTGTGACCGGCGACAATTTGATTTCAGAGCCCGAGACCCTTCTTCCCGCGGAACCGGAGGTGCTCGAGGCCCTTCGCCGAACCGCGTGGAGCGAGATCGCCGCTGTGGTGCAGGTGCACCCGACGTCGCCGCTGGCCTGGGCTGAGCTGGCCGATGCCACCCATTCCGAGGGCCGTGTGCTCGAGTCGTACGCCTATGCTCGGGTTGGTTATCACCGCGGACTCGACGCCCTGCGCAAGGCCGGCTGGCGCGGCCACGGCCCCATTCCGTGGCGCCACGAACCCAACCGCGGGGTGCTTCGCGCCCTGTTCGCGCTGCGCCGCGGTGCCGAAGAGATCGGTGAGGCCGACGAGGTCATCCGTCTCACCGCTTTTTTGACGGATGCCGATGCGAGCGCCATTGACATCATCGGAGCCCGTTACACCGGCAGCCCCGGCTTCGACCCGGCGCCGCCGACCGAAGCCTTCGTTATTCGAGGAGAAGACTAAATGCCCGCGATCGTACTCATCGGAGCCCAGTGGGGCGACGAGGGCAAGGGCAAGGCCACCGACCTGCTCGGTAGCCGGGTCGACTATGTCGTCAAGTTCAACGGCGGCAACAACGCCGGACACACCGTTGTCATCGGTGATGAGAAGTATGCGCTGCACCTGCTGCCGTCGGGCATCCTGAGCCCCGGAGTGACCCCGGTCATCGCGAACGGCGTGGTCGTCGACGTCGAGGTGCTGTTCGAAGAGCTCGACGCGCTGATGGAGCGCGGTGTCGACGTCTCCCGGCTCAAGGTCAGCCTGAACGCGCACGTCATCACGGCGTACCACCGCACCCTCGACAAGGTCACCGAGCGTTTTCTCGGAAAACGCCAGATCGGCACCACCGGGCGCGGTATCGGCCCGGCGTACGCCGACAAGATCAACCGCGTCGGCATCCGCGTGCAGGACCTGTTCGACGAGAACATTTTGCGCCAGAAGGTCGAGGGCGCCCTGGACCAGAAAAACCACATGCTGGTCAAGGTGTACAACCGTCGCGCCATCGAGGCCGAGGAGATCGTCACCGAGCTGCTCGGTTACGCCGAACGCCTGCGCCCGATGGTCACCGACACCGCGTTGCTGCTGCACCAGGCGCTGATGGCCGGCAAGACCGTCTTGTTCGAGGGGGGCCAGGCCACCATGCTCGACGTCGACCACGGCACCTACCCCTTCGTCACGTCGTCGAACGCCACCTCGGGCGGCGCGGTGACCGGTTCCGGTATCGCACCCAACCGCATCGACCGCGTCATCGCCGTGGTCAAGGCCTACACGACCCGCGTCGGCAGCGGGCCGTTCCCGACCGAGCTGTTCGACGAGTCCGGCGAGTACCTGCGCGCCAACGGTTTCGAGTTCGGCACCACGACCGGTCGTCCGCGTCGCTGCGGCTGGTACGACGCCCCGATCGCCCGGTACACCGCCCGCATCAACGGTGTCACCGACTTCGTGCTCACCAAGCTCGACGTGCTCACCGGCCTGGCCGAGATTCCGGTCTGCGTGGCCTACTCGGTCGACGGCGTGCGCGTCGACGAGGTGCCCGTCTCGCAGAGCGACTTTCACCACGCCGTGCCGATCTACGAGAACTTTCCCGGTTGGACCGAGGACATCACCGGTGTGCGCACGTTCGAGGAGCTGCCGCAAGCCGCGCAGAACTACGTGCTCGCGCTCGAAGCCATGAGCGGATCGCGCATGTCGGCGATCGGCGTCGGCCCGGGCCGTGAAGCCATCGTGGTGCGGCACGACCTGATCGACTAAAGCCGCTACCCGTTTCGGGGTTGACCTGCCACACTGGGCGGGTGAGCGCCCTGAGACCCCATTCCGTGACCCTGACCGGTCGTTTTGTGCAGCTGCAACCGCTCGGCAGCGCGGTGCTGCCCGACCTGCACCGCGCCATCGCTCGCCCCGAGGTGTTCGCCGCCGGCTTCGGCGGTGGCCCGGCAGCGTTGCGCCGGGACGTGGACGGGTTTATCCAATGGGCCGACACCTACTTTCAGTGGGAGAGTCTGCCCTACGTGGTGCGCCTGCTCGGCGGCGCGCACGACGGCGACGTCGTCGGCACCACGACCCTCGGCGACATCGATGTCGTCAACGAGTCGATTCACCTCGGCTGGACCGCCTACGACCCCCGCGTCTGGGGCACCGCCGTCAACGCGGAGACCAAGCTGCTCGTGCTCGGCACCGCCTTCGACAATGGTTTCGGCCGGGTCAAAATTCAAGCGGATGCCATCAACGAGCGTTCCCGCGCCGCCATCCTCGGTATCGGAGCCACCTTTGAGGGCATCCTCCGCCGGGATCGCCCCCGCGCCGACGGCACCTGGCGGGACAGCGCGGTCTACTCGATCCTCGCCGATGAGTGGCCGGCCGTTCGCGCCGGACTCGAGGCCCGCCTCTCCGCATTCGAGTCCCGGTTCGTGTCCTATCGGAGCCTGCGCAAGGCCGGGCCGGGCGGCACGATCAGCGGCGGTGGCCCGCAGAGCGGCGTGCGCAGCAGCGTGAACGGCGGGAGCGCGCCGGATCTGCCGGGGGCGGCGCCCGGAGCCGCGCCGGGTTCGACCCGTGCGGCGGCCGGCTTTGACGCGGAACGAAATGCCGGGGCCGATACCTCGCAGTAGTGGCCTGGGGGCGTTCGTGCCCTCCACGAGGTGCTCGGCGCGCTGAAAATCACCGAATTGTGCGGCGGTTGATCCCCGATTGGCGGGAATTCCCGCCGGCCGGGTGCGGCATCCGCTGCCATTCTTCGGCGCTTTTCAGACGTTGAGCTCGGCGGGGCGCTGGTGCGCCGACGCCCACTATAGGCTCGGACCGTGCCCCCACAGCCTGCCGCCAGCAAGACCCTCGTCACCCTGCAATTTCTCGGTATGGGGCTGATCTGGGGCTCCAGCTTTCTGTTCATCAAGATCGCGCTCGACGGGGTCAGCTTCGGTCAGGTCGCTTGGTCCAGACTCGTGCTCGGCGGACTCACCCTCGGCCTGATCGTGCTCGTGAACCGGCCGCGGGTGAACAACGGGCCGGTGCTGCCGCGCGAAGGCGTGGTCTGGCTGCACTTTCTGGTCATTGCGATCACCGGATGCGTGATTCCGCACCTGCTCTTCGCCTGGGCCGAACAGTACGTCTCGTCGAGCCTGGCGAGCATCTACAACGCGGTCACTCCGATCATGACGGCGCTCCTGGCGACGCTGGCGTTTCGGGTGGAGAAGCTCGCGCGCGCCCAGGTGGCCGGGGTAATGCTCGGCATTTTCGGCGTCGTCGTGATCATCGGCCCGTGGCAATATTCCTCGCTCACCGGCGACTTCTGGGGTCAGCTCGCCTGCCTCGGCGCGGCCGTCAGCTACGGCTTCACCTATGGCTACACGCGTCGTTTCCTGAGCGGCCGGCCGATCGCCGGCAGCACCTTCGCCTTTCTCAATATCGGCATCGGCGGCGGCATTATGTTGCTGCTGACTCCCGTGCTGGCCTGGAGCCCGGTGCAATTGACGCTGCCGATCGTGCTGTGTCTGCTGGCTTTGGGTGCCCTCGGCACCGGAGTCACCTACATCTGGAACATCAACGTGCTGCGCGCGCGGGGCCCGACCAACGCGTCCACGGTGACCTACGTGACACCCGTCGTCGGCGTTATTCTCGGGGTGCTCGTGCTGACCGAAACGTTCTCCTGGCACGAACCGACCGGGGCGCTGCTGGTGCTCATGGGCATCCTGCTCACGCAGAAACGGTTGCGGCTCGGGTGGTTTGGGGTGCGGGGCCGGGAGGCGGCGGCATCCGTTTGACGCGGGCAGCATGCATTATCGTAAAACCATGGCCGTACACGAGGAACTACCCCCAGAAGCCGACGCGGCTGCGATCGACCAGCTGCACAGCATTCGCGAGAGCATCGATAATATCGACGCCGCGCTCATTCATCTGCTGGCCGAGCGGTTCAAATTCACCCAGCAGGTCGGGCGTCTGAAGGCCACCCACGGGTTGCCGGCCGCCGACCCGGCGCGTGAACTCATGCAGATCGATCGCCTGCGCGGGCTCGCCGAAGAAGCGCACCTCGACCCGGCCTTCGCCGAGAAGTTCCTCAATTTCATCATCGCCGAGGTGATCCACCACCACGTGAAGATCGCCGGCGGCGAGCCGGTCGTGGTGGGACGCGCCGCTGGGGCTGCGGCCGGGCTTCCGGCTGGGTCGGCGACTGTGACTGCTAAGACTGCTGTGCCCGCTGTGCCCGCTGTGCCCGCTGCGACTGCTGCGGCTGCTGTGCCCGCTGTGCCCGCTAAGACTGCTGTGCCCGCTGTGCCCGCTGCGACGCACCCGGTGCCGCACCCGCCGACCGCGCATGCACCGATCCGGGCGTCGTGATCGTTCGGCGCCGCGCTGTGGGAACCGTGTGGTCAGCAACGTGACCTGGGATCCGCGCTCCCTCCCCGACCAGAGCGGCAAGACCTTCGTGGTCACCGGCGCCAACGCGGGCCTGGGCTATTTCACCAGTGAGCAACTCGCTGGGGCTGGCGCGCACGTCATTCTGGCCTGCCGCAACACCCTGAAAGCGGATGCCGCCGCGGCGGCCATCCGCGATCGCGCGCCCGGGGCATCCGTTTCTGTGCTGCAGCTGGATGTATCAGACCTGCAGTCGGTGCGCGAGGTCAGCGAGACCCTGCGTGCTCTGCCGCGTCTCGACGGTCTGATTCTGAACGCCGGAATCGTGCACCCGTCTGCCGACCGGCAGGTGAGCCTCGACGGCAACGAGCTCATCTTCGCGACGAACTTTCTGGGCCACTTCGCGCTCACCGCCGGCACCCTTACGGCCTTGCGCCGCACGCCCGGCAGCCGGGTCGTGTCGCTCGGGTCGCTGATTTCCCGACTGATGGACTCGTCCCTCGATGATCTGCAGCTCGCCACCACGTACAACGGGTGGAAGGCGTACGCGCAATCCAAGATCGCCATGCAGGTGTTCGGATTCGAACTCGACCGGAGGCTGCGGGCGACCGGCGCCGGCATGGTGCAATCCCTGGTTGCACATCCGGGATATTCCATTTCGGGGCTGACTCCGACCATTCCCGGTGTCAACAGCGTCTCGCGGATCAAACGGGTGATCGACGGTGCGCAAACCGTGGTCGGCGCGCAGGGCAAGCACCACGGCGCCTGGTCGACCGTGCGTGCTGCAATCGACCCGGATGCCCACGGTGGCGACTACTTCGGCCCGCGCCTGCTCACCCGTGGCCGCCCCGTGCGCCAGCCCGCCACCCGCACCTCCCGCGACCGTGCCGTGGCGGCGCGTCTCTGGGAGCGAGCCGAAACCCTCATCGACGAGCCCTTCCTTTAGTCCCTCACGCGAAAGCGCAAAAAGTGCCCGATTGAGAGGTCCAATCGGGCACTTTTTGCGCTCTCGCGTGACGTAATACGCGTGGCATCGTGTCGCCACGCCGCTATCCTGACCAAATGAGTACAACTCCCGCCACCCTGACCGCAGTCACACTGGGCGACGGCCTCACGGTCAGCCTGCAGGGCTACGGAGGCATGTCGCTCACTCCGGTCTACGGACCCATCGACCCCGATGACGCCCTGCGCACGGTGACGCATGCTGTTGACTCCGGCCTCACCTTCATCGACACGGCCAACGTCTACGGCAATGGGTTGAGCGAGCAGACCATCGCACGCTTGATCGCTACCCGGCGCGATGAGGTTCAGCTGGCGAGCAAGTTCGGCATCCTCTCTGGTGGCGGCATCGGAGCGCGCGGCATCCGCGGTGACCGTGCCTACGTGTTCGAGCAGATCGACCTGAGTCTCGCCCGCCTCGGCACCGACCACCTCGACCTCTATTACCAGCATCGGGTCGACCCCGAAGTGCCGATCGAAGAAACCGTCGGTGCACTAGCCGAGCTGGTTCAGGCGGGAAAGATTCGCCACATCGGCTTGTCCGAACCGACCGGTGATGAGCTGCGGCGCGCGGTGGCCGTGCACCCGATCGCTGCGGTGCAGTCTGAGTGGAGCATTATCAGCCGGGACGTCGAGCGGCACGTTATTCCGACGGCGATCGAGCTGGGAGTCGGGTTCGTTCCGTACTCGCCGCTCGGGCGCCAATGGCTCACCGGACTCTTCGACCGTGCCTCGCTCACCGACGGCGACGGTCGCCACAAGTTTCCCCGGTTCGCCCCTGAGGCTCTCGCCGCCAACCAGCCGGTGCTCGACGAGGTGCTGGCGGTGGCTCGTGAGGCCGGGGTCTCACCGGCTCAGGTGGCGCTCGCGTGGATTTATGACAAGGGTCGCGCTCTCGGGGTTGACGTGTCGCCCATCCCCGGCTCGAGGTTTATTGAGCGCGTGGATGAGAACCTGGCGGCCGCGGGCATCCGTCTCGATGCTGCGCACGTCGAGCGCCTGGACGTGCTCGCCGACCGCGTCGTCGCCGGCCGGTCATTCAACCCCCAGTGGGTCTCCGCCGGCCGCGAATAGCGACTCGCCTTCCTCGCGAGAGCGCAAAAAGTGCCCGATTGGACCTCTCAATCGGGCACTTTTTGCGCTCTCGGCTTACGGCCGCCAGCCGCCGGCCATGAGCGCCACCGTCACCCTGCGGATCACCTCGGGCGGATTGCGGAGGTGGGATTTGTTGATGCGGATGACCCGCCAGGTCTCCTCCATGAGCGCGTCGAGGCGGTCAACGTCCCAGTGGTACTGGTTCTCGTCGGTGCGATGCTGCCCGCCGTCGTACTCGAGCAGAACACGGTACCGGCGAAAGACCAGGTCCCCGGTGGCAAGTTTCACTCCGGTGCGGCCCAGAATCAGGCCATTGACCTCGGGCTCGGGCAGGCCGGACCGCACGATCAGCAGCCGCAGGTCGGTCTCGCGGGGTGAGTCGACGCCCGGTCGAATCCAAATCAGCGCCTCGCGCAGGAGCTTCACGCCCCGGTGTCCCGAATGGCCCTGCCCCCGTTGACTGGACACCTCACAAGAGAGAATGTTCACATGGGAAACACACGTCGGGAGTTCACTCCTGAGTACAAAGACGAAGCCGTGAAGCTGGTGAT